>JBCCYK010000320.1:0-5972 GCA_039189905.1 Planctomycetota bacterium
CGACAGAATATTAGTCTGCGTCCTCAGCCCGACCCGTCGGTTGTGTCATCAACCCCTGACCCTGGCACCCTTTGCCATTTGCCTTGCGTTCGCTGACCGAAATCTGCTATCGGATTTGACACGCATGCAAAGTCCTCCCGTTTCAAGGGAGGAATCACGGAAGCAACGAGCATTTCCAGGGAAGGTTGATTCGGGATGTCCGCTCAACACCGGTTGATGATGATTTTGGGTGTGGTCCTCGGTTGGACCCTCCTTTTAGCCCCCAATCCCCGCACGGATGCAGCGGAAGCGCAGTGGATCTGGGCTTCCGGCACCACCGCCAACGACGCGGTCGATGTCGGCGAGGTCTGCTATTTCCGCAAGTCGTTGAACCTGCGGCAACGGGGCACCGCCTTTGTCGAGATCGCGGCCGATGACCGCTACGAGGTCTTCGTCAACGGCAAAAAGGTTGGCTCAGGAGCGTCCGTCGATGACATGGTCGAGATGGAGATCACGGACTTCGTGGAACCCGGTCGCAATGTGGTGGCCATCCGCGTGGAAAACACGAAGGGATCGACAGCGGCGTTGGTCGCACGGGTCTCCATTCAGCCCGATGGCTCCGACCGTTGGTTCACCTTCAGCACCGATGAGAGTTGGCGAACCAATACCAACGACCTCGCGGGATGGAACGATGCCCTGCTGAACGATGGTAGCTGGGGAGCTGCCACGTCCTTTGGGCTGCTCGGTGAAACGGCACCCTGGGATCGGGATCCTTCCGTCGCCATCAGTCAATCAGCCGAACGCGCCGAGCGATTTCAGATTCAACGTGGCTTTGGAGTGCAACGCATTCTCAACGACGGACAAGTTGGCTCTGTCATTGCCATGGCGTTTGATGAGTTCAAACACCTCATCCTGTCACAGGAAAATGGTCCGCTGTTGCTGGTGGTGGATCGCGACGAAGACGGTTTTCCCGAAACGGTTCAAACCTATTGCGACGCCGTTGAATCCGTCCAAGGCATCTTGCCCCTCAATGGCGAAGTGTTTGTCACGGGCGACGGCCCCGAGGGCGTCGCGCTGTACCGCCTGATCGACCATGACCGAGATGGCCAGCTGGAGACGGTCAAAACCGTGCTGAAGTTCCGGGGCCAGGGTGGAGAACATGGTCCCCATGGATTGACATTGGGACCAGACGGCATGATCTACGTCACTCTGGGTGCCTATGTATCGGCCGTGGGGAAGAAGGGCAAAGGCGAAACGCTACGTGATTCCTACGAGGGCGACCTGTTGCCTCGTTATGAGGATCCAGGCGGACATGGGCGTGGGACCAAGGCGCCGGGTGGCACGATCATTCGCACCGACATCGAAGGCAAAGTCGTTGAGCGCGTCGCCGGAGGTTTGCGAAACGTCTACGACCTGGCGTTTCACCCGGGTGGCGGACTCTTCGTTCACGATTCCGATATGGAAGCTGACATCGGCACGCCTTGGTATCGCCCCACCATGCTGTTTCAAATTGCCGAGTCAGGGGAATACGGATGGCGAACGGGCTGGGCCAAGTGGCCAGAGCATTACTACGACCGACTGCCCTCCATGCTGGACACCGGACGCGGCAGTCCCACCGGCATCGAGTGCTATGAGCATTTCATGTTTCCCGTTCGCTACCAAAACAGTCTGTTCCTCGCGGATTGGTCAGAGGGACGTATCTTGAATGTCAAGCTCAAGCAATCGGGTAGCGGCTACGTGGCCGACAGCGAGGTGTTCTTGCAGGGGCAACCGCTGAACGTGACCGACCTGACCGTCGGCACGGATGGTTCACTCTACTTTTGCACCGGTGGACGCGGGACCGCAGGCGGTGTTTATCGAGTCAGTTACCAAGGCAAAGTACCGGAGTCCATGAAGCAGCTGGGCACTGGAATCGCTGCCGCGGTCCGGCAACCACAAATCTCAGCCGCATGGGGTCGTCAAGTCGTCGCCGGGATTCGTCGCGAAATGGGCGACAGTTGGGGACAGCAAATCGCGGGGGTCGCTTTCAGCGATGACAACCCTGCTGAGTACCGCGTCCGCGCCATGGATTTGATGCAGATGTTTGGCCCCGCCCCGAGCGAGGATCTCTTGATCGAGCTTTCAGAGACGGAGAGCGAGGTCGTGCGGCGTCGTGCGGCGGTGCAGTTGGGTCTGACGCCCAGTCGGCGTGGGGCAGCACGCCTGGAGGCGCTCTTGGAAGATAGCGATGCCTTGGTTCGCCGCGCGGCATGCGAGGCCATCCTACGCAGTGGCCAACTGCCCCGCGATGCAGCCAGCGTCCTCCCATTGCTTGCCGATGACGATCGGTCGGTTGCCTATGTCGCTCGCAGTGTCCTGCAACGGATGCCAACCTCCTCGTGGAGAAAGGCGGTGATGAAAACGGACCAGACGCGGGTCGCGTTGGTCGGCATGCTTGCGCTTGTCAATGCGGAGCCGGACGTGGATACCGGCATCGGTGTGCTCAAGCGATGCAGTGCCATGATGAGCGATTTTCTCAGCGACAAGGACTTCGTGGACACACTGAGACTCTGTCAGGTCACGCTCCAGCGATGCGAGATCCCAGCCACGGAGCTCACTTGGTTTCGAGACCAGATCGCGGATGAGTTCCCCTCGGGCGATTCACGGATGAATCAAGAACTCATTCGATTGGCTTGTTATCTGCAGGCGGAATCCATGGTCGAGCGTGCCCTGGAGTACCTGGAGAGCGATGCCCCCGACATGGACCGGATCCTCACGGCCATGTGTTTGCAACACATCAATCGCACGTGGACCGCGCGGGAACGCTTTGCCCTGCTGAAATTCTATGAGCGGATGGCGTCGACCGATTCCGAAGGTGCCCTGCCGATGTACATGGTTGCGGCAACGCGTGATTTTTCACGTCACCTTTCCGAGGACGATATCCAGGCGATCCTGGATGAGGGAGCCCGGTGGCGGAATGCAGCCCTCGGCGCCATTTTCCGATTGGAGCGGCCGATCGACGGGGAAACGGCTGGCAAGCTGCGTCGATTGGACGATCAGCTGACCGAAGACCCCAAGATCGATGACGTGCATCGTCGGTTACGAACGGGAATCATCGCGATGCTGTCCACCGCGCCGGATGAAGACTCAGCCGCCCACCTACGTCAGATCTGGAGGCGTGAGCCGGAGCGTCGCGCGGTCGTGGCGATGGCCTTGGCGCAGAAGCCAGACGGTGACAACTGGGACTACTTGGTTCGCAGCTTGAACATTCTTGACGGTCCCGCTGCGTCGGAAGTCGTCAAGCAACTGGCAACAGTCCAAATCGCAACGGATGATCCGATGGCGCTCCGCTCGTTGATCTTGATGGGACTTCGAGCACAGGAAAATGGCGAGGAATTTGAGCCAATCGAACTGTTGCTGGAACACTGGACTGGAATGCAACGCCCCCCGCGAAGCAAGTCAACGATGGAACCTTGGCAACGCTGGTTCAGCAAGGTTTACCCGGACCGCGCCCCCGCGGAGCTCCCGAAGGGAGACGAATCGCGATGGGACTTGGATCAACTGCTAACTTACCTGGAAGGGCCCGAGGGATCCGAGGGAGATCCACTGGAAGGCGCCAACCTGTTCGCGGCGGCGAAGTGCGCGGATTGTCATCGCAAAGGCAGCGTGGGCATCTCGGTCGGGCCCGACCTGTCAGGTTTGGCCAAGCGATTTACCCGCCGAGAAACCTTGGAATCCATCCTGTATCCGTCGCACATTGTGAGCGACCAGTACGCCAGCAAGAAGGTGCTCACGCTTGATGGGACCGTGTTCATGGGCATGGTCAACGAAACCGCGTCGGGCATCCAAGTGCGAGACGCAAACAACGCCGTCACCGACATCCCGGGCAAAGATCTCGATCAGATTCTGCCCAGTCGGAATAGCATCATGCCCAGTGGCTTGATCGATACGCTGTCCATGCAGCAAATCAGCGACCTGATGGCCTTCCTCAACGACGTGGAAAACACCACCCGGGTCGCATCCGGAGTCGTTGAAGCAGTCGAACGCTAGGCTGATCGGCCATCAACTCAGGCCAGAACGCAATTTCCTTGATCAAGCCGCAGAACTGAGCGGCTGCCTTCTCAGGATTCCTAACACTCAGCCGACCGTCTTTCTTCCCCGCTTTCAAAAACGCAATCATGTCGCGCCGGAGACGGTTGTAGGCGGTCATCGTGTTGTGAGCCCATCCAGGCGATTGGATGAAGCACTTGCTTGCGACATTGAGATTCCTGCAGGGCTCAAGGACCTCACAGACCGCGACTTCGCCGCGATTTCGGACAAGGCCCTGAAAGAAGCTCGTTGGTTCTACGCCGTCCCAAGGCGGATGAATCGTGCCCAGTGCACCGAGATCCTCGCAGATGTCGCGGCTGCCGCCGAGGTGGACGCCTGCAACCAAGCGGATCCGCACACGCTTGATGAGACTCGCCATTCGCGCCGGCAAATGGCGATCGCTGTCTAACGCAAGGGAACCAGAACTTAAACGACCGATCCACATGGAGATCCAAGACTTCGGCAAATCAAAGCACCACACGCAGCTCACCGAGCTCTTCCCCCTGTTCGAGGAACTTGAGTCGGCCGTGAAGAACCTCGCGAAGTGGGCTAAGCCTCGCCGCGTTCGTACCAACCTTCTAAATCAACCGGGCAAAAGCCTCCTCCTGCCCGAGCCGTTGGGGGTCACCCTGGTCATTTCCGCGTGGAATTTTCCCTACAACCTTTCGCTGGTTCCGGTTGTCGGGTCGATGATGGCTGGCAACACGACGGTGCTTAAGCCCAGTGAGCTGGCAGCTGAATCAAGTCGTGTGATGGCGAATACCACGGCGAGTTCAGTTTTGAATGCTTCTCCCACCTGAAGCCAGTGCTGGAGCGGTCAAATCTCATCGATTTCAACTTGAAGTACTACGGCCATACCGACCGTCAGATGCGGCTGATCAAGAAACTCGGCTAGCTTGACGTCTCTTGTTAATTGAGAGCATCCACTTCGGCCCGAGCGCAACGACAGAGCTCGTGGAAACAGGCTGTCCCTGATCGTCACGATTTCTCCTGATCGTCACGATTTCCCCGTGCAACTTCTGCGATTGGCAGCCTGGCGAATCGGGCAAAGCGCCAGGCGCTCCTGGGCGTCAAATCGAAAAAAAGCTAGAATTTGCCCAAGATTGGCGTTCGACACGATCGATACCACCCCTACAGTCCCCCGTTTCGGAACTTCTCCCTGCACCCCGCTGTGAGTGGGGTTTCCTGATGAGCACCGACATCACTTCGAAGAACACTCAGACCGTTTCCGGCATCACCGTGCGCATGGCGGGCGATTCCGGTGACGGCATGCAGCTGCTGGGCACACAACTCACCAACACGTCCGCGTTGGCAGGCAACGACGTGGCCACGTTCCCCGACTTCCCAGCCGAGATTCGTGCGCCCCGCGGGACGCGCGCAGGCGTCTCGGGTTTTCAACTGCAATTTGCCAGCGAAGAGATCTTCACGCCGGGAGACACCTTGGACGCGCTGGTGGTCATGAATCCAGCCGCGATGGTGACCAACATTGGCGATCTTCGCAAAGGCGGCATTCTGATTGCCAATGAAGACGGGTTTGACGAAAAGGAGTTCAAGCTAGCAAAAGTTGAGAGCAACCCGCTGGACGCAGACGTCATCACGGAGTCTTACCGCATCGTGAAGGTGCCGATGACCAAGCTGACCCGCGAGGCTGTGAAGGAGTTCGGACTGAGCACCAAGTTCGCGGACCGTTGCAAGAACTTCTTTGCGATGGGACTGGTCTATTGGCTTTTTGGTCGCTCCCTCGACCCAACGCTTCGGTTCATCGAAGACAAATTCGGTAAGAAGCCCGATGTGGCGGCCGCCAATGTCGCTGCCCTCCGCGCCGGCTGGGCCTATGGCGAAACGACGGAAGAATTCGGTGAAAGCTATCAGGTGGAGGCGGCGGAGCTGGAACCGGGCGTGTACCGCAACATCATGGGCAACCA
>JBCCYK010000321.1:0-5971 GCA_039189905.1 Planctomycetota bacterium
GCCTCGCGGGCGTCGTCCGCAGCCTGCTCGGCGCGCTCGTGCGCGGCACTCCTCGTGGCTGCGGGGAGGCGCTCGGCTGCGGTGGAGGCCGACAAGGTGGCAGCCGCGACCGCGGCTCGGGCCACCCGCTGCAACACGAGTTGAGACGCGGGATCAGGGATCAACAGCGTGATCGGTTCTTTCGTTCCATTTCGGGCTCGCCCACCTCTGGTCCAAGTTGGCAACTTACGTCCGAGGTGCGGAGCCAAGTTCGATTCAGTGTCGAAAGCCTAACCGAAACCCATTCGGCACTCCTGAAGCCGAATTCAATCGACGTGCTGCTTTGCCGCAACGTCTTGATTTACTTTGACGGCGCAACTCGCGCGCAGATCGTCTCTCGACTCGCTGACGCACTTCGCCCCAACGGGCTGTTCCTTTTAGGAAGTGCTGAAATGCTTCGTGACTGCAAGGATCGCTTCACCGGTGAGAAAATCGGCGCGACACAGTGGCAACGAAAACGGAGTTGAGTTTCGTCGTCGTCCGACTCGCTCAGTCTGCCAATCGCTTGGCATAGACTCGGGCAACGTCCCCCATGTAGCCGCGACCCGCATGGGCGACGGAACGCTGGATCGCATCTCGTGCGCGATCGGGTTGACCTTTGGCGTCGCAATACATGGCGACGTACAGGTAGCCATAGAATTCAGCGGACCGGCGTGATACTGAGTCCGCGGCTAAGGACTCGATCGCGCTTTCGACGGGATCGATGTCGCCCGTCCGATACATCTGGAGCACTTCTTCCAAAGGCGGTCGCTCGTCGCCGGGCGCGGGAAGGAGCAGTTCCACCGCCGCATCAAACCCGCGAGACTTGGCCACGCAGAAGAAGTGCCAGGTGGCGTTCTCAACATCATGCGGATTCACATTTCGATGAATCTCAAACTGCTTGGCCGCGTCTTCCCAGCGCTCCGCAAATGCCAACGCAATGCCGCGTCGCCAAAGGTAGGGTCGCTGAGACTCCTGTGCGTCATAAACGCGATCAAAGAACTCCACCGCCAATTCGATCTCGCCCGTCCGCAAATAAACGTCCGCAACCGTCATGGCAATCGATGGGACCTCGTCCGCCAATGATCGCATCTGATCAGCCGCCCCACGGGCAGCGCCCGAATCGCCGTTGCGCAGTGCGATCGCGGCTTCGCGAGCCAGATCACGCGCGACGCGCTCATCGCCAGGCAAACGGCCGCACCCAAGCGCCCCGATGAAGATCATCACGAGCAGACCAGCGCGCCCGAACAGCGCGAAGATCCCGAAAACGGGGCGACTCATGGTCGCCCCACGAAATCCGAACGTCACGCTACTCCGCGCTGGTTGCCGCATCCACATCGCTTGAAGATTCTTCGCCACCCAACAGCGGGAATGACTCTTCCAGGGACACACCGGCAGCTGCCTGTTCTTCCATGGCTTCGCGACGATATTTCACCTCGCTGTCTTGGAAAATGCGGAAACCTGTGCCCGCTGGAATCAAGTGCCCCAGAATCACATTCTCCTTCAATCCGACCAGCTTATCGACCTTGCCGGCGAGCGCCGCTTCGGTCAACACCTTGGTCGTCTCCTGGAACGACGCCGCACTGATGAAACTGTTTGACTGAACGGCAGCCTTGGTGATGCCCAACAACTGAGTGCTGGCCGTCGCGTTCTTCGGGCGTTTGCCCTTGGCGGCTGTGCCTCCCAGTGCTTCCACTTCGGCATTCGTTTGATCAAACGCTTCGCGTGGGATGAGGGCGCCTTCCGTGAAGTCCGTATCGCCTGGGTTGGACACCTTGATGCTGCTTTGAAGCTCTTGATTCGCCTGACGGAAATGGAAGCGATCCATCACGCTGCCCGGCAACAGGCTGGTGTCACCTGCAGACTCAATCTTCACCTTGCGAAGCATTCGCGCGATGATGATCTCACAGTGCTTGTCGTTGATTTCGACCCGTTGGAGACGGTAGACCTGCTGGATCTCGTGCAAGAGATATTGCTGGACCGCTTCCTCGCCGCTCACGCGGAGAATGTCATGCGGGACCAACGGACCGTCCACCAAAGCCTGACCCGCCTTCACGATATCGCCAGTGTGCACCAGGAAGTGCTTCCCGTGAGGCACCAGGTGTTCGCGTTCGATGCCTGATTCGCTTCGAACGATGATGGATCGCTTGCCGCGTTTGCGTTCGGTCAAGATCTCAACTTCGCCGTCGACTTCCGCGATGACGGCAGGATCCTTTGGCTTGCGTGCTTCAAAGATCTCCGTCACCCGCGTCAGGCCCCCGGTGATGTCGGAAACACCGCCAGTCTCACGCGGCATTTCCGCCAGCACGGTGCCGGGACTGACGGGATCGCCTTCCTTCACGGAAATCGTGGCACGCTCGGGCAGATACTGGGCGTGAAGTGCCCTGCCGTCCTCGCCCTCGATCACCAACTGCGGGTGTAAATCACCTTTGTGATCGATGATGATCAGACGAATGTTGCCGCTCGCTTCCCGTTCTTGCTTGACGGTCTCACCTTCCACAACGTCCTCAAAACGAATCTTGCCGGTGACCTCCGAGAGAATGGGGATGGCGTACGGGTTCCATTCACAAAGAACGGCACCCGGATCAACGGTGTCACCCTCTTTGACCATCAAGGTCGACCCGGTCGGGACGTCAAAGGACTCGATCTCGCGGCCTCGATCGTCCACCAGCATGATCTGACCGTTCCGGTTCAGAACCACATCACGGCCTTCGGCGTTCGCGACGGCTTTCACGCGTGTGAGACGAACGATCCCGCCCCGGCCCGTCTTGATGTCCGATTCCTCAACTTGCTTGCTAACCGAACCACCGATGTGGAACGTACGCATCGTCAGTTGGGTGCCGGGTTCGCCGATCGATTGTGCCGCGATGATGCCGACGGCCATCCCTTCCTCGACCAAGGCACCCGTCGACATGTCCATGCCGTAGCAGAGCCGGCAGGTTCCCAACGGTGCTTCGCAACACATCGGGCTTCGGACTTGAATCTTCTCCAGGCCCATCTGCTCCACTTTGCGAGCAATCTCCGGGGTGATCATCTGATTCTCTTCCACGATCACTTCGTCCGTGACCGGATTGACGATGGACTTCAGACTGACACGCCCGTTGATCGAGTCCGCGAGCGAGACCTCCACCTTCTCACCGCGATAGACGACGCCCTTGGTGATGCCCTGTGTTGTCCCGCAGTCGTGCATGGTCACAACGACGTTCTGAGCGACGTCAGCAAGCTTACGGGTCAGGTAACCACTGTCCGCCGTCTTCAGTGCGGTGTCGGCAAGACCTTTTCGAGCCCCGTGCGTCGACGAGAAGTACTCCAACACCGACAAGCCTTCTCGGAAGTTGGCTTTGATGGGCGTTTCGATGATCTCACCGGTCGGCTTCGCCATGAGACCACGCATGCCTGCGAGTTGGCGGATCTGCTCGATACCACCCCGTGCACCGGAGTGCGACATCAAGAACACCGGGTTGATGTACCAGCCGCCCTCACGGATGTCGTTCTCCATGGCCGACATCATGTCTTTGGTGATGTCTTCTCTCGCGTGAGTCCAAGCATCCAAAACCTTGTTGTATCGCTCCTTCCCCGTCATCAAGCCGCGATCATAAGCCTTCTTGTGCTTCATGACCTCCTTCTCAGCTTCCTTGATGAACTTGGTCTTCGTGTCCGGCGTCACCAGATCGTCCGTCGCAAAGGACAATCCGGAACGCGTTGACTCGCGGAAGCCCAATTGCATCATGTCATCCAGCAGGTGGATCGTCGCGCGACGTCCAAGACGCTGGTAACAGTCACTGATAACGCGAGCCAAGTCGCCACTACGCATCGCGCGGTTGTAGAAATCCATTCCCTCGGGGAGCATTTCGTTGAAGCGGACACGACCCGGAGTCGTTTCAATGATCTCCCCATACGTGGCGTCACCCTCATCGACCTTCAGCTTCTGGTGACGTGGCAAACGCATCTTGATGCGCGAGTGTGTTTCCACAATGCCCTGGGCCAAGGCAACATCCACCTCGCTGTAGCCACTGAACACCATCCCTTCGCCCTTGCGATCGGGCAGGTCGACGGTCATGTAGTAGCATCCCATGACGATGTCTTGCGACGGACTCATGATCGGCTTGCCGTTTGATGGCGCGAACACATTGTTCGTCGACATCATCAACGTGTGGGCTTCCACCTGAGCTTCAATGGAAAGCGGCAGGTGGACCGCCATCTGGTCCCCATCAAAGTCAGCGTTGAATCCTTTGCAGACCAAGGGGTGCAAGTTAATCGCGTTGCCTTCCACCAGAATGGGTTCAAAGGCTTGGATCCCCATGCGGTGCAGCGTTGGGGCGCGATTCAAGAGGACGGGATGGTTGGTGATCACCTGCTCCAGGATGTCCCAAACCTCTTCGTCCTTTCGCTCCAGCATTTTCTTGGCGGATTTGATCGTGTCCGCGTGGCCGAGCTCTTTCAGACGACGGATGATGAAGGGCTGATAGAGTTCCAATGCGATCTTCTTGGGGAGCCCGCATTGATGCAGCTTCAGCCGCGGACCAACCACGATGACGCTCCGCGCCGAGTAATCGACACGCTTGCCGAGGAGGTTCTCTCGGAAACGACCTTGTTTTCCCTTGATCATGTCGGTCAAGGATTTCAGGGGCCGATTGCTGCTACCCAGTACTGGTCGCTTGCAACGGTTGTTGTCAAAGAGTGCGTCGACCGACTGCTGCAACATCCGTTTCTCATTGCGAATGATGACCTCAGGTGCGTTGAGATCGACCAGCTTTCGCAGACGGTTATTGCGGTTGATGATGCGGCGATAAAGATCGTTCAAATCGCTGGTGGCAAAGTTCCCACTATCCAGGAGCACGAGCGGACGAAGATCCGGAGGGATGACTGGAATGACATCCAACACCATCCATTCAGGCTTGTTGTCGCTGTCACGAATCGACTCGACAATCTTCAAGCGATTGATCAGGTCCTTTTTCTTTTGCTTGCTGCCCGTCTCCTCCAAGTCCGTGCGCAGCTTGTCCGACAGCTGAACCAGGTCCAGCTTGCCCAAAAGCTTGCGCACCGCTTCTGCGCCCATGTCGGCCTCGAACGAGCCGGGCCCATACTGTTGCCGAGCCGCACGATACTCTTCTTCCGTCAGCAGCTGTTGCGGTTCCAGTTCCGTCGTCCCTGGATCAATCACGACGTAGTCTTGGAAGTAGATCACCTTCTCAAGCGAGCTGGTCTTCATCGCCAGCAAGTTGCCGAGACGCGAGGGCATCGCCTTGAAGAACCAAATGTGAACGATCGGGGCGGCCAATTCGATGTGGCCCATGCGTTTGCGTCGCACGCGGCTGTGAGTCACCTTCACGCCACAGCGGTCACAGATCATGCCCTTGTACTTCATGCCGCGGTACTTGCCGCAGGCACACTCCCAATCCTTCTCGGGCCCGAAGAGGCGTTCGCAGAACAGCCCGTCTTTTTCGGGGCGATAGGTCCGGTAGTTGATCGTCTCTGGCTTCTTGACTTCCCCGAAGGACCAGCTGCGGATGTCCTGGGGACGCGCCAAGGAAATTCGAACCGAAGCGTAGTCGTTGATGCGGTCGTAGTTGCTGGTTTCGCCGATACTCATAGCGTTAAGCTCCTAACGATTAGCTCGTTGCGTTCTGCAGTTGGCGTGAGCCGCCTGCTGATGGAAGTTTTTTGGTGTGAGAGGGCGGCCAAGCGAGGCCGCCGTTTGGTTTGACTGTCGGCATCCCCAAGCGAGACACCGCGGTGCAACCCCGCCGCGAAAGTCGCGGCGAGAGGCACGTGCGGCCCAGCCGCTAAATCGGGCGTTTCTCCAATTGCATGTTGAGGGCCAAGCCACGAATCTCGTTGGTCAGCACATCGAAGCTGGCCGGCGTGCCGGCCTCCAAGTTCCACTTGAGTTCGGAGAGTTTGGTACCGACTTTGATTCAGGTATCTATGAAGGCGGAGGAGATCCGGTCAA
>JBCCYK010000322.1:0-5955 GCA_039189905.1 Planctomycetota bacterium
GTCAGAGCAGGAGCCGAAGCCGGGGCTTCCGCATCCTGATTCACCGATGATGCTCCCTTCGTTGCTGACGGCGTTCCACCATTCGCCGGACACCCAGCGTCAACGGTGAATCAGGATGCGGAAGCCCCGGCTTCGGCTCCTGCTCTGACGCTTTCCATTGAGCAAACCGTACGCGGCGACAGTGTGACTGTCGTCGCGATGCTGGGCGATGACGAATTGCATCGCGACAAGATCGACTTGAACCGAGCCGACCACCGTTGCCGGTTCGGTCGAGCCGTTCACGCGAAGCTACCGCGATTCACTCCGACAGAGATTGAATCGCAGTTGCTAAAGCTGCGGCAAGACCTGGAACGAACGCAGCAACGCGAGGAAGCGAATCGATCGGCGACCGATCAAGTTCAAGGCGAAGAACTCGACGCGATCGAGCTGACGCGACCGGAAATCATCGTTCGTCCGAACTACGCGGCTGTCGTGATTCCTCGGTTGCTCCAGACACGTAGTGGACCAGACGGAATCTGGACGCTGTACGCCAAGTCGGATGGCAAACGCACGGCCAGCGAATTGGAACTCTCGGTCATCGTCGGCGATCGTTCACTGCACGTTCATCCGATGCCGGCACCGCCAACGATCGCGGACGTCACGGAACTGAATCGTTGGTCGCGGGCTTCGCGGGAAAGTTGGCTTGTCGGCAACGCCAAGCCAACGACAGACGACGCGATTGTCGCGGTCATGGAGCAAATCGACCGGTACGTCGAACTTCCAGCCGATGGCGACGGCGGCTCCATCGGCTACGGATTGACGCTGTCGCTCTGGGTGATGCTCTCTTACTGTTACCCGATCTTTCCGGCAGTGCCGTACTTGTACCTGGCCGGACCAGCAGGCAGCGGCAAGACACGCACGATGGATCTGATCGGGCGACTTGTCTTTCGCCCGATGTTCTCCTCGAATACGACGGCCGCCAACGTTTTTCGTAGCCTGCACGCTCGCGGCGGAACGCTGCTACTCGACGAAGCCGAACGCCTGAAAGACGATCGCTCGCCAGAAGTTGCCGAGATCACATCAATCCTTCTTTCTGGTTATCGACGCGGCGGGCGAGCGAACCGCTTGGAACCGTTCGGCGATTCATTCCGATCGGTATCGTTCGACGTCTATTCCCCCAAGCTGCTCGCCTGCATTCGCGGCTTGCCGCCTGCTCTGTCGTCTCGTTGCATCAGTGTGCGGCTATCGCGGGCAGCGGCAGGGAGTCCGCGGGCCGGTCGATCGCTAGACGATTCACCCCAAGAAGAACAACGAATCCGCGATCTGCTCCATTGCTGGATGCTGGAAAACGCAGCCAGGCTGTCCGAAACAACCCCACCCGTTTCAACACTCGCCAACCGTGACGCCGAACGCTGGGAACCGTTGTTTCGCATCGCCTCGTTGTCGAACGATTCCAAGATGGTTGGCTTCATCGTCGAACACGCCGCCCGGCAACTTGAATTCGACGCCGAAGACGCAACGCCCGAAGCCGACCCGTCGTTGTTGACCGCTCTTTACGAACTCGTTGGCTCCACCCCACGAGTCACACCCGGCGATGTCTTGGAAGCGGCTAAAGACATCGATCCCGACGCCTTCGAGGAGAACTGGAACGCTCGCCGAGTTTCGGCCGTGCTTCGTCGTTACGGCTTCCGATCCACTCGTTCCAATGGCAAGCGAGTCTATCGAATGACCGCCGCCGAAGTCGCCGCGATCGCTCAGCGTTACGGCTACCTAGTCGCCGATTTGCCAGTGGAAACGGAGACTCCCAATGACCACTGACAATACCTACCGACCCTCCCCAGATACCGTCCCTACCGACCCTGGGTTGTTGTTGAAGTTTGCAAATCAGACACCGACCGAAGCAACAACCGCCGCCGAACCGGAGTCCGTATCGTCATCCGAAGAAGAAGTGAGCAACGACGGGTTCATCATCGTCGAAGCCGCTGCGATGCTCGACGACCTTGAGGAAATCGACTTCGACGACGTTCCCCTTTGCTCATGCGGTCGCTACTGCGACTCACAGACACTCGACGACGCTTGGCATTGTTCGCGATGCGATCCCAACGCCGACCGACGAAGAAAACAAACGCTTCGACTATTGAAGGTTCGACGCCGTCTATTAAAGCCTCCGTGATTGCAACTTTTCCCTTGCATCTTCTCTCACATCCTTACAATTCAAATCATCTTCTTTCAGGAATCTTATCATGGCATCGATCATCAATCGTCCCAACAAACATCGTTGGATCCAGTTCGTTGACACCGACGGCAAACGGCAGACTCTTCGACTCGGGCAAGTCACCAAGAAAAACGCCGAAGAAGTTTGCCGCCGAGTTGAAATGTTGCTCGCCGCCAAAATCTCCGGCGACTCGATCGACTCCAGTACAGCCGCTTGGGTGCGATCGCTCGAAGGCAAGCTTCGCGATCGTTTGGCCGCTCTCGGACTGGTTGAAGCACGAGCCAAGCGAATGCGGCTCGGCGAGTTCATCGACTATTACATCACGGCTCGTGCAGATGTGAAGCCAGCCACCATCACAACCTTTCGTAAAGCACGAAAGAACCTTGTTGACTACTTCGGTGTCGATTGCAAACTCGAAACGATCACCAAAGCAGACGCCGCCAAGTGGAGAGTGTGGTTGGCGACCAAGAGCAACAGCCGCGACAGCAAACGCAAATCGATCGCTGACAACACGGTTCGCCGACGCACCGGCAAAGCCAAGCAGTTCTTTGATGCGGCGGTCGTGGAAGGGTTGATCGAAGAGAACCCATTCAAAGATTTACCCAGCACCGTTCACGCCAACGAGAAACGGCAACACTTCGTTGAACGCGAAGTCATTGAAGATTGCATCAAGGCGGCTCCTGATGCCCGTTGGCGTGGCATCATTGCTCTGGCTCGCTACGGTGGCCTGCGACTTCCCAGCGAACTCGCATCGCTGACTTGGGGCGACATCGACTTCGCCGCCGGTCGAATGACGATCAACGCACCGAAGACCGAACACCATCGAAGCGGTGGTCGTCGGGTGTGCCCGTTGTTCCCGGAACTTCGTCCCTATCTCGAAGACCTATACGCTTTGGCCCAGCCCGGCGACAAAACGGTCATTCCTTCGGTCGGTAAATCGTCCAACCTGCGGACAACGATGGAAAAGATCATCGGGCGAGCTGGTCATCAGACGTGGCCGCGGATGTTTCAAAATCTGCGGGCCAGCCGGGAAACGGAATTGCTGGCGATCTATCCGGCCAAGGACGTCGCCAGTTGGCTGGGCAACAGCGTTCCCGTCGCGATGAAGCATTACGCGATGGCTCGCAAGGAGAGCTTCGAGGCTGCGGCGGTGACGCCGACGGGGCCGATGCCGGAGGCATTGCCAGGGAGTTCGGGTCCAAAAAGCGAAGCAGAATCCGAAGCACAGGCGAAGCAAAACCCGAAGCAGCAGGCGGCGGCAGAAAATGGAGCCGATCAGCAAGGGCACAAAAAAAGCCCGGAAAAACCGGGCGTTTTGCAACTTGGTGCCGCTGGTTGCAGTTCTCTGCAAGGGGCATCAATGGGCGATGAGGGACTCGAACCCCCGACATTCTCGGTGTAAACGAGACGCTCTAGCCAACTGAGCTAATCGCCCGAGGAGAGGTGAAAGGCTGAAGGTTACAGGCGAAAAGGTAGGGACCTGGGGAGGGTTGCATTGCCATTGGCAAACGCTGGCGGTTTGCGTTTGGCGATCCGCGTGAGTCTGCTGGCGGCTGAAGCCTGGGCTCCAACCTCTTGGCGCCGCGTCGGGAGCTTGCCGAAACCCTAGGCGAGTTTCGCTACCCGGAACGCGAGATTCGCGTCCACGGTGAACCGGTTCTCAGCGGGAGAGCATGCGGTTGCGGCGGTTGCGGCGTTCGGCTCGTAGGCGTGCACGGCGTTTGGTTTCGCTTGGCTTCTCGTAGAACTCGCGACGTCGCATCTCTTTTTTGATACCACTCCGCTCCACCAACTTTCGGAATCGCCGAACTGCCTCTTGAATCGTCTCCCGATCCCGTACGAGTAACTTAACCATTGCCGCTCTGATCAACCTTTCCTATCTGGACGCATGGGTGTCTCCAAAATCTAGCTCGCCTGGGCAGCCAAGCGGCAGCAACCGCCCGCTCTCAGGTGGGGCGGTAGCATAGCGGGCGGACTTGGATCATCACAACCGTCAAAGTGCCGTTTGGGATGGAAAAGAAGGGAGTTTTGGGCATTTCTCAGCCTCGATCCCAGGGAAGGACCTCGGCACGCAGACCATCGCTGCCATAGAAGACCGTGCTGCGTGTTTTGAAATCCGCAATTGCGGTAAGCTTGACGCTTCGCGGACCGTGAAGGCAAAAGTACAGGCCACATGTTTCGCCCCGACGAACCACGTCCCGCTGCGTGATTGGGAACTGTTCGGGCTCGAGGTGACCAAGCTGACAGAGTTTCGTTTCAACTGTGCCACGAAGGGCCTTTAGATCGAGGGACTGGTCGCAGCAGCTCGTCATTCAGCCAGGCTCCGGGGGGGTGTCTGGGGCGGGAGGGCAGATCAGCGGGGCAGTTGTGGATGGCGAAGTCCACTTGCTCTTGGACAAGCTTGCATATCGGCGTATGAGAATCCGTTCGTTAAGGCTGAACGGACGAAGATTCCAGGGCTAACGATTGGTCGGAAGAAAGCGTTCCGATTTCACGGGAAGGGACAAGCTGGGTTGATCTTGCGGCGTTCTTGCCGTCCTTTGATTGGTTTCTGAACCGCGAAGCTGGATTCGAGTGGAGGCGGCGTGACTTGAGTGACTGTTGGGAAAAAAAGGAGGCGATGCCGTGGGGTCGCGTCTTTTCTCTAGGGAGCTACGGAGAGTCGAGAGTGAGCCTTTCACGCGATCCGGCGGATTGTGTGTTCGCCGCCGACGGACAGGCATCGTTGTTGCGCGGATGGCCCTCCCCAGCCTCGCTTGTGCGGGCCGACCCTCCCACCGCAAGTCGTGGGAGGGTAAAGACAACTCGTGCGCTAGTTGGTGGTTTCAGCTGCGCGAGGGCTTCGATTTGTTGGCTTGCCCTGAGTGAATCCCAATTCGCGGTACCGCATCTCGGCGATCTGCGGCGACGATCGGAACATGGCGACGTGTTCGTTGGTTCTTTACTCAGCAAAGAGGGTGCTGCGAACTTCCTCGTCAATGGATTTTCGACTGGCCATGACCTCTTTGAAGGTCTTGGCATCCAAGCTGTAGGTGACCGTCTCTTCCACCGCTTCCACGTTGGCGTTGCGTGGCTCCCCAGTTATCAACGCAGCTTCGCCGAAGAAGTCGCCTTCAGCCAGGCGGGCCACTTCTTTAAAGGCAGACTCGGGCACGTTGGCATCGGGTTTGTCGGGACGCCGCACCGCCACCTCGCCAGAGCGAATCAAGTAAAAGGCATCTCCTGGGTCGCCAAAATTCACGATACGACTCCCACGCGGATGTCGCTCGCGCGTCATGTTCCGTGAGATCGCGGTGAGCGTGCTCATGGCGATCGTATTGAACAGGCTGCACTGGTGAAGCATCTTGCCAAGCGTTGCTGCCTCATTGAGATTGGTGTCGCGGGCGATCCGCCCGAAGTCCATCTTCACGATGCGATCGGCGACATCCAGAATCCGATTGTCGTGGGTCACGATGACAATTGCCACGCCTCTCTCACGCGCCTCGCGTTGAAACAGCGTCACGACTTGACGGCCCGATTCTTCGTCCAAGGCGGCCGTCGGCTCATCGGCGAGCAGAATTTCAGGCTGGTGGACCAAGCCTCGCGCGACGGCAACCCGCTGCTTCTGGCCACCACTGAGTCCACTGGGTTTGTAGTGAACCCGTTCCCCGAGCCCCACCGCTTTCAGCATCTCTTCGCAGCGTTCGTTTTGCTGGTTTCGCGTCATCTTGCCTGGCTGAAGTTCCAGTGCCATGCGTACGTTCTGCAAGGCCGTCAACGAC
>JBCCYK010000323.1:0-5942 GCA_039189905.1 Planctomycetota bacterium
GCCAAAGACCGATGCGTAGTCTGCCCAGCGATAGCCTCGACCCTCCACGGCGCCTCGGAAGTTGGTCCCCGCAGCCCAAAATTGAGGCCTCTCTGGATCAATGATGCCCAAGTCGGTACAGAAACTTGGGTTTCGCACCAGATTAGGCTCACTGTTGTTGGCACTGTCCCCCGCATTGGTGAACTGGGTCCGAATGTCGCGATCACCCAAGTCGGTGGCGATCTCCCCCATCGCGATCGTGTTGGAGAGACCGTCAAGCACGTCGCGGAACCGCTGTTGCTGGTGTGCCACGAAGAAACCTCGTTGAGCCGCACGAGTCTGGTTGGACCACCCCGTGATGCGCGGGTAGGGGAGCGTCGGGGAACCGTTGCAATTGGTGCGGACGCAAAGCGAACCGTCACGCATGCGGAAGATACTATCGCCGTGGGAAGCAACATAGTTGGTACGCCCAAGAGCAGGCAAACCGGTGCCCGGATCGCTGGGGCAGCGGAAGGTTGGGACTTCGGTTGCCCATGGCGTGTACTGCCGTCGGTGCGGCGTGGGTCCCATGGGCGGATAGAGCCTGTCGGCATCCAACGGGTTTGAGATCTGCTCCCAGAGCGCTTGTTGTTCTACAAACGGAAGCATCCCCACCAAAATGCTGAGACGGTGATTGGATGCCTCGTTGCGGTTTTGCCAAATCTGGCGCGGCTGGTTCGGTGCCTGACCGGAGCCCGCGATCGGAAGCGCGTTATACGCAGCGTGATAGTTGTGCATCGCCAGTCCGAGCTGCTTGAAATTATTGCTACAACTCATCCGACGAGCCGCCTCGCGGGCCGCTTGCACTGCGGGCAGTAGGAGGCCCACCAACACGCCAATGATCGCAATGACCACCAGCAACTCCACCAGGGTGAAACCGCTGGTCCGTTTCGACTTGTTCATCTAAATCTCCTGAGATAAGTCAATACAAGAAAAAGGGGCTTGAACCACCCAGACGAGAAGACTGTCAGGCCGGTTCCGCGCCCCGACCGTAAGAGTACCCGAATCGTTCCCGATTTGTGACGGGAAAAGCGCTCAGATTTCCGATAATGGGCAGCAAGCGGCTGTCATTAAACCCGTAGTAGATCGAAACCCCCCAGCTCTATTGGATCCAGGTAGCACCCCCTGAAAGGCGGTTCTTCACCCTTAGGTGAGATGCCCGGGAACAAACCGGCGTTTGAGCCTTCGCGATAGATGTTGCCCTCGCGCGGAAGGTACTCGATCGGCTTCGTCTCAGGATTGGCGATTCAATACTCCGCGAGGTACGCGCTCAGTCCAAATGACCTGAGTCTGGAAAAGATAGGCAATTCGCCAGGCCGGCGTCGGTGTTTTGGTCGCTCCGGAAGACCTGTTCATGGCGTTCACGTGCACGGGCGAGAACAAGTGACTTCTAAAGAACTCCGTCTGGGCACCCGTCGTGACCAAAATAGCACCCGAGAACCCGAAGCATGAAACTGCCTGCCCGGCCTTAAACCGCCATGAGACAGACGGGCAAAGTCCCATTCGGCGTGTCAAGAAATCCAGATAAGAGCGGCGGGTTGGGACTGGTTTTACGGCGTGTGACTCTCCTGAGTCCCTCGTGAATTCCGAGGCTGTTTTTCCGATCCCAACGTGTACGCTAGCAGGAGCACGGCGTTTCGCGGCTGAGGCGAGTTTTCAGAGATCACCTCCTATAATGGGGCGCTTTGGGTTCGTGCGGACTCGCCGCAGGAGTGTTAAGCGTTCTGCCGTTTTCTCAACCAGGGCCAAATAAATCTCCATTGCTCCGGTTGGCAGTTGCAGACGTCAGCGAACGTGAGTGTTTCGGACCGAAAAACGGCTGCGTCACGTTGCCAGCCGCGATGCGATGTCGGTCGGACCGGGAACGGAGCTTTCTTGCCAAAAAAAATCCTCGCTGCGGAAGCAGCAAGGATTGAAAATCGGTTTGATGGACGACGCTCCCAGAGCGACATCAGTAATCGTCGGCTTCCGACATGTCGCCGACGCCGGCTTCCTCTTCCGCAATCTCCTCATCGGTCATGACGGTCTCTCCCTCGATGACGGTGGCTTCGCGCGAGCCACAACCGGCCACAAGGAAAAGTGCCACGAGGGACAGGATTCTCAAACTAGTGCTGTGCATGAAATGAACCAATACGTGATGTTGTCGTGAAAAGTGACGGGTTAACTCAGAATTCGGTGTCGATGATTTCACCGTTGGCACGGCTTCCTAACGCACCCAAAAGACCGTAGGGGCTTTGGCTCCCTGCCGGAAAGTCCGCATTGCCGTCGAATACTGACGAATTGCCTGAGTTGCCGGCATCGATCGAATCGGTGATGAATTTCACCGCTCCATCGCCCATGCAGACGTGGGCACCGCCTTGATGCCGACTCCCGATTTCGGTTTGACCCGTCGAACCCCAGCCGCCGCCGAAACAAAGTGGCGTGTTCGGCCCACGCATGGTGGTGATGTTCGTGAACGCCATGTTGCTGTTCGCCCAGCGGAATCCGCGTCGACGGGTGGCCCCATTCTCGAGCGTCACACCCGCTTGGAGCCAGAACCTGGGTCGAGCCGGATCGAGGTCGTCGTCACAGACGTCGGCCCGGCCCCGCACCCCGTTGGGAAACCATCCGTTGTTGCGATTGATATGTGTTCGTGCGTCCCGGTCACCCAGATCGGTTACTAACTCACCCATGGCGATGGTATTGGAGAGACCGTCAAGGATATCGCGGAACTTCATGTCCAGGCGTTGCACAAAGAAGCCGCGACAGCTGACCCGAGCACCCGAATTGACCCAGTGGTTTTGATTCCAGGAACCACCGTTGAGTCGCCAAGCACCCCATTCGGTCCAACGGATGGCGTCGCCGATGTTTGCTCCGTAATTCGTCCTGCCCAGTGCAGGTAGGCCAATGCCAGGATCGCTCGGGCAGCGAAGCGTGGGGATATCGGTCGCCCAAGGTGCAAACTCTCGGACCCAAGTCCCCGGCCCCATCGCCTGCCAGGTGTCACCCGTTGTTGCGGCGTCGCCATCCTTGTCAGTCGGCGTACTGATCACATCCCACAGCGCTTGCTGCTCGAAAAACGGGGTCATGCCTACAAGAAAGGACAAAGCTCGCTGATTGTGTCCCGGGAAGTTATTTGGGCCCGAACCTGCGTTGGTGTTGGGGCGAAACGTGCCTGAGCCTTGAACCGGCAATTGGTTGAACGCACTGTGATAGTTGTGCATCGCCAGCCCCAGTTGCTTGAAGTTATTGCTGCAACTCATCCGACGCGCTGCCTCACGGGCAGCTTGAACGGCCGGCAACAAAAGGCCCACCAACACACCAATGATTGCAATGACCACCAGCAATTCCACCAACGTGAAACCCGTGGTCCGATTCGACTTTTTCATCCAGTTCTCCTGAAATAACACAATGTAAAACCAAGTGGGGTTCCGGCACCCTAATTTCTGGCCTGAACGACCGCCGGAACTGCCAACGCGATAGACCTCCTGACCTCGACCTGACCCATCGCGCAAAAAAGTGTTTTTTTTTACAAAATCGTCGAGCATCCAAATGGCTACCGCAGGTGTTCTCGCCCTAATGGAGCTTCAGCACGCCGTTGCGTCCGTCGGTCGGGAGTTCAATTGAGCCATGATTAGGAACGACGTTTTATCTCTAGAGTGGCGCCCACCCGCCAAAGCAGCTTCCAAAGGGGATCGGACGGCCACGGATTTCCCTGCCTGAAGGCCAAAAAATCAGATTTTCCTTGGCTTTTTACCGCGACCAACGGCCTATCAGACCGGAATATCACAATGACCTGGAGGTCTTGGCAGCCTTCAACTGCCCGGTTCGCTGTTCCTCGGATCGAATTTGAATACAAACAATGCAGAAACGGACGCGCAAGACGAGTTTGTGCGTCTGCTGGCTTCTCACACCGGCCAACTTCTCGCGTTCATCCGTGTCATGGTGTTCGGTGATCGTGACGAAGCGGACGAGGTCTACCAACGCACCTGCGTGGTGCTTTGGAGGAAGTTTGAACAGTACGATCCTGATGGCAACTTCGCGGCTTGGGCAACCCGCATTGCTCACTACGAGGTCCTCAAGAGTCGCGCAGCGAAGAAGAGAGTGGTTGTTTTGTCCGATGTTGGATTGGAGGCGATAGCTGAAGCAGCATTTCCCGTCGCAGAGCAGGTGAACGACCGTCGCGCTGCCCTATCGAGGTGCATGAAGAAGTTGAGCTGTGATGACTTGGCGATCGTGAAACGACGGTACTTTGAATGCCAAAGTGTGAAAGAAATCGCCCAGGAACTGGATTGTTCACGACATTCGATTTATCGCACACTTGCTCGGGTACATAGCATGCTCTCACGTTGTATTCAGCTCTCAATGGACGAAGACGACGTGGGTATCCGAACTCAGATTCACATAAACCCGGCCTAGACACATGGACAGCGAAAAACAGCGTTGGGATCGTCTACGGGAGCTCGTGCTTCGCGGCCTGGATGACGCGTTGAACGAAGCGGAGCAGGGTGAGTTGGACGCGTTGGTCCAGCTTCCCGAGGGTGCACGTGCGGCCGCAGACTTATTGGATCAGGTGGCGGCATTGGGAGAGGTTCCATGGGCCGCGCCGGGATCGGAGCCAATTTCAGAGGGACTGGCATTGACGTCCAACGGGACGGGTCTTCGCACCGCGTCCGGTGAAGGCGCTCGATTCGCCAGGCCGAAGCGTTGGAAAGCAGGTTGGGTTGCAGCGGCGATCGTGATGCTGTGTGTTTCGCATGCTTTCGTTGCACATCTGACGTACCAAGCCGCGCTGGACGTGAGTGACGATGCCATCGGCATCCGTGCACTGGGCCCTGATTCCGAGGAATTTGAGCAGCAGTTATCGACGAATGAGAACGACTACACGCTGGTCGGCATGACAGCCTGTGTCTGGAATGCAAACCAGCCTCAGCATCCCTTGCTGGGCGATGAAGTGGGTGTTGGGGATGTTTTGAATCTGTTGGACGGCATTGCCGAACTGCGAATTGAGACAGGGCAGATGGATCGGGCGGATGTTCGCATCGAAGGTCCAGCCAGTGTGTTTGTACGGTCAGATGGACAATTGGGGCTTCGATCGGGCGCGATGACGGCCGAAATCAGTCAAGGGACACACGATCCAATCGTCTTTGACACGCCTATCGGCGAGCTGGTGGTCCAAGGCGAGGCTTCGTTAGGATTGCTGGCCAGCGGCGGTGAAAACGAGATCCATGTGTTTGCCGGGGACGCCGTGTTGGTCCCATCGTGGGTCACTGATGCGGTGGATCAACAAGTCATTCGCGCCGGCGAAGGCATGAAGGTTCAGCTTCACGAGGACAAAGCGGCCGTCATTGTCATGATGGATGCCTCTTTGAAGCGATTTGTTTCGTCTCGATTGCCTGGATTTGATTCGCTGGATCTGGGTGCTCGCTATGAACGCGAAGTGTTGTCATCCGAACCCGTGGCCTATTGGCGTTTTCAAGAGGCATCGGATGCTCCGGCTGGAACGATCCCAAGTCTGGGTTCAGATCCCGAAATGCAACTTGCGATCCATGGCGATGTTCAGTGGCGAGGCTACGACGAAAATCGGGCGGCCGTGTTTGGATTGAACGGGGAAGCCAGCTCACTTGTCTGTAACAAAACCTGGCCGGCCAAGGAATTAGACGAGTACGCGATCGAATGCTGGTTCAAACCGGTCTGCTATCACCACGGCGAGATGATCTGTATGACACATGGTCAGCAGTTGGAGGATTCTCGATACGCGCACGGTCTGCTGTTGGAAATTGGCGCACGCCATTGGAGGGCATTGCGCCACATCTCACCGAATCGCATTCGATTTGTTCATCGAGCTCCTGCAACCGCGGGCACTTATGACGGCACACACGTGATAAGCGAGCAAGCATACGAGGCACGAATGTGGCAGCACTTGGTTGCACAAAAACAGGAGA
>JBCCYK010000324.1:0-5913 GCA_039189905.1 Planctomycetota bacterium
AAAAAAATCCCCCGTCTCCAGCTTTACCCACGATAAAGTCGGATGGCCCGCAAAAACACCCGCCGGTCTCACAGCAGCCCCGTTCGCTTTGAGTGCATTGACGGACGGGGGCGACCCGCGTTCGGCGAACGCGGCGACTTTCGCGATCGAGTCGTGGGTCCGAAGAGCCAAGCGGACCGGACGCCTGGATCAATTTCGGGCGGCCAAGACCGACAGCGAAGCCGCCACCATGCTGCGGACGCCGGTGCGGATGCTTTCGTCAAAGTCAGGGTAGTAAACAGCACTGTGCAACGAAGGCGCGGGGATTCCCATCTCGGCATAGCGATCCAACCGAGCCTGGCGGACGGTACCCAGGCGGTACATCAAGATGGGCACGCCCGCCAAACCGTAACGGCTGAAATCCTCGCCGCCCATGGAGGGCTTGTCATCGATCAACGCGTCCTCGCCCAGGATGGCGACGAAAGCCTTGCGAACCTGTGCCGCCAGATCGTCATCGTTGCGAAGGCTCGGTGTGCCTTCGCTGTTCTTGATCACGGGCTCCGGTGCGTTGAAGAGTCTGGCGTTGGCCAGAGCTTTGTCGCGGATGGCCGTCAACAACTGCTGACGCACCCCCTCATCATAACTTCGCACGGTGATTTGCAGGTGGCAATCATTGCCGATGATGTTGTGCTTGGTTCCGCCGTGGATGGAGCCAACCGTGATCACCGCCGGCGCCTGCGGATTCACTTCCCGACTGACGATCGTCTGGAGCGCCATGACGAGCGAGGCTGCCTGCACGATCGGATCCGAGGTCGTGTGCGGCGCGCTGCCGTGTCCACCGCGGCCTTGGACGGTGATATCAACACTGTCGACATTCGCCATCGCATAGCCGGGCATGAGCTTCAGTTTCCCGACGGGGGTATCATGCGACACGTGCAGCGCGATCGCAGCATCGGGTTTCGGATAGCGATCGAACAAACCGTCTTCCAGCATGGCCTTGGCACCGGCACCCCGCTCTTCGGCCGGCTGAGCAATGACCATCAACGTGCCCTGCCAAAGCTGCTTGTGGCGGGACAGAAAGTCCACCACGCTGACCAGATTGGTCATGTGGACATCATGACCGCAAGCGTGCATCACGCCCGTGGTCCCACCGCCCGGTAGTTCGGTGACCGCTTTGGACGCAAAGGGCAACGGGGTTTGCTCCGTCACGGGGAGCGCGTCCGTATCGCAACGAAGCATCAACCTCGGACCCGCGCCATTTTCCAGAATCCCGACCACGCCGTGGCCGCCGACACCCTCCGTGACGCGAAGACCGGCGTCGCGCCAATGACCGGCGATGCGAGCGGAAGTCACCGCTTCCTTGAAGGACACTTCCGGGTGCGTGTGGAACCAAACGTAGCGTTCGCGAATGGCATCCAGCTGTTCATCCAACCAAGCCACCACCGCGTGATCGGCGTCGGCCAAACGCAACGCGGGCGTATGGGACACATCGGCGGACCGGCCAAGTTCCTCGGCATGAGCGACCCCACGCATGCATAACAGCGCGACCAAGATTCGCAGGAAAGTCCCAACGCTTGCAACGCAATATCGGATACGAGAGATTGTTTTGCGTCGACGTGCGGATCGATTCATGGTTTTCAGTATTCAAAGGCAACACGACAGATGTCCCACCAAGATACCCTGAGCTCAGCCTCTCGCTTGCTTGCCACCCTTCTTGCCGGACTGTTGGCGTCCTCAAGCTCGCCCGGGTTAGCACAATCGCCGGCCACGCCACCAAGCGCCGAGGCGGAACCGGCTGTCACGCCCGGAACCACATCCCCAACCAGTCGCGAAGCTCGCTTGGCGACCTATTTGAATGGAGCGACCTTCACGGGCAACTTCACACTCGATGGCAAAGAAGACCGCACGCCCAAACCGGAGTCCTACACGATCAATTCGTGCGAGAAGCTGCCCGGCAAAGACCTGTACCGCATGAAGGTGGCCATCAAGTACGGCGACACCGATGGCGAATTCCCCATGGACCTGAGCATCCTCTGGTCAGGAGGCACGCCCGTCATCACGCTCGACAACGTCTGGATCCCCGGACTCGGAACGTTCTCTTCACGCGTCATCGTTCACAACGGCCGCTACGCCGGCACTTGGCAACACGATGAAAAAGGCGGCCACCTCTTCGGCAAGATCACCCCCAAGGCCCGCGAGTAAGCAAGCATGCAGCTTTCTCTTGTGTCCAAACCGGACAACGCCAACAACACCACGTGGGCTGGTAGCTGAGACGGTCTAGCGGCGGTGCGAATAACTGCTCCTACGAGGTTCTGCCGAGTTCGACCCTCGGGGCTACTGGTTGTTGGAGTATAGCCTTTAGGCGACTTGGTTCACCAACAAAAAGCGGCTAAAGCCTGGACTCCAACACCCGGAAGTCTCCACCCTTCGATCGCCAAGCGCACGGGAACGCCGCCCGAAGTTTCGATTGACATCGGCAGCGCTTCTGACGGCGAGTTCTTCGATCCCGTCGAAGATCCAGGCTTTGTCGCCGCATGTAGTGCTCAACACGTGCAAGGGAGGTAAACTGTTGCAGGAGGAGAAAGATGGCTGCTGCGGAAAAGGTATACGAGATGTTGGGCAACGAGTCGTTGTGGTCAGTGGCACAACGATGCTCGGAATTGTTCAACAACGCGGGGATACCCTATGGGATTTGTGGTGGTGTCGCGGTTTGTCTTCATGGCTATCAGCGAAACACTGTCGATGTCGACTTGATCATTCGACCTGTAGACACGGATCGAGTCAGGTCATTGCTGGAAGCAAATGGCTTCACCTGGAATCCAGACGAAGCTGAGTTCACCACGGAAGAGGGATTTGTGGTCCAATTCTTGGTGGCCGGTGCGAAGGCAGGAAGAGGTTCGGAAGTCCACATCGCAGTGCCCGAGGGAGATCTCAATGTTGAAGAGATCGAAGGGATGTCCGTGGTCCGTCTTTCTCGATTGATCGAGATGAAAATCGCATGTGGCGCAAGCAACCTCCGCAGAACTCACAGAGATTTTGCCGATGTTGTGGAACTAATCGCAATTCGCGAACTGGATAGCTCTTTCGCGCGCTTCTTGCACAAGTCTGTGCGATCGACGTTTCGTGATCTGATTCGCAATGCGCGAGCAAGCGACGAGTGATTGCTTGCTACGATGTGGGACAGGCATCTTGCCTTTCAAAGAGAAAGGACACGCTGGAAGCGTATCCCACGTCAAAACGCCCGTGACGGGAGACTCTGCCGCCGTTGTTTTCTCCTTTGCGATACAGTTGGAGTCATAGAATCAAACAACAAGTTCGTCTCCACCAGCAAGTTCCTAAGCTTGGTCCTTCGGCATCGGCCCGAAGTGGTTGCCACGAACGACAAGAAGCGTTTCGCCTTGAGCGAGGATGGCTGACGAATCCGTACCAGCCAGGGTCATTCGGTATCCGGCGTTGAACTGAACCTCGAACCGAAGAGGCCTCCCGAGATTCACCCGATGAAGAAACCGCGACCAAGGTTGGTTCGCGACGGGGCAAGCCAATCATCGTGAGAGTCGCCACCGAAACCATGCATCATGACGGGCACCACTTCTATCTCTCCGCCAACGGCGTCTGGCTCGTTGACGCCGTACCTTCAACCTACCTGACTTTCCCGGACTGAGTGGCTGACCGAAATGTCGGTGTTACGAGACGAGCCATGCATCTGAACGATATCTTCGACTTGTTCGCGTACAATGCGCATGCCCAACATTTATAGAGACAAGCATAATGCGCGATTCAAACTCCCGCTTCATTTTGTTCGCAATCGCTTTATCTGCATCTCTTGCTCAACCCGGGAGGTCGGAGACTGTCTTTGAGCTTGTAGAGCAACTCGTTGAAGTCAGCGCCCCTGACACTGGGTACTCGCAGTTTTTCTCGGGTTCCAATTTCTTGCCTTACAAAGACTCAGAACAGCTGGGCACGTTGATTCTTGGTGCTACGCAACGAGAGAACTCCCCTGTTCTTGTAGAGCTGGTTGAAGCTGGCTTCAGTGCTGTTCCGGAACTGATGGAGCACCTCGGTGATGATCGAAAAGTGGGTCTTCCCCCAATTGAATCAGGAGGGTTCATGTGGATCGCCTTCGATAACGAATATGATTTCAACCGTGCCACGATGGAAAGAGCACCTCAAGGCGTAAATCTTGATTCTCGTGGCAAAGCTGCTGAACAGCCGGATCGCCATGCGATCACCATTGGGGATCTTTGCTTCGTGGCTTTGGGCCAGATATTCAACCGGCACTGGTCAGCAAATTGAGCTCGATGCACCGAAAACAAGAAAACGCAAGCTGGATTCAATTCTGACGCAGCATGGGCAGCATTACCGGGACGCTTTACAGGAGTTGTTCTTCCAACAGATCGGCTCAGCGGAGGTTCGAGAGAAAAGCGGACTTGAGTTGGATGAGAATGATTTGCTTGCGCGAAGGATATTGCACGAGACATTTGATTGGCCAAAACCAGTGAGGTTTCAAGAATGGATCAAGAGACGTAACGTCACTTTTGACAACTATGAGTTAGCGAGGATTATCAAGTCATTGACGCATGACGAATCGCTCGCTGTCGGACAAGAAGTACAAGCATTGCTGGAGCTAGATCGTTTCAAGGATGACGACTACATGGTTGAGGCATGTTTGACGTGCTTGGCCAGCCGTTCGCACTTCGGTGGCTATCTGGCTGAGCGGCTTGAAATCCAAGACTTTGCTACGCTCAGAACGTATGATTTGCCAGAAGCCCATTTGGCTGCCATTGCGACGTCGACGTCAGCAGAAGTTGCAAAGCGTTTAGCCGATATCGCCAAATTTTCGAATGACCCAGACCTTTTTCTTGTCGCGGCGAAAGCAACAACGGAAACAAATTGGATGCCTGTCTTAACGCGTGCAAAGCAGATCTTGAACGATCTCCCGCAAGACACAAAAGATGGACGACGACTGCTTGAGTTGATTGTTGAGAAATCCGCAGGGGAAGCGGAGCCCGTCCTGAGAGACTTTCTCAAGCCCAACACGCCATCAAGGTGCAACACGGTTTGTGAAGTGTTGTGGTACGGAAATCCACTTTCCCAACGAGTCTTACTACATCTGCTTGACGACGAGCGTCCCATCCCCGGTTGTAGCGTCAATGTCCGTGATCGCGCTGCATCAGCGATAAGTCACTCGATCGAATCGATACGCTTTGACTCAGATTGGTCGAAATCACGACGGGAGGAAGCCGTTGAGGGACGTAGCAAAGGTACGCGGACTCTTTATGAGGCTTCTTCGAAAGTGCTCCGGTGGCCGACGCCGGCGTTTGGATTTCAGCTCTCGACGAAGGAAACGCCCGCAGCAGAATCCTCCACTACGGGCGTTTCGGTTCTTGGCTGATCAGATCAGCTACAGCAAGTTCACAACGCGGTCGGCGAGACCCTTCTCACCAAGAACGATGCTCATGTTACCGCTGGTGGCGATCGTTTGAAGGACCTCCAGCTCTCGCAGTCGCATGAGCGTTGGGTTGTCGGCCAGTAGCTTTGCCGTGTTGGCTTGGCTACGGATAGCCGCCGTTTCTTCGCGACGTGCGATCAAGTTGGCCTCAGCCGCCTTTTTGGCTTCGGTCACCTTGTTCATCAGATCCTTCATATCACCCGGTAGGATCTGCGCGAGTTCACGCAGCGTTTCGAGCTCGGCCAGTCGCAGCAGCGCCGGGTGGCCTTCCAGTGCCTCGGCTGCCTTGACACGTTCCGCGTACGCTCGCGTTTCGGCTTCCGCCTTGGCTTGCGTCGCTTCTGCTTCAGCCTGCTCACGCAGTCGTCTTGCTTCCCCATCGTCTTACGATCGGAGGGTGAACCTTTGCTCGAGCACCAATCCGCGTGAATTGACGCTCAATCTGTTGCATGCTCATGACAATGCCTTTCAAAAGTGTCAATGAA
>JBCCYK010000325.1:0-5872 GCA_039189905.1 Planctomycetota bacterium
CCCGAAAAGAACTCGTAACAGGGAATTCTAATTGTCGCTAAAGGGGAGATCTAATTGTCGCCGAACACGGTCGTCGCTCGCTCTCACGAGCTTACAAGCGCGAATAACGAAAACAGGGCCCAGACGACCCTGACGCCCAACGAGGCTTGGGATGCCCCACCTTAGCCGATCGTTGTGATTCGAAGACTCACTGGACTTGTGCCATCACAGTATTGATCCCAGTTATGGATCAGAGTTGGCTGGACCTTCATTTGGTCGGCGATCTGGGAGACTGGAAGCTTTTCAACGAGGTGCTTGCGAACGGCTGCTGTGTGTTGCCAGCAGCAGAGAAAGAGCGTCGTTTTCGGTAACCTGAAATCCTTCAGCGGTGAAAAGAACTCACCGATGGAAGATCTCGAACGCAAGACAGGCAGCAAAATCAAACTAAAATGGGGCTGCGCCCCCAGCAACTGCCGGCTTTGGCCGCATTCGATAACATCACGCTACAAGCAATCGTTTAAAGTGCAGTTGCAGAAAAAACGCAAACATAAACGCGGCGGATACTGATGAAACATCCAAGACAACAATGTCAAATGAGGTCAATTCGATATTGCCTGTGATGGTCATCGAAACAACCGCCCAGATCACACTCCAGCAATAGAATTGTATTGGTGAACGCCCAATCGCAACAAAGAATCCGTACCAGCTTGGGCCGAAGCGTTTCTGGCACGAACAAGCGAACCACCGCGCGAAATACATCAAGGTCAAAACGCTGCCAATTCTCAGAACACCAAGCGTGGTTTTCGACTGGAGGCTGTTGGGAATCTCGTGACCCAACACTGGCAACCAATCCGTTTGATTGACAATTGCATTGAAAGTGAACGTGATGACAGAGACGAAGAGAATCACTTTCCCATGCCCCTGATTCAGTTCCAGTCTCTGTCGCAAACGCTTTCTTCCATGCCAGGCCACCATGCCAAGAACAAACAAGAATTGCCATGAAAACGGGTTAAAATACCGCGCTCGACCTGGGATCATTGAGTGTAGGCTTAGATCGGTGATGAACTGACTGAGAACGTACAGCAGAAGGGACGAGACGAATGTTCGGCTCGCACCAAATCTTTGAAGTGAAAGGCTAACTACCATCCCGAACGGCAAAAGCATAGCAAACAGGGGAAAAATCGCGCACCCGTAGGGATGATTTGCAAATAGGATTCCGGCGAGAAGATGATCGTGCCATGGCAAATGCAAACGAAACCTTGACTCGAGCTGAGGATTCCATGCCTGAAAAGACCAAGCGATCAACAAGGAGAATGAAAGGCAAAGAAGATACCACAAATACACCTGAAGAGACTTACGCAGGGTGTGTAGAAAACACTGTGTGATGGTGTGTTCTTGCAGGCGCCTGCTGTTACTGATTGCGTTCGTAACTCCCGAGAGAAATACAAATACCTCGGAGGCGTCACAGAACATCCATCCTTGGATGGTAAGCCGACTCAGGAATGCGACCCGGTTAATGCCTTCCACGTGATCAATCAAAACGCAGACTAGAGCAAAGCCCTTTGTCAAATCAACTGACGTAATACGTCTTGACTCAAAGGCGCCATGCTCTCCTGCCGCGTCACCCATATTTTGTCATCTGATCGACACCGCCCCATAACTGATTAGTCCACCAGATATTGAACGTAAATGACTGACGTTCCTGCAAACTGCTTGTACTGCCAGGAGTAATGCAAATCCACGATATTGTCACCGACGCGGTCATCGGAAATCTCCAACGAGATTACCCCGTCATCGGCGGAATAGGACGCCCGCAGCGCTCCTTCCGGGTCGATGCCAAAATCAAAACCGAGGTGTCCCCGTTCGGCGGGCAAGTCCTTTAGCTGGATGGAACGCTTTGTCACTGTATCACGTTTTATCCGTCCAAGCTCAACGACTTTCGAGACAGAAAAGGGAGACGCAATGTCCACGGTCAGGGGAACGCGAAGTTTGCCAACATCTTCTTTCAACAAGAAGTCGACATACCCTCGGATGACCCCCGTCGCTCCGGCTTTCGACGGATCAAGAGTAACAGGAACCGTCAGTCGATCCTCGTCGCGAATCGGTGTTTCCGTTGTAACAAAATCAGCGATCTCCGCTTGGACTTCCACAGGAGTTTCTCCATGTGTGTCAGTCGGCTGGACGGCTTCGTTCAAGGAAAACGAGAGCTCTCTAGGTGCGGCGTCGCATCGCACCCGGCCGTAGTCAAGCGACTTAGGATAATAGCTAGGAACTTCCGGTACGTAGCCGAACACGAAAAGCCTGACAACAGAACTCTCATCTCCCACGTCCATCCTAACGTCCGCGTATTGTGTGAATTCCCCGGATCCGAATGGCTCCACTGTAACACTCACACAGGTTCGCTGATCACCATCGACCCGACGTTCCTCGATAGCCTGAGTCGTGCAACCACACGAAGTCGCCACCGCGGAAACAGTCGCATCGATACTGCTGGCAAAATCAAAGTAAAAGGATCGCTGGACCTTGTCTCCAGACTTGACCAATCCCGCCCAGCTCCAAATCACGGGGAGTCGTACTTGACTCTCCGGCCTTTCACCAAACGTTTGAACGATGCGGAATCCGAGATCCCACAGGGTCTCCAGTTGGATGGAAGATATCATCCATGTCCCGGCAATCGCAGCTACGAACTCCTGATCTCGTCTCGAGTACTTTCCGACGAGCCGAACAGAAATCCCGTCTTCTCGTGCCAAGATGACTGGATGTTGCGGTTCTTCAGACAGACTCTGTTGAATTCTTGATGAAAGCCTGGTAAGCGAAGGTTCCAGGAACTCTTTTTGCTCGCGCTCTACGATCGGCATCCCTTGCTCTTCGCCATCGAGCAATGACAGTGACCGAGGGTTCAACGAATATGCTAGGAACTTTACACCGGACCTCGTACAAACCGTGACATCGAAGGGGAGTTGGCTCGATTCCGGGGGTGACTTGAAATGGGTCGAACACCCAACGGATGACGTCAGCACCAAGGCTACTACTAACGTCCGGTAGGTTGATAGAACCGTCCTGGTCGCAGGAACCATCATTCCACTATGCCTTCTCAATCAACCAATCCATTATCGATTGGATCAGTACGGCGTCGCAAGCGATACAGAACGAAAGCAATTGCCGAGACAACCAAGACGCCGAGGTTAGCCATCAGAAATCTCTGCCTGGAACTATCGGACGCCACCGCCTGTTGAACTACCGGTACCGGTCGGCGGCCATGAATGTTTTCATACTCTGCCGACGTGACCAAACCCCTCTCTTTCGAAAAAACCGTGACCTTCCCTGATTGCCGATCACGAACGCGATCCCCCTCAGAGACGTCAAGTCCAACGAGGGTAAACCGACTCGTGTCGATCGGCTGATTCAGCAAGGTGGACTTGACATTGATGACACGCTCGAGACTCGGTTTGCGGATCGTCATCTTTACGGGAATGACGATCCCGTCGATTTCTTCATAACCAGCCGAGAAAAATTGCTCCGTAACGTCGCCCTTGATCAATCTGTACTCAAGCAAGACACCACTTGTAACATCGAAAACAAATTGTTGAGACTCGTCGGACGAGATCTTATCCACGATTCTCAACCACGTAGAACCACCGTCCTTCAACTCCGCGAATTCCAGCGGCAGGTTTTCCATCATCTTTGACAGATGTTCGATCGTTTCAGCAAGCTGAATGGCTCCCAACTTAGTTGCCAGCTGACCCACGAAAAACACTCGAGGGTCAACGACATTTCCGTAAACAGCCCCTCCAAACGCTTCGGCCAGGGGAATTGCAACATAAAGTCGACTGTCGCTCGAATCCCAACCAACCGCATAAGGATCTGAGGTCAGTTTTGGATTGCCTACATTGGGATAAACCGAGAACGAACCCTCGGGGCTAGCCACGACCCAACGGTCGGATTTCTTATTCTCGTTGGGATCGTCACTCTCACCATCGATTTCGACTCTGCTCTGGAGCATACCAGATTCCAGGTCGCACCAAAAACGGAACGGCCCGACGCGAGATAGTTCCTTTCCGTCCCGGGTGAATCGCGAGATCCGCACCCCTTCTCCGACCCAGGTCACGATCTTGCCGACATTGATATCGGCATTGCGGCGCAACTGAGCTACAAGTTGCGTAGCAGCATCGGCCTCAATCGCGTTCCAGTTTTCCGCCCAGGTTAACGCGGAGTGGCAGCTGATTGACGCCAAGAAGAGCCCAGCGTTTACAGCTAGTCGCATGTATTGGTGTCGTCAATCTCGTAGATATACGGCTCGGCATCGTGCCAGGTATAACACGAAGTCGTGTCAGCATAGTCACAGATGGCGATCACCACCCCTGCGCAGCCACGTCGCACGTGTTTGGTAGCCTCGCACCAATGAGAAGTGAAGCACAGAACGTCCACGTCCTTACAAGTATATTCATTACTTGAAGAATCAACGCCCTGATCGGCACTCGCGCCCGTGTACTCATCCAATTGGACACCACTGCTGTGCTCTGCCGGTGCAAGATAACAATTCGGACAGCTTCCCGTCCAATCGCTCGTTCCCGTCGGGCAGTCCACCGTATCAGACGACAAAATATCACAGGTATACGTGCACCCCGTGTCGGCATTAACAACGCGAGGAACCAGCACTTGCAATATCAATAGCGCGACACCACCGACACTAACAACCTTGAACAAAACAGACTTGTCACTCATTTGGCACCCGCACGAGCTAGGGACAACTTACTCTGCGGAGATATAAGCGCGGACCAAATTATTGTCAAGTCGCACATCCTGCACGCCCCGCAGGAGAAAAGATCCGACCTCTGTGTTGAAAGTCTAGATGGTCGTCCTGGTGAGAAGGCACGGATTCCTCTTGGGCGTCAAGCAACACTGTGAACTCAAACCTGAAACGCAGTTTTCGTGCAGGGGCCGAGCACGGCGGATGGCGTTTGGAAACTGTGTTTCAGTCGCGGGGCTTCGTTGAGGCTTTCCTCACCCGCTTGATATCCCAATGACTCACCCACCGTAGCGTAAGGTCTTCGAAAAGTCCTGTCCAATCAACCCGTTCGTATTTTCATTAAGACCTCGCTGGCCATTATCTTAAGGATCGGCGAGGTAACACTGCACGCCAAGCGTGTTTTCCAATCACAAGCGTGTTTTCCAATCAATCGTACGATGGAAACTCGCTTCCGTTGTCGAACGAGAATGGGCGGATCAGGGCCGGCCATGAGCCTCCTTCAGAGTCCCTCTGACCTGCTCAGGCGACCACTTCTTCTCAAGCCCGTCACTGACTGCCCCCAAGATCTCTCGCTGCTTGATCTTGGCTGGATCCCGACATTCGAATCGATGTTGACGAACAGTTCTTTGAGCACGCAAGGCGCGGAAACGATGATCCGGACAACGATCGCGTTGAATCTCACGGCATTTCGTGGGTGGATTTCGATGGAGCTCGTCGGCGATTGCTTTCTGACTTCAACCTTCAAGCAGGCGGTGGGAGATGACTTCGCTTTCTTCGATGCTAAGATGAGCCATGGTGACTGGGTTGGCGAGGGCGTTTGGGGGTGGTAGTCCAGACACTTTTTTTCCGCTCAGTTCACCTTCTTCTAGACCAGGTCAAATCGAGTCAAGCAACCCAGTCACAAGATTGCGTTTCGGTTTGAGTTCTCATCACGTTTTGACGCCAGCCAACAACGACAGGCAATTGACATGCTCACCCACCCGAAAGTCATCCCGTCACAAGAACGAATGGGCGCTCATTACCTCAACGCTGCAATGCAAAACACCGCGCTCAGTCATTCTCCATTCCTCGTGCCAATCTTCAGTTTATTGACCATCCTAGGATGCACGGGATCCGAATCTGCTCTGGAGACCGGTGAGGGCG
>JBCCYK010000326.1:0-5869 GCA_039189905.1 Planctomycetota bacterium
CTCCGTGCGTCGCTTGCTTCCAAACCGACGCTTCATCTCCTCCATGTCGTCCGTGATGATGCGGTTGATGCGTTCGGGACTTCCCAGGATGTCCAGATAGTCCGCAATTTCCTTGAGCAACTCGGCATGTTCGCTGGAAAGCTTTTCTTGTTCTAAGTTGACCAGCTGCCCCAAACGCATTCGCAGGATTTCATCGGCCTGCACACTCGTCAGCGTGTACGCCTCGGCCTCTCCCCGCTCCATCACAAACTGCTTGAATCCATCATCGCCAAGGGCTCGATTCAGCATCGATGCTGGGCATTCCAGGCCCATCAAGCGTTCCTTGGCCTCCGGTTGTGTGCGACTGGTGCGAATCGTCTGGATAATCTCATCGATGTTGGCCAGTGCCAGCAGCAAGCCCTCAACGGAGTGCTTGCGTTTGCGTGCCCTCGCGAGCAAGAACTGCGTGCGTCGACGAATCACCGCCACGCGGTGCCGTATGAACTCGGTCAACATCTCTTTGAGAGTCAACTCACGCGGTTTCCCGTCGACCAAGGCCAAGAAGATCAGCGAGAACGTGTCTTGCAGCGGGCTGAACTGGTACAGCTGATTTAGGATCACATCGGGATCCTCGCCACGCTTCAGCTCGATAATCAGGCGGACCGGTTCCTTCAGATCGCTCTCATCACGGATCGCCGAGATGCCCTTGATCTTGTCACCGTTGACCAAGGCCGCGATCTTCTCCACGATCCGATCGCGATACTGCTGATAAGGGATCTCCGAGACAACGATCCGGTGTCGATTGCCTCGCATTTCTTCGATGCTGCAGCGAGCGCGGACGACCACCGTGCTTCGGCCTGTCTTGTAACCGCGCAGAATGCCGGCTCGCCCGCAGATGATGCCACCGGTTGGAAAATCGGGTCCCGGGACGATCTGGCAAAGCTCGTCGATCGTTGTGTCGGGATTTTCAATCAAACGAATGACCGCATCACAGACCTCCGTTGGATTGTGTGGGGGAATACTCGTCGCCATCCCCACCGCGATCCCTCCCGACCCATTGATCAGCAGATTCGGGTACTTGCTCGGCAAAACAGTCGGTTCGGTCCGCGCTTCGTCATACGTGGGAACAAAGTCGACGGTATCGAGCTTCAAGTCATCCAGCATCGCCGCGGCAACCGCCGACAAACGTGCTTCGGTGTATCGCATCGCGGCTGGCGGCAAACCGGCGACGCTCCCAAAGTTCCCCTGCTTGTCGATCAACAAGCTGCGCATATTCCATTCCTGCGCCATCCGAACCAGGGTCGGATAAATGACCGATTCTCCGTGCGGGTGATAGTTGCCCGACGTGTCACCCGAAATTTTGGCGCACTTCACGCGTTTGGATTGCGGCCCAAGATTCAAGTCGTTCATCGCGACCAGAATGCGTCGCTGTGAAGGCTTCAATCCATCGCGGACATCCGGCAGCGCGCGACTCACGATCACGCTCATCGCGTACGTCAAATAGCTGTCGCGGAGCTCGTCTTCAATCGGCAGGTCCAGCATCCGCGACGCACCATGGCCGCCCGAGCCGCCGTCACTTCCGCCGGCCACCGGTGGAGTATCAGCACCGTTTCCGTTGCTGTCACCCGAACCTGTCGGACTGTTTTCTTCGGCGTCGGCGGGGGTCTGATCTTCGGGTTCGTCGGCCAATTTCTCTATCCAGATGGGATGTGGACGCAGCGGTCGGAAAGGACCCACAGTTTATCGCGTGGGCTTTGTTTCAACAACGGCCCCCAGAACCAGCATTGTTGACGCAAAGCTTTTAAATTCAGATACTTACGGCCATAGCCCTCACCACCATGTCACCCGTTCGCTTGTCCCCTGAATAGCCTTGTAGAATGCCGCGGCCTAACGACGAAACAATCCTCAAGTACATTCGCCTGTACCGTGAGCTGCTGCTTGAAACGCAGGCCCTCTTTGTGAGTTCGGGCGAAATCGTTCAGGGTAGCCACGGGTGGCTCGGCGAATCCGATTCGGAATCACCGCCCGGCGGCGCGGACATGCCCGAACAGATGTACGAGATGCATCGCGGCTTTGTGATGAAGGTCTTCGCGACCATCGTTGGCACACGCAAGGCTGATTCGCTCCCACAAAGGCAACTCGGACGTGTTCTGCTGGAGCACCTGTGGGAAGAGCCCGTTGTCGGCAATAAGCTCCACGATGCGGTCGACTGGCTACTCGGCGCTGCAAACGATTTTGCGTGGGCGGAACTGCTGGGTCCTTTCCTCAAGTTCCCGTCAATTCGCGACCGTTGGGGCGAAGTCGAGACCCTCACCGTCAGGCAGGCCAAACTGATCGCGGCCGTCGATGGCGACGACAGCGCTCACGACAACGCCGCGGTCAGCGCGTTGGTCGAAACGATCGGTGCCGTCGCAGCCATGGACGTTGAGAACGTCACAGCCACGCGTCAATTGGCGAAGCCGGATTCGACAACGGTGAGCAAAACCGAGACGCTCGATCACCAGGCGGACATCAACATGGCTCGCGATGCAATTGCTTGGTTGCGTTCGGAAGCCAAACGCCTTCGCAGCGGCGACGCTGGACCGCGACCTCCTGCGGAGCGGATAGGCCTTGAACGCGGCCCAAACCACGAGATGAGCAAGCAGGCGGACGTGGCCGACGCGCGGCTAACCACACAGCCTGCCGAAGAAACGCCGCCACGAATCCCCCAGCAAGCGGCATCCGATCCGCACCAGACACCGGAAGAGCGACTCGCGACCGCTCGCGCAAAACTGGATCGTCTGATCGGGCTCGATGCGATCAAGAATCAGATTCAAACGCTGGCGAATTTCCTCAAGATGGAACAACATCGACGCGAGGCGGGCTTACCCACAACGCGTCCCAGTCTGCACATGGCGTTCGTCGGAAACCCAGGAACGGGCAAGACCACCGTCGCACGCATCATCGCAGAGATCTTCGGCGCGCTCGGCGTGCTGACGAAAGGTCACTTGGTAGAAACCGATCGCAGTGGGCTTGTCGCGGAGTACGCCGGACAAACCGGGCCCAAGACCAACGCCAAAATCGATGAAGCACTCGATGGTGTTCTGTTCATTGATGAAGCGTACACCCTGGTCGATGAGAGCGGGCAAGATCAGTACGGTCGCGAGGCCGTTCAGACGCTGCTCAAACGCATGGAAGATCAACGTGACCGCCTGGTGGTGATCCTGGCGGGCTACCCCAAAGAGATGAGCACGATGATTCGTAGCAACCCGGGTCTCTCGTCGCGGGTCGGCACGACGATGCAGTTCGATGACTACGACGCGGAAGCCCTCTGCCGGATCTTTGAACTCATCGCGGGAAAGGCCAAGTACGTTTTACCTGGGCCGACCCGACGTCGCTTACTACGGGGCTTCACGCACCTGTTCATCAACCGGGACCGGCACTTCGGCAATGGTCGCACCGCGCGAAATGGATTCGAACGAAGTGTGCGGCGGCTCGCGAACCGTTTGGCGACAGCGCCCGAGATCACCGAGGAACTCTTGGTGACCTTGCAGCCGGGCGACATTGAACTCCCCGGCATCACGGATGAAGTGATGGCAACCCTCACCGCACCCGCGGGCTTGATCCGTGCCACGTGCCCCTCGTGCGACCAAGCCCTCGTTGTCGATGACACGCTGCTCGGCACGGAGCAGCCCTGCGACCACTGCCAAACCAGCGTACCGCTTCCCTGGGGCACGCCCGTCGTGGACTTGCAAGCACCCTCCAACACCGGCGTCTCAGAGGCCTACGCATCCGAACCCGACACAATGGGTCAACACAGTTAGCCGATGCCACCATTGACGATGCCACCATCATCAACGACCATTGTTTGTTGAATCGATCATGATTCCTTCGGGGCGTGGCTCAGCCTGGCAGAGCGCTACGCTCGGGACGTAACGAGCGTCACAATTGTCCCGAAAAACAGCGTTCATAAACCTCGAATCATCAAGGATTTACAGCGTCAGCTAACTTGGGACACTCCCGGAGTCTCAAGGTCCAACAATTCGGGCTGTAGCTCAGTCTGGTAGAGCGCGTGCTTCGGGAGTACGAGGTCGCAGGTTCAACTCCTGTCAGCCCGACTAACACCATCCACGGAAGGATCATCATGGACACGGCGCAAAAGGCGGCGATAGCGGAGCATCGAGTCATCGCTCGCGCGGTCGAGTTTGGTTACACAGTCAGCATCCCAGCGTCACCAGCTCGATACGATTTGATCCTAGAACGGATTGGTAAGTTCCTTCGGACTCAGGTCAAGTACGGCGGTCACGAGCCGAACCATTCGACTGGTGCTTGCCGAGTCTCATTCAACAGCTCTATGAGGGACGGCAGAGCGTGATTCTCCGGATGCAACCAGCAGCGAACGGACAGACGAAGGGAATCAATCTCGTGGACGATCTCATCCGGCGAGCTGCTAGTTGAAGAGGATGCCGGACGGGTGAATCCCCGACTTTCTCGGAACCGTCCGAGGTCCCACAGAGCTGGACGTAGGCAGCTCTGATTCTCAGTGGATGAAAAGAGCATCGGGGTGCAAGCAGTGGCAGAGTACACCCCAATGCGAAGACACCAGTACACCCGTGGAACGTCGACCGTATCAGCATCGAGGCGAACGACCGTGCGTGTGGAAACGCGCTGATAAAGAGAATGATCGACGAAACTCGGATCGAGCGTTTAGAGAAGAAACGAACAAATCCGGTGACGGGGGAGCCCATGTCACCGGCTTTGTCTTTGCTCGAGCGGTTTGCCGCATCTGTCAACAGATGTTGGCTGGCACCGTCTGTAGTTTCCAAGTTCACGATGAACAGAGGAACAACGGAAGTGAGGTTTGATGCAGATGGTACCAATATGGAATCCAAAGGGAGGGCAGGGCAAGAGCGTGATTGCGATCAACCTGGCTGCGGCTGCTGTTCGTTTTGGCTTGAAGCCTCTGGTCGTTTGCGATGACCCACAAGGGACGTCAACACTGTTTCACCAAGGCAGTCAACTGAGTTTTGGTGTGCTTGAGTCGCTACCAGAGACAAGACCGGATGCGGATCTCTTGTTGATCGACCACGGTGCCCGTGACTGGAAGATCCCGCCAGCACCAATCGTCATCATGCCGACAAAGCCCGATCGTTCTGATATCGCTACAAATCAGGACGCAATGTCACTTTTGAAACCGGAGGGCAAGAAAGTCATTCCGGCCATCACCGATGCCCAGACCCAAAGAGCCAGCCACCGAAGAGCAGTTGACGCGATGCGAAGGGTAGGGGCATTCGAGCTGAGATCATCTGGTGTCTATGGCAGAGCCGCCGAAGGCTGGCTGACGATCTTCGACAAGAGACTGGACGGGGCATACAAGGTTGCTGACCTGCGAACGGAGTTTGAGTCGATTCTCACAGCCGTTCTGAACTACCAGCACCAATCCTCGCTGACACGCTTACGCGAGGTGGAAGCATGACGCCAAACAACACTCCGCCTGATTGGTTCACCGAAGAAGCCGCCCGAGCAGAGCAGCAGGCATCGACGGGGAAATCAGTCAACCAGTCAGCCGAAGGAGGCACCAAGCTGACCGTCAAGCGAATCAACAAGGCCTTTCAGGTCGAAGAAAGCCGTGTAGCCAAATGGCACCTGCTTGTCGCCAGACAAAAGACGGCTGGCCGAGGGCACAAGAGCGGCCCCGAACTCATTGATGAGGCTCTCGATCTCCTTTTTGAGATGCACGGTATCTGAGCTTCAACGGCACCGAAATGAACCAAAACACTCAACGAGCATTTGGCGAGCTGGGGTTTGATGTGCCCCTGGCCGTCGACGCAACACAGCTCGATTTTGCAGCTGGCCTCTGAAATACCCAGAAGTCCCATCGGTCATGAGGACCGAAAGCAGCTCTCGAAGC
>JBCCYK010000327.1:0-5862 GCA_039189905.1 Planctomycetota bacterium
CTCCCCGGCCTCGCTGACGCGGGCCGACCCTCCCACCGCAAGCCGCGGGAGGGTGATCTTTGTTAGACAGTTTCCGTGGTGGCTATCGGCAAAACGGGCCACAAGAAAAGCACTTTTCCCAGATCTTCATCACACTTGACCCTCCCACGCGAAGCGAAGGGAGGGTCGAAATCGAGCCTCAAGCGAGATTTCGGGGAGGGCGCGGGTAAGGAACGGCTTTGAATCCTTTGAGCGCGAATGATCACGTGCGACGTGCAGGCCCGAGTCGCCACAGGCTCCTCTCCAACCCTTCCCAGCGAGTTTGACTTCGACTTGGATCCTAGGTGTCGATCCCAATCCGGCAAATGCAAGTTACGGCTCGATGACAACACTTGGAACGCGTTCTTCACCTGAGCTTGCGGAAACAAGCAAAGTCCCGATGGCTGACAACGCTTGCTTCAGCACGATCCTCTTTTTAATCATCCCTCCAGGATGGCGGATGAGGAGGTCATACTGACCGGTCGGTACCAGCTCGAGTCGGAAACTCCCGTCATCGTCCGGAATGGCCGCATAAGGGTGATCGAGAATCACAAGAAGCGAGTTCGAAAGCGTATGGATCAACCCTTTGGGTTGCACTGGATACGGTTCTGCGTGAGTGATCGAGATTCGCTTCTCATCGCCAGGGTTCAGGGCCAGGGTTCGCTGAAGTTTTTTTAGAAACGGAAAATACAGGGGATAGCCGTGTGAGTCGGCATTGCGAAGGATCAGCTCGTCGCCAGGCCGCATGATTGTGATGGCGGGTTTTAATCGATTATCTGTAACCGTGAGATCGAAAGTTCTCGGCTCCGTTCGCGCGAGCTCCGCGTGAACGCGTGTTTCCTGCCGAATCGCCGAGGCAAGAACCACGACCGAGTTGGACGCCGAACCGGCAGCGGTTTCCAGCTTGAGTTTCCCTTGCACCGTACACCAGTCAGCTGCTTCAACCACGTTTGGAAGTGGGACAGGCATCCTGCCTGTCATCGTTGACGGACGCTGTAAATCACAGGCTGGAAGCCTATGCCACTACGACCCAGAAAATTTGACTTGACTCCGTTCGACGACCGTTCTAACTTTGCGTTGTAAAGTAATTCGCTCGCCGCGAGATTGTTCGGCCAACTCATGGACCCTCACGACGCGATCCAGCAGATCTCGGAGATTCGTCAGCAGATGGCGAAGAGTCAGGTTTTTCGGGGTTATCGGTCGATGACAGTGGGCTTCTCGGGAGTGCTTGCGTTAATCGGAGCCGGTTGGCAAGCGCGATGGCTGGAGTCACCCGCAACCGATCTGACCCGCTACCTCTGCCTGTGGGTCGGGATCGCTCTGGTCAGCGCGACGATCGCGGTTCTTGAATTGCTCATCCGCGCGAAACGCGCTGGTCCGGGTCTGGTGCGTGAGATGACCAAGCTGGCGGCGGAGCAGTTCTTACCGTGCTTGCTGATCGGTGCGTTGCTGACTGCCTTTGTCTATCGCGATGCACCCCACGTTGCGTGGATGCTACCTGGGCTATGGGCGTTTCTGTTCAGCCTAGGAATCTTTGCTTCCTGGCGCATGCTGCCATCGCCCGTGGTTTGGTCGGGCCTGTATTACGTGTGTAGCGGCGTCGTTTGTCTGCGATGGGGACAGAACGCTCAAGCGTTGGCCCCTTGGCAAATGGCGATCACCTTTGGCGTTGGCCAACTGTTATGTGCAGGGATTTTGCACTGGAACTTGGAACGAAGTCATGCCGCGTAAAGCAACGAAAAACCAAACCGAATCCGGATCGACGTCGGACCAGGGGAAAGGCCGCTTTTCCTACGAGGGTCTCGATCGCGTCATGCACGAGAAGGCTCGACTAGGCATCCTGGCTTCTCTGGCCGCAAATGCTCAGGGAGTGTTGTTCAACGACCTGAAACGACTTTGTTCGCTCACCGACGGCAACTTAAGCCGTCATTTGGGCGTCTTAAGCGACGCGGGTTTGGTTGAGATTTGGAAGGGCAGCACGGGATCGCGCCCGCAAACAATGGTCCGGCTCACCACGATGGGGCGAAGGCGTTTTTCGGAGTACATCAGTGTGTTGGAAAGGATCGTTGGTGACGCGCAAACCCTCGAGGAACGTGGTAAGACCAACGACGGGTCCAAGTTTTCCGGTGGTTGGTCGCCTGCGTAGCGAAGCCGCTTTTTTTTCACTCCTCACTTTGCAATGCAAAGCTTGCAAGCTGATACCGCAAACCAGAGAGCATCCAGATGAAACGAATCCGCGTCATCGCTGTCGCGCTACTGATCTTTGGGATCGGAGTGATGGGACTTAATCGGAAGGGGGAACTCTTGCGACGCTTCTTCGGGGCGGCCTGGAACAAGGAATAGTCAGCAAAACTTCCATGTACCGATTTCGCAAGCACTTCTCTGCGCGTTCACTTTCCATTGCAAAGCCACTAGAGGCCCAGCGAGACACATGAGAATCATTCGAGCCACCGACATGGGCATGTGCTTTGGCGTCCGCGACGCGTTGCAGGTCGCGAACGCAATCGTCAATCCCCAGGAGGTGACGATTCATGGCGAATTGGTGCATAACCCAATGGTGATTTACCAGCTGAGTCAGGCGGGATTCCATCAAACACCGGAAGAGTTAGAGCACCGTGAGGCCAACACCAAACGGGTCCTGATCACAGCACACGGGATCAGCAAGCATCAACGCCATCGCCTGGCTGAGCAAGGCAAACAGCTGATCGATACGACGTGCCCGTTGGTTGGCCGTGTACACGACGCCGCCACGCAATTGGCGGCAGAAGACCGGCACGTCTTGTTAATTGGTAAGCCGGGACATGCCGAAGTGATCGGGATCGTGGAAGATCTAGACCGATGTGATGTGATCGCGGAGCCATCCGACGTCCGGGAGTACAAGAGCAAGCGATTGGGAGTCATCTGTCAAACCACGATGCCATCCCGCTTGGTGGACGAAGTCAGAGGGGCCATTGAGCTTCAAAACCCGAGTGCGGACATCCGTTTCCTAGACACGGTGTGTCGTCCAACCAAACTGCGGCAAGAAGCAATGTTGAACTTGCTCCCTTGCGTAAACATCGTGGTGATCGTGGGCGGCCGGAATTCCAACAACACGCTTCAATTGGTTGCACTGTGTGAATGCCACCAGGTGCCTGCGCGGCATGTGACCTGTGCGGACGAGATTGAACCCCAATGGTTTGAAGATGGATACACCGTGGGACTTTCCGCTGGGACTTCCACCTTGGATGAAACAATTGACGCGGTCCATCAGCGTCTGGGCGAGATTGCCGCGTCCTTGCGCATGCAGACCCAACTGCAAGACGAACCAGAAACGACCCACGGATGCACTGGAGAACGGTCAAGACAAGAGTGGAGCGAACCATGAAGAAGTACTGGATACCGCGTGACATGCGGATCGCGCCGGAACTGACTGTTCTCCGCAACCCAAGACCCGCGAGCGAGCGGCACGCCTTGCTCATCAATCCGTTTTATCCGAAGGACCCACATGCGAGTTTCGGCAAACATGTGCTGACACCCTCCTTGGCGTTGACCAGCATCGCAGGCAGCACACCCAGCCACTGGCATGTCGAGTACTGGGATGAAAACCTCTTGCAGGGCTCACCACCGTGTGACCCGCTACCGGCAGTTGTGGGCATCACGGTGCACCTGACCTTTGCGAAACGCGCCTATGAGCTGGCCCATTGGTACCGTCAACAAGGGTCGATTGTTGTCCTGGGGGGACTTCATGCGATTTCATGTCCTGACGAAGTCGCCCCGCACGCGGATGTTCTGGCGATTGGTGATGGTGTTCAACTCTGGGGTGATATCCTCCGCGATTTCGATTCGGGAGAGCTCCAGGATGTCTACCACGCCCACTTCAAGCGACCCTATCGAGAAGATCCTCCTCCGCGACGTGACCTATTGAATCGAAGTGGGTTCCTCACCACGACCAGTCTGATTGCCACGCGGGGATGCCATAATCGTTGCGGCTTCTGCTATCTGGCCACGAAGGGCCTTCATATACCGTATATGATGCGCGATGTGCAGCAGGTTGCCGACGAGTTCCGGCAGGATGGACAGCCGTACGCCGTGTTCACCGACAATAACCTGGGCTCCAAGCCTGAGTACCTCCGACAACTCTGCCGGGCCCTGCGGCCGCTTGAGAAGATTTGGAGCGCGGCGGTCAGCATCGATGTGACCGACGACCCCTCGCTGATTCGTGAAATGGCCTTGGCAGGTTGTACCGGCGTGTTCATCGGTTTCGAATCCCTGCAGAACGACAATATCTCCGACGCACAGAAGAAAAGCCCCCGAACGGAAGACTATGCCCGTCGCGTGGAACTCCTTCATCGCAATGGCATCCAGGTCAACGGGAGTTTCGTCTTGGGCTTCGACCACGATCGCGAAGACGTGTTTGAAACGACGGTGAAGTGGGTGGAAGAGAACCGTCTGGAATGCGCGACGTTTCACATCATGACGCCGTATCCTGGCACGCCGTTGTTTCGACAGATGCATGCGGAAGGACGCTTGTTACACACGGATTGGAGTCAGTATGACACCGCGAATGTGGTGTTTCGGCCAAAGCACATGACGCCGCAACAACTTGCTGACGGCTACGAGTGGTGCTATCGACGCCTCTTTTCGACAGCATCCATCTGGCGGCGGCGTCCGCGCGATTGGCGCGCTGTTCCGGCGTACTTGGCGATGTCGTATCTGTATAAGCGGTCCAATCGGTTCTGGCATCTGCTGATCAAGTATCAGATGACCGCGCAAGTCTGGCGCCCGCTCGTCGAATGGACGCGACGTCGGCACCTGCGTTTTCGGCGGCGTTTAGGCGAGAAAGTGATATCGGACGTGGGGCAGTGCGACAGCGTTGTTTCCGCAGGTGTTTGAACGCCACCAAGTTCACCCTCCCAATCGCTTCGCTGGGAGGGTGAAATTGGTGAGGCTGCTTTTGCGGAGTGGCGATCGGCGAGAAGTGTCAGACAGGCAGAGTACTTGGGCTCTGATGGGATCGCTTGCTTGACGAGTAGGCTCAAAGCGATGAGGATCCCAATCGTTGAGAAGCCGACTTGCCTTTCGAGAATCCAATCAAGATCATGACATCAGCGTTTAATCGTCGGGATGCCATTCAGGCCGGGTTGGCGATGGCCTGGCCTGTTGGGATTGCGACGCTGATCGGCGGTTGTGATCAGTCGGACGGTGTTTCATCTGCGCAGGCCGGTGCTCCTTCCGATGCGGAGGCAAGTGTCAGTCCCCCGCCGATTGTGTTGGAAGGAGGCGGCTCCGTGAGAGTTCACTATCTGGAAATCGTGACGCCCGAGGTGGATGGGCTGTGCAGCCAATACGAAGCCGTTCATGGGGTCACCTTCGGCGATGCTGACGTCAACCTGGGAGGGGCGCGTACGGCAAAACTCGAGGGCGGGGGTATGATTGGTATTCGCGGCCCCATGCGCGACTCGGAGACACCCGTCGTGCGACCCTACGTTCTGGTTGAGGACATCGAAAAGTCGGTCAAGGCCGCTGCCGATGCGGGCGCCATCGTGGCCTTACCGCCGACGGAGATTCCCACGCATGGCACGTGTGCCGTGGTGATCCACGGTGGCATTGAGTGTGGGCTTTGGGAGCTGTGATGGCTGCGAAGAAACACCCCCCTGCCGGAACGGTGGAACGCTTTGCGAAAATGACCTTCGCGTCCGTTTATCCCCTTTACGTCAACAAGATTGAGAAGAAGGGACGAACGAAGGAAGAGCTTCATGAAGTCATCGAGTGGCTCACCGGTTTCGATGAGGGAAAGCTCGAAGCGCTGATCAGCGAAGAGGTCACGTTCAAAGACTTTTTTGACCAGGCGAAGCTCAATCCAAA
>JBCCYK010000328.1:0-5851 GCA_039189905.1 Planctomycetota bacterium
AATGCCCTGTCCAAGCGAACCGCCACGGGAACCGAATATACGCTTCGCAACAACGTCGTTTACGACAATAACAATCGCCCGTTCCGGGAGTTCACCAGTGACTTCGTCGGCTTCATGGAGGCCGAAGTTCGGCATCCGTTGATGCGTGGCGCGGGAACTCAATACAACCGCATCGTGGGGTCGGCTGCGTCGACGGGTGCGGTCGGCCAGTACAACGGTGTCTTGATCGCGAGGGTCAACGAAGACGTTGCCTTGGCAGATTTTGAGGCCGCTGTGATCGGATTGGTCGAAGACGTCGAGGAGGCGTACTGGAATCTGCAGACGGCGTACCGAGTCTTGGAAGCAACCGCGAAAGGTCGCGAGGCGGCGCTACAAACGTTTCAATACCAGCAAGTCCGATTGGAAGTCGGCACGGGCCGGCAAGACGAGGAAGCCCAAGCACGTAGCCAGTACTACTCGTTCGAATCCCAAGTCCAATCCGCACTGGCCGGTTCCACCGGGTTATACGAGTTGGAACAAAATCTGCGATATCTCATCGGAATGCCCGCCACGGATGGATCCATCATCAAGCCGATCACGGCTCCGCTGGACGCCAAGGTGGTCTTTGACTGGCAGAGCTCGCTCGGCCAGGCGTTGACGCGCCGTGTCGAAGTACGCCGTCAGAGCTTCAACGTCCGACGCAGAGAACTCGAACTCTATGCTGCACGCCTCAACCATCGCCCCCAAATGGACTTCGTTGGTCAGTATCGCTGGCGTGGTCTGGGTGACCACTTGATCGGTGGCAACAACAACGGCGTCAATGACAACTTGTTTGATGACATCACCGATGGGAACTACCAAGAGTGGAGTGCCGCGATGGAGATCTCGTTGCCGGTCGGACTGAGAGCCGCCGCGGCGGCGATCGCTCATGCCAAGTTGAACGTGCAACGTGAACGAGCGATTCTGTCCGAAACCGAACTGGCGATCAGCCATAGTCTCTCCGACGCCGCACGAGCCGTGGAGTTGAACTTCAAGCTCGTCGAAACGAACTACAACCAATACCGTTCGGATTTGCGTCAAGTGGAAGTGCTGCGAAGCCGCTACCGCGACGGAACGGACAACATCAATTTCCTATTGCAAGCTCAGCGGCAAGTCGTCACCAGCGAATCGAGCTTCTATCAGAGCATCACGAATTACAATCTGGCCATCCGTGACTTCCATCGCGAGAAGGGATCCCTGCTGGCCTATAACCAAGTCTCGCTGACCGAGGGCCCGTGGTGTCCTGGTGCTCAACAAGATGCTGTTGAGTTGGGACGATTCCTCCAGCCGAGATGTCAGCCCGAGAAAGTGTGCGTGCCAAGACCGGTCTCTCGCGGTCCATTCGATCCTTCGGAGATCCAACCCAGCGCAGGGATGATGGCGACTCCCATGTTGGAACCATCCGCGCCGGTGGGCATGGACAAGCTTGTCCCAATCGAGGAGGGATCCCCCGAACCCGTGCCGGAGTCCATGTTGGAATGATCTCGCGGGAATCTTGATCGTCGTTTCCATGGGCCATCGAATCCGATACGTGGATCTGCTGACACTGCTTGTGGTGGTAACTGGGTGCCAGGGAGAGGACCCGTCGGGACCACCAGTCACGGTGGTTAGGTCGACTCATTCGCAAGTCTTTCAAACGAAGCAGCCTGCGGTTGCGATCAAGCTTTCACGAAAGTGGCGAATGGATGCCCAGGGGAACGCGCCCGTCGTGCCTTTTGAGGGCCGTCGCGAGGACTCGCATGAACATCGACTCCTCTTCCGGCCGAGGTTCACAAATCAAGAGACCATCGTCGACGGCTACAGCCGAGTGCTGACGGTCCTGCATTTCAATCCAGAATCGCAGATGCCTGGCTTTCCCGACTCGGTCTTACTCTTGATTCGCGGGTATTGCCAAACACCGGGGTGCACGGCGGAAGGAGTTCTTAGCCAGCTGATTCAGCGTAGCGTGCTGAAGATCGACGATATCGGTAGCCAAAACACCTTCGTGACCCCGTTCTATGAGGAGGTTCGATCGAACCACGCGACGTGGGTCTCGGGGCGGGTAAAGGTCGAGTTACCAAGCGGGGATTTCGTTCAACATGCCGTGACGATTCGTGGCGATGAGGTCATTGGGCTGACGCTATCCAGTTCGAAGCACTCGGGTGATGAGGAGGTCGATTTGCTCCGAATCCTTCCGCGAGTGGAACTGCTCGAAACCTCTCGTGTGAGATAACTCGCAGGAATCCAAGGGCGCATTGGCGGAAGCGCCTCACAAGTTATCCGCCGCCCCAGGGCGCTGGCGGTTCCAATGGGAGCCATTCACGCGGCCGCACCCAATTCAGCGTTGGAATGGCCTCATTCGACTACTCAATGGCCCGATTCGACGGTTCCATCGCTCGACAACTTGGATCCCGACGGAAAAAGACAAATCTCTCGCGGGAAAAACGCAATGGGGACGAGGAGGGACCATTAACACGGATCTCATCGTCCTTTTTGAGTGCCATTTTCTCCGTTCTTTTTGGGGGTCTCCTCGATACAAGCTCGTTCTTCACGTTCCGCCTGTACCCTTGTCGAGCTTCTGGTGGTCATTGCGATCATCGGCGTGTTGGTAGGTCTGTTGCTTCCAGCCGTGCAGGCTGCACGAGAAGCCGCGCAAGGCTATTGAATGATCCTGGCGAAACACCCGCTGTCTGGAATCCGTTTGGACCGAGCCCGGATCACATTGACTACGTGCCGTGGGCGACGGAGCTGCCTGCTTTCCGGTGCCCCAGCGATCCGCGATTCGGATTGCCAGCTCTTGGACGAACGAACTACGCGGCTTATACGGGAGACTCGGCCGACCGAATGCGTGATGGGTACAACAAGGTCCGAAACATGCAGCCGTTTCCTTATCAGCCGACCGGCGCCACGGTACGACGCTCCAATGCCTCCCACCGTGGAATGTTCGCTGCCAATAAGTCCAACAAGTTTCGTGATGTGCTCGACGGATTGCCCAACACGATCGCGATAGGAGAAATCGCGTCGAACCATAGCCAACCGTCACTCGATGCGCCGGATTGTGGCAACCGTTAGCCACTCTTCGTCGACTTGCGTGGTGGAGAATCGAATCGTCAGCGGAAAGCGTTCGCCATCCTTGCGAACGCCGAAGAACCGATGGTTCCCGTCTCGGGCGGAAACGGCTCGTTCGCGGATGTAGCGCATGAATCGCGCGGCATACGCGGCTCGCAAACGCTCCGGCCATAAGACCGATACCGATTGGTCGATCAGCGCCGACGCCTCGTGGCCGAACAGCTCGGTGAGCTGAACATTGACGAAACGGATCGTTTGCTCGCGGCTCATGACGACCATGGCTTCGGGAAACGCATTGAGCAATGACTCGTACTCACGCTGCCGTTTGATCTCAGCATCGATATCCCGTCCGATGGTGCACACAATGCCTTCCTCGAGGATCGGTGTCGCCGTCCATGAATGCCAGCGATACTGGCCGTCGTGAGACAGAGTACGACGTTTCATTCCCGACGCAGTTTCACCTCGATACAGCAACTCGAAGACTTCATCGTCGTCCGCCGTGTCATCCGGATGAACCATCGCGTTGGGTCGCTGCCCAACGAGAGCGTTCGGATCCCATCCGAGTGAACGTTGCCATGCCGAATTCGCCCAGAGCACAGCGGGTCGATGGTCAAACACCATCATCAAATCATCCGACATTTCGAATAGGCTCTGCCTCGCGGTATCGGCAATCCGCCGGCTCGTCTGCGTCGCCATCCAGCTTTCAAGCTGGTCCGCAAATTCTGCCGCGGTTTGGAACCGACGATGTCGTTCTTTCCGCAGGCCGCCCATGCAGATTTCGTTCAGCGCAGTGGGTAGGTCGGGCACCAGATCCAACGGTGCCACGACGGGTAGATGGATGACCGCGTCCATCACGTCATCGGCATTGGAACCAACAAAGGGCGCCACCCCGGTGAGGATCTCGTAGAGTACGGCGGCCAGCCCCCAAACGTCGGTGCGTGGATCAACATCGCCGGATCGTCCTTCGGCTTGTTCGGGTGCCATGAAAGACGGGGTGCCGATGCGAGCGCCTTGTAGAGTGATCGAGCCTGCCGATCGATCTTTGTTGGTTGGCGATGCAGCCGAGTCGTCGCCTTGTTTGGCTCCATGGGCGAAGCCTTCCATGGGCTTGGCCAATCCCCAGTCGAGGACCGTCACCTGACCGAACTGGCCAACGACAATGTTTTCGCTCTTGAGATCGCGATGCAGAACATATTGTGAGTGCGCAAACGCAATGGTACGAGCAACCGCAATCCAGTGTCGCAGCAATGCGAGCAATTCTCTCTCTCGTCCTCCTTGGTTGGACTGCACCTGCCGATGGTATTGCGTCAGTCTTGATTTCAAAGACTGACCACGGACAAGCGTCATCACATAAAAGCTATGCGAGCCGTCCTCCACCAGGTCAAACACACTGACGATTCCGGGGTGATTGAGTCTCGCCGTGATTCGAGCTTCGTTGAGAAACCTTCGTTGAGCCGACTCAATGTGGGCGGTCTCGCGACGCAGTTTCTTCAGAGCCACCGTCCGATTCAGCTTGGTGTCGACGGCGATCCAGACTTCCCCCACTCCGCCGGTGCCGATCAGCAGCTCGGGATGCCATCGTTTCCGAGCGACGAATTGGTCTGTCGTGATCTCGGCAGAGTCGGCCATCGACAAACAAGCTTCGCTAGTGACCGACTCATCGTTGGTTGGCTTGTCCGCGCACGCTAGCAAGCTTCGCAAGTTCGCCACGAAGGGATCCTCTTCCAAGCGATCCCGAGGTAATGCCACGGCGCAAGCCTCGCAACTCCTGAGATGATCTTCGAGAACTTGTTGCCGCGATCCGTCCAGTTGCCCGCGCAACCACAAGTGGTACTCCTGACGGCTTGGGTGCCATTGGCGGTCGCGCGGTGCATGCGGTTTGTTCATGGCGACGGATTGATCATGTGGCGACGAGGCCATCGGCAAGCGTCTTCAGGGCTTGAAGCACTCGGTGCTGCGCCACCCGCAGCGCTCCCAAAGTGACTCCCACCTCGTTGGCGACGAGTGAAGCGTCTTCACCAGCCAGCACCACGCGTTTGAAAATCAGGATGGACTGATGACTGAACCTGCTTTCGAGCGACTCGACCAAACGCATCATGATGAATCGATCGTGTTCGAGATCCCAATTTCGGCTTACTTCACTGTCATCGCTGAACAACTCGTCGGCAACGATGGACAGGTCGTTGGTATAGCCCGATCGCCCTTTGGCGCGAAAAAAACGCATCAGGCGATTGGCGAGAATCCGTCGAAGCCAACACCGAAACGCGCCCACGCGACCGGAGTGTTGAAAGTGAACGATCTCATTCATCACGACGAGCATCACATCCTGGCGGATATCATCCGCGTCGGTGGACTGCAAACCTTCGCCGGCTAACCAACGTTGCAAGAGCTGGCTGTAGATAGCCGAAAATTCGTCCCATGCTAGCTCGGATTGTTGTTGGACTTCCTCAAGAAGACTGAGCCGAGTCGTCTGATTCATGACCTCAACGTGGACCATCCTCGGTGGGCGGCGGAGACGAAAGTGACCACTTTCAGACTCCGTTGAAGGATTGGTATGTCGCGCCGCAAGCCGCGTCATTTTGGAAATAGTCGCCGGTTCCGGTTGCGGCAGGGCCGCCCAGCAACCCACCCAGCGTAGTGGAACGCGGCTACCCTGTGAAGCTCTACTGGCGAAATGAGCGAGACTCGAACGCTTGACGGTGCCTTGCCCCTTGGCACCGATCAAGCGTTCGGCCGAAGCGACAACCCATTTTCAGGTCGTCGGTAGTGTGAATCGGACACAGGA
>JBCCYK010000329.1:0-5851 GCA_039189905.1 Planctomycetota bacterium
AGCCACAATGACGGCGATCAACTTATCAATCGACAACTTGCCGTCGGCCGCATCATCCCTGAGTTGCTGAACATCCATGACGAAGTGATAATCACATTGCCAAAATCAGCCAACACCGATTTCACAGTTTGGACAGCTACCGCCGGGATCGATGGAGCATTCTGTAACCATCTGGACAGAGCAGCCGTCAACCCGATCGATCATCAAGACGGCACTCAACTCCCATCCAGGCGAATCACCTGCCCTACGTTCAGTTGGACTTCGCCGCTGAGCCCGGAGAACTCCCGTGGCGAATCAACCGGAGGTGGTCCAATGGTCCAGGTCATGCGCTGCTCCGCAGGAAGGCTTGCATCGTAGGCGAGCCGGTTGTGCCAGGTGCTGGTGACGGCAATCCGCAGTTTGTTTTTGCCTGCCCTGACATGATCAGTAATGTCGATCCGATAGGGGGCTGACCAAAGCGTGCCCAAGTGGCTTTCATTGATGGCAACGGAAGCAATGTTTCCAACACGCCCCAAATCGAGTTGCAGCCGTTCCGTGCTTAATCGCTCGCCCAGGATAAATTTAGTCTCGTATGTGGCGGTCCCAGAAAAATGCCGGACGTAGCGATCGTCCATCTCAGACCAGGGCTTCGGGCCTGTGGGGAACAACTGCTTGGATGCGCCCCAACCCTCAGGAAAGCGAAGCTCCCATTCGCCGTCGAGTGAAATCGTGTGCGCACCGGAGACCTCCTCGGATGCCGCCGATCCATCCGATCGATCGATTTGGTATCTCCCGTTCTCGAATGCGACCAACGCCTCGCCCGCCTGATCAAACTGGATCGTGGACCTTTGTGGCGGGACCCAAGGCTGCGTGATTCCATAGCGGTCGATGCCAAACGCGGGGTATCCCAAGCTTTGGTCAAGGCGTGTCGCATCGGTGGAATCCACTAAAGTGACTCCGTTTCTTGAAACTCGCGTGATCGGTGATCGTGACGCGGTTTCTGGGCCAAAGAACACAAAGGTGGAACCTGCGGCCGGTAGCTGAATCGGAATGGCTGTCCCGGTGGCCGTTCTGTGGTACACGGGAACAGGCGTTTGGCTCCCATCAACGGGATTCCAAAACTCCGGCTCACCTGTGGCCCGAAACTCAAGCGTCGCCTCAACCGCTTGCGTACGACTTCCGGTCACAAAGTAGATATCCAGGTCACCAACCCTTCGGTGACACCATCGCTCGGAAAGCGTGCCACGGACGTCCGGTTTCATGCCGAGCTTGTTCAGCGATTGTTGAAGCGAACCGTCCCAAAGCAGGCGTCCTTGGCCGACCTTGCGATCGCCTTGCTCGAGACTGTTGATGCCCCAGAGTTCGTCGACAAGATCCTGGAATTCAAATCCGGCCGCTTCACGGCCACCAAGCGATGGATTCATCGTTGGGGCTCGCCCGATCACCGTCGCCCCCGCATGAAGAAGCTCCTTCACGCGTCTGAGCGTTTGCGGCGTGAGTCGCCGGCATTGCTCGGGCGCCAACCAAAGCACCTTCCAGCCTGTGCCTTCGGGAATCGTGAGTTCCCCATCCTGGACCGTGATTCGCTCCAGCAGTGCGTCCTGATTCACGTAATCGAATTGGTAGCCATCCGGAAACGGCGCGTCCTGTCGGGGTTTGTGATCCACGTCATCCCCCAAGTACCACAAGACGTCCGCAACGGGGCGGCCTTGCTCCAGCAGGTGCTGACATCGGGCCAGGTAGTCTGTGAACAGTGGCATGTGTTGCCACCAAGTTTGGCCTCGCAGGAAAGGCGTTCCGATCGAGCTGCCGAACGAGGTTCCCGGAACGCGATCCAGCGGGTTATGCGTGAAAGTGTGGAACACAAGATGCGTGACGCCCGCCGCGAAGGTTCGATCGGCGACGTTCTTCAGTGCGAATGGATGCTCACGCCAGTTCATGGGCACTGACGTGAACGTCTCACATGCCACGCGTGTTTTGCCGTAGACGTGAGCTGCCGACGTGGTCGGAGCGATCGGCTTGGTTTCCAGCCCGCCCACATGCGGATCGTTGGGTTTCCATACCTCACACATGGGAATATCGGCCGACTTGAAGTACTGCAGGATGTCGCCAGGAGACACGTCACCCACCGCGGTCTCGAACGAAAGTTCCAGGCCACGCTGCTTGCCCAGTTCGGCCATTCGTCCGTAGTAGTTACCGACAATCAGATCGCTGATGGTTGCTCGCCAGTCCCGCAGGAAGCGTTCGCTCGTCGTATGATCTTCGACGACCCAACCCGCCAGTGCCGGAAGCCAGCTCCGCAAGGAATAACCCCGAAGCTTCTGAAACTCCGACTCCATGGCCACAGTCCATGTTTGTGTGTAGCACTCCCAGCTGTCGATGAGCATGCCCTGCAGGCGCCCGTTGTCCAATACACCGCCTGGTTGCGACAAGCGGCCGATGTATCCGGCAAAGTGTTCGTCCGCTCCCCGGGTAGAAAGCTTGTCACACTCAAAACCGGTTGCTTCGGGCGGTGCCGGTTTGTTCTTCACTCCCGTGTTGACGTGCCCGAATCGCACAATCGTCCACTCTCCTGCGGGCACGTCCCAACTCAGATTTCCCGCCGCATCCATCCATCGCGTGATGTCCACCACATCCTGCAAGCGGACCCACGCGTTTGGGGATTGATTGGAAGGTGCCGTTCGTTCAAGACTTCGCAGCGCATATCCGGCTTGGGCCTGCCAGTCGTGCACTCGGGCGGCCGAGGATAGTTGCAAATGCGAAAGTTCCATCGGACGTCCGTTGTCAAACGTCAATCGATATCGCGTTGACATCGCGTCCGGCACCGCCAGCACATAATGACGCTCGCGTTGTCGGTCCTGCCAGTTGCCTCTGGGAACGCGGTGCGTGACAAGTCGCTTCCAATTCGAACCCTCCATCACCGAAACGGAGATCGATGAAGCGGGATCGAATATCATCCGCTTCATCAAGTATTCCGTCGGCGGCAATTGAATCGACCGAAGGGTGACCGGATCTTCAAACTCAAACTCGACCCACGCGGGGGAAGCATCGGCGGGGATCTGTACGTTGATATCGTCTCCGCGGAGCAGACCGTTCCAATCCGCATCTGGCAGACTACTGCTGAAATCCGAGGGAATCAGGGGCGGATCGATCTCCCCTTCAGGCGTCGGAAAGGCCAGGACCGCGATGTCTTGATAGTCGCGCCAATCCTCTTGGCTGGGTTCGGGACGGGAGAGCTGGATGCTTTGCGATTTGCCACCGCGGATGCTGCGCCGTGAAGTGACCAAATGACGCATCGCGAAGCTCGGTTCGATCCAGGGCCCACCCGACATCGCCCAACCAGGACAATTCTGCATGGTGAATTTCAGCTTCAATCGCTGGCACTCGTTGGCAACATGGTCAATGAGTGAATCCCAGGTTGCACTCAGCGTTTGGATCTGCGGTTCCACACCCGGCCAAGCGCGACCACGGCCATGGAACAACTGGATCCCCGAAAAACCGGCCTCAGCCACGGCTTCCAGATCGGTAGAGAGTGCATCGCGATTGACGTTCCCGCCAATGAGATGAAACCACGTTTGAGGTCGCGATCGCTGCTGCGGCGAACGAAAGGTCTCGATCAGTTCTTGCCGAGACAGCTCTTCGGTCGATGCCGTTGACACCCACCCAGTGCTACAAAGAGAGAGCGCTAAGGCGATCGGTGCACAGCCGCTACGCAACAGACCCAAGATCGGTCTGGAACGCGGCTGCGATTGCAGACCGAGCCCCCATCGCAAGAGTGAGTCACCTGCTCGCGAGTTTGAACTATCAAGAAGTGTAAGGTCTTGCATCGCTAATTCCGGTTTCCAATGGTCCACATGCCGCTCGCGAGCTGGAGGTTCGGTGCGTTCGCCTCCCAAGCACAAACGCGTGAGATCGAGTAGGCGTGGGAGAGACATCGCGGGACTGCGACGCCGGTCGTCGCCAATCCATGGCCGGGTTTACCAAACAGAATCACACCTGCTTTTCAACGGTTGGCTTGCTTTTCAACGGTTGGCTTGATCTTGGCTCAGCCAGTCGGCCAGCACGGCAGACAGAGCCGCAACCTTACCGGGATCTTGTGCAGCAAGGTCAACGCGGTCGTCAGTATCCGTTTCGAGGTCAAAGAGCTCCGGACGGTCGGGGCGCACGATCAGTTTGTCCCAACCTTCGATCACGACGCGTGATTTCAAGCCATGATCAGGGTCTTTGAGGAAGTCCAGGTCGCTGTCATGGAGGTAGGACTCCACGAAGACGCGGTTGCGACTCTGAAGCGCATCTGTGTCCCGTAGGTCCATGCCACGCATCCGACGATCGGGCTCGATATCGCATGCGCGAAGAATCGTCGTTGCGATGTCGATGTTGCTCGCCAGTGTTGTGGTGTCACGTCGCGGCATTATCTTCCCCGCATGAGTCAAGAAGATCGGCGTTCGGATCCCTGCTTCAAAAGTCTCCTGTTTTGACCGCACATACCGGTTGCGACGCTTCGGATCCGGCACCCAGCCGTTGTCACAGGTGTAAACAAACAAGGTGTCTTCATAGATCCCCTTCTCCTTCAAGTGGTCGACCAGCTGGCCACAGGTTTCATCGAACCAGTCGACATTGGCCCAGTACCACGCGGTCGATTCGTTGGGCGCGATATCCTTGTACCTTTGAAAGAACCGGTCCGGAGCGTTGTGCGGTGCATGTGGCAGGAAGACGCCATACCAAACGAAGAACGGCTTTTGATCGGCCGTCGCCTCTTCCACGAAGTCAAAGATGGGCTGCATCGTTTTACGACCGATGTCCAAGCCCTTGTCGCCATGCCGTCCACCACGTGTCTCATCGCCATGCGTCATGGCGTGCGTGAAACCATGCTCCTTCGGGTTTCCTTCCCACCACTTGCCTGTTTGAAGTGTCGCGTAGCCGCTCTGCTGTAGCGCGCGAATGAACGAGGGCTGATCGTGAAGGGGTTCGGTCATGCGCCGCCGCAAGGAGGCGAAGACCTGAGTGTCGAGCCGGCGAACGGAGCCCGGCGGCATCAATGGGTCGTTACCTCGAATTCCCGTTTGATGCGAGTACATGCCCGTCACAAGGCTGGCCAATGATGGACGACAAAGCGGGGCGGTCACGTAACCGCGTTCATACAAAAGGCCCCGCGTCGCCAAGTCGTCCAGATGGGGTGTCTGAACATGAGGATGACCCATGAAGCCGTAGTCGGTCCAGCATTGATCATCGCTTAGGATAAAGACCACGTTGGGACGGTCAGCCCGAACACCAACGCACAGCGTGAAAGCCATCGCCAGGGCCATGCACCCATGCGCAAAATCGAATCTCATCAAGGACCTTTTCATTCGAGGCGAACCGTTTTCGTGGTTCAAAGGGTCGAGTGCTAAAACCAGCTGGCATTCAACAAGGTCTGGCGAGCATTCAACAAGGGGGCGGTCTCGCTACATTAGATCTTCGTTGCGGCAGAACCTTGACGATTGGGCCCCTGAGTAGCACGATAGTGCCATGCGGGATCGGCGTGCTGATTCAACGTCGCAATTTGATGTGGGGCTCAGCTCGACGAGAAGCAGGCACGCAATCCCCTCATCTCCGTACAACTGAGCCTGTCGGATTGTGGTCAGATAACGTGGTTGTTTGGCAGTTCCCAACGAGCAAGATGAAATCCATGATCACCCGAGTTCTGGTCGTTGTGTTCTTCGTTCTTGTTACGTTCGTGTCGGCCGGCGGCGAAGAACGAAGATTCGTTTCGAGTTCTCGTCTTGCCATCGGGCGCCAGGATGGCCTGACCGCATCGGTGCGCGTGGTGGACGTCAACGCGGATGGAAAGTTGGATGTTGTGGTTGCCAACGGCCGCCACTGGCCTGGTCCG
>JBCCYK010000330.1:0-5817 GCA_039189905.1 Planctomycetota bacterium
GAAGCGATGGCCGAGAAGCAGGTCACGGTCGACAACGCCACGCACGCGTTGGAAGACCTGTTCTTGGTGATCGCAACCCAGAATCCACTGGACCAAGTTGGCACTTATCCCCTACCTGCGGCTCAGTTGGACCGATTTCTTTTCAAAGTTCAGATGACCTATCTGACGCGCGAGGCTGAACTCGAAGTACTCGCAAACAAGTATCCCCATTGCCAAACCGACACCTCCGCGACAAACGATGTGGTTCAAGCGGCGATCACAGCATCACCCGCGGACATTGTCGAAGCTCGAACCGCGATGCAACACAACATCTTGGTGAACCCCAAGATCCAAGAAGCCCTGGTCGACATCGCCGTGGGCCTGCGAACGGATCCCCGAGTTCGTCAGGGGCTCTCAACACGTTCACTGGTGGTGGCCATCCCGGCGCTGCAAGCGCGCGCCTTGACGCAAGGTCGCGACTTTGTTTCGCCCGACGATGTGAAGGCGCTCTCAACACCGATCTTCAAGCATCGCTTGGAACTGATGCCAGGCGTGTCCGATGCGGACGAAGTGATCGACGATGTCATGGCCCCCATCATGGAAGCCATCGCGTGACCGTCAACCGATCCCACGCTCGCTGTCTCCTTGACTTGAGTGTCCGCAATTGGCCGCGGCTTCTGCGCCCCGATGCGGCCTCTTTCGGGTTGCCCATGGTCATCGTTCTCTTTTGCCTCGTGACCGCTGGCTGCAGCCGCGATGGCGCCGATTACCCGCCCTCACCGTTCGGCAGGGCGCCAGAGGGTTTCCCGCAGATCGTCGCCTTGGACGACGAGCCGCCGTACACCGACGAGGCGGCCTACGATGCCTACTGGGATGAAATGGAAGCCGTCTTCCAACGTTCACTCAATGACACCATTCTCGCGGAAGGCTCCGAGCAAGAGAAAGAAGTGTTCGTTGCGGTCTGGGAAAGTCGTTACCCGAAGGCGAGGCGATTGGCGGAAGAGCTCCTGGATGAGGACCCTCAATCGCTCGTTGGCCTTTACGGCATTGCAAATGTTGAAGCCTACGCCGAAGGCGACTTGGCCTATGGCCTCAACGCGATCCGCCGTGTTCGCCAAATTTCGGAAGAGCGTGGTCGTCAGAATCCGCGCGACCCGATTGCCATGGAGTGGTACGTGCGTGCTTTGGATATGGAAGTACACCTTTTGGGTGAGATGGATCGAAACGCCCAGAAGCTGGTCGCCGTCGATCGACTGGAGTCCGTCATGGGACCGCTGCCATGGCTCAAGACTTGGGCTTTGATCAAGTTGGAGCGGGTCGCGGAAGCGCGTCAGGCTGCCGAAGCGGGATTGGCAAGAAGCGTCTACCAACTGTCCTCGTTGAATGGTCTGGCTTCCATCGAGGATAAGCTGCACCAAAACGATGCCGCTCTGCAGGCCGCCAGAGAAGCGAGTCGGCAGTTCCCCGAGTCGGGGCTGTTGCTAAACAACCTGGGACTCGCTGAAACACTCAATCTTCACTTTGATAAAGCGGAACGCGCGTTCCTGCAGTCAGCGGATGCCGAGGTGCGTGATTTTGAGGGAACGCCCTACCTGCCCCTCGCGACCTTGTTGATGCAGCAGGGGCGTTTTGCTGAGTGCATGGATGCGCTAAAAGAAGCCCAAATGGAAAGGGGTGAGCGTGAGCCGTACACGCTGCAACAGGATGAGGCGAGCTTCAACATCACGGCCGCTTCGCTTCTGTTGGCGTACAACGAACTGGATCTTGCATGGCGGTTTGCACGTTCGGCGATCGATTCGCCCGATCGCGCGGGCACGACCAGTAACGATCAAAGAGATCTGGACGTGTCCAACGACTTGATCGCCTGGGCCATTCTGAAATCCAGGCAACACCATGTTCGACTCCAACGCGCCTTGGGCGTGGCAGAAGCCGCTTCACGACGACGAGAGCTCGCATCCATCCGATTGGAAATGTGGAAGACACGCCAACGGTTCCAAGGACGCCTCACCAAAGACGATTTGGTTCGGCTGGTGAATCCTTATTTGCCCGGATGCCCCAACATTGAAACAAGGGTGCAGAGTTGGCATCGAATGCAACTGCCGGACCTGGTCCCAACGGGCATACTCTGGGTTGCCGTCGAAGAAGCCGCAAACCAACACGACCGAGAGTCGATGATGCCCTACTGGGACTCCATGCGATGCGTGTTGTCACACCGGGACGGTGACTCAGAACGCACACTCGCGTTTGCAAAGTCGGCCTTGGACGGCCTGCCAAGCCAAGGCGAGAAGGTGCTACGGGCTCACGTCGCAGCTCTGGCGGGGCAAGCGGCTTGGCAGCAAGGCGATTTTCAACAGGCCAAGAGCCATTGGATGCTCACACTGCGGGACTTTCCGCAGTCCTTTCGTTTGCTGGCGATGGCAGTGCCGGTCCAACCCAGCGTGGATGCATCGTCAAACGCACGTGAGATCGGAAACGCCTTGCTCGACGCGGGTTGCTTTGTCGAACACCCGTCTGGATTTCCGCTTCGAATCCGCTCGATGACCAAGGAGCGTATGACCGTCGAACTGCTCCGCCGGGGTGATGCCGTTCACGCGGACATCGTGTTTGCGCCACCAAACGTGACCGACGTTCCAAATATCGCGGCGAATTTCATCGCCGAGTTCTTCCAGCCGCTACTGGAGTTGTCGCAAACGGACCTCGGCTCTTTGGATGGTTCACCGGTGGCCGCTCGGTTCAGTCGCAGCGTTGACAGCTTGCTCGCTGACTTCATTGCAGTGGAAGAAGACACCGAACAAGACGAGGAGTGAGTGTGCCAGGTGCCTTCCACGACGAGCTGGGCCATTCCTCGTCGTCGTGATACCAAACACTCCGACCTCGCCGCAGGATCCGATGCACAAGAAGTGCGTCTCTAATGCGCGTCAGCGAGGAAAAAGTATCGATCCGTCAGTCGATACTTCTCACGGACGCTTCGGGATGTGACTATGGGTCACCCGTCATCTCCCACAACACACCGCGTGCGGTTTCGGGGGCGATGAACCCGGCTTTGCGGCCGAGCGGCCCATCGTGTGGCGTCTCACTTTTGGCACCAAGCCCGCGATCGCCCAGGCCATCAAGCGTTTGCTTGACGTCATCGGTTTGGAAGCACAAGTGATGCAGTCCCTCGCCGTGCGTTTCCAGGTGCGCTTGCAGCGGATGGTCATCACTGAGGGGCTGTACCAGTTGCAAGTGAACGTTACCCATATCCAAATGGGTCAAACGCACACCACCGGAAGCGATCTCTTCATCGATGACGACGGGAAGCCCCAGCGTATCGCGATAGAACGACAAAGCCTCGTCCGTATTCTTGACGACAATCGCAACATGATCCAGGCGTTGAAACAAAGCAGTTTCGGACATCAAACACTCGCGGCTGGAGAACGGAGTTTTTCGTAGACGGTTTTCAGCGCCGCATCGTCACCCACGTTGCCGGGAAACACGACATAGGCCAACCCGGGCTTGCGGCTTTCGTTCTGTAGCTTCCAAACAGGAATCCCGGGAAGAACCTGTCCCATCACCATGGCACGTCGTACGGCTAAACCCTTCGTGGCAACGTCGCTTGAGGTGATGCCGCCCTTCGCGATGAGAAACCGGAGAGGCGCTTCGACGCCACATACCGTCTCGACCAAAGCACCCGACACTGACGTGCCGATCGCCAAATGCTGCTCGGGACTGTCCCCCAGAATCAACTCGCGCGAAGTATGCAGACAAACGTCATGGCCCATGGCGAGTTGAGCATTCACCCGCTCGATCGTCTGCTGAATATGTCGCCGGCCGTCATCACCCAGCAGGGTCGGAACATCCAAAACGATCGACTTCAAGTTACCACCATTCTCAAGCAAGCACGCCAACTGGGCGCTAGTCTTGGGAACGTAGGAACCAACGACAATCAGCCCTCCTCGCGCGCCCGAGTCCGCGATGGTTTCGCCTGACAGCAGCGGTTGCGGCGCGAGTCCCGCATACGCTTGGACAAAGCTAGCGGCCGTTCGATAGACGAATTTCTGACCGCGACTCTCGGCACGCAAAGCGGCAGCTGCAAAAGCATGCATATCTTCGATCGCAGCCGCGTTCACAATCACGGTGTCGCCGCCAGAAAGTGACGTTAATCGCTTCGCGACCAGATCGATGCGACCACTTCGCAACTCGCCGATCGAAACACTGTGAACGAGTTTAGGATCATAGTCGCGGCGCTTCTCGCATACCCAGTCGGCCAAGTTCGACGACTCAAAACCAAAGCTTGCGTCGCGAGCAAACGGAGTTTCTGCCGCAGGCACCAGCCGTTCGCCTTCGGCCACATAGTGCACGTCATCGATGGTGTAGCGACCACCCTGAAGAAAGAACGGCGCAATCACGTGAACAGCGGACCTCGGTGTCGCCCCGCTGCTTGCTGTGCTCAGGGCTTCTTCGGTGGCAAAGACTTCAGATGGATAGTGCCCTCGCAAGGTCGAGTCGCTTCGACTGATCAACCTGAACGGCCGATCACAGCGACGCGTTGCCTGCCATAAGTTATGCCCCAGTTCCCTTCCCAGTTGAACAGCATCTGCTTCAGGCAAAGCACGCGAATTCGTCAGGATGTAGAAGAGATTGCCCTCCGTCTGCAACTCCGCAACCAAGTCCTCGACGGCCCATGTCGTCAGGACCGGCGTGTCGTGAACCGTTTGAGTCCCGGTGGGATCATCGTCAAGCACCACGACTTTCGCGCTCGATGTCTGCCAATGCCGCCGGATCTCGGCCAGCGCACTCTCATCCGGTAGCGGTGGCAACGCGGCCAGCGTTTCGTCCATGATGCGATCCATCATGCCAGCACAAAGGCGCGACAGGGCGCACCATCTCCATTTGCGATCTTCAACGGAAACGCACCAAAGGTGCACGGTGACTCGGGGATCGAACCCAGGTTGGTCAGCCCTTCCACAATGGTGACATTGCCTCCCAGCAAGATCTTGTGAACCAAGGTCACCACCGGTAAATCGTTCACGTCGGCGACCGAAGGCGGTTCCACGCCAACCATGCGGATCCCCCGGTCAACGATCCATCGCGCCAGTTCGGGGCTGATCGGAGGAAAATCATCGCGGTACTTCTGAGGCTGACCGGCGTAACGACTCCATTCCGTCCAAAGTAGGAGCGCGTCCCCCGCCACAATATCACCGGCGGTCGCACCCAAGTGCTCCACCGTGACAGGTTCGCGATCGGCCAGCGACCGCAAGTCGACTCGCCAAGCACGACCCAGCATCTCAGAGAGCGGCATCTGGTCAATCGTCGTTTCACCCGCGTCAAAATGAATGGGCGCGTCCATGTGGGTGCCGCAGTGCGAATAGAGATGCAACGTCCGTGCGTTCCAGCCATCCCTCTCCACCGTGAACTTGGTTTCAAAATCCACGCCGCGCATGCTTTCATCCAATCGAAGCGTCAGGTCAATGACATTCATATTCGCGGTGCCTCCCAAGAACCCGACTCGGCTGACGCGTACATGGCCTCTTGCACCGCAATACTTCGCAGATAGCTTTGGCCATCGGTTTCGAACCCGGTTCCGTTGACCAGACCTTCGACGAAGTGCTTCTGCGTTTCAAAAACACAGTCACCCGCAAATCCGTGTCGGCTGGGCTCATACGCGTGATTGTGTTCTTCCTCACCCAGCCGCTGGATCGTCAAGCCGCCATCGTCGTGCAGGCGAATCGTTCCGCCATCAGCTTCCACCAACATCTCCCCGAAGGTGTAGCGTGGGTTGTCGGCGGTCGACTCATTGAAACGGTTCGCGTCGTACACGCCGACGCCACATTCCGAAAATCGAAAGACGCCTAAGGC
>JBCCYK010000331.1:0-5755 GCA_039189905.1 Planctomycetota bacterium
CCTTTCCAAGGTCAAGAAGTACGCCGGTACGGTCAGCCGAATCGACAAATTCGTGCTGCGTGCGAAACCCTATTCACAGATGTGATTCGGGACTTGGTTGTCGGTCATGGTGCGACAGGGGTACGATTCGCGTTATGACACCGATGATGCGACAGTACCACGAGGCGAAAGAGGCATGCGGCGACGCGTTGCTCCTCTTTCGCATGGGTGACTTTTACGAACTGTTCTTAGATGACGCGAAGATCGCGGCTGACGTCCTGGGGCTGACGCTCACAAGTCGCGACAAAGACAGTGAGAACCCGACCGCCATGGCCGGGTTCCCACATCACCAGCTCGACGCGTACCTGCAGAAACTCATTCGGGCCGGTTTTCGAGCCGCCGTCTGCGAACAGATGGAGGATCCCAAGCAGGCCAAAGGGTTGGTCAAACGCGAAGTGACACGGGTGGTCACGGCGGGCACGCTCACCGATGACGCCATGTTGGACCCCCGGGAACCCAACTACGTGGCCGCCGTGTTCGTTGCGAGCGGAAAAAAGAGCTCGCGTTCCAGAGCGAGCGGCGATCAGGCGACGCAGATCGGCCTCGCATGGGCGGAACTGTCGTCGGGTCGTTTTGAAGCGGGCGTCTTTGCCCGCGAGCGTTTGGAAGATGAACTGGCACGTATTGCCCCGGCGGAAGTACTTTACTGTGAAGACGACGCCGGGATCGATCCGGATCGGGCTGCCCCGTGGACGTGGACGCCTCGGCCGGCATGGAGTTTCGCCACGTCGGATGCCAACAAAGGACTGTGCCAGCAGTTCGGGGTCAGCGGTTTGGAAGGCTTTGGCTTCGACGAAGCAGCAAGCCCGGCCATTCGTGCCGCCGGTTCTGTGCTGAACTATTTGAAAGAGACGCAGCGAGGTTCGCTCGATCACTTTCGATCTTTGACGTCGCATCACCAAACGCCTGTGTTGCAGATTGATGCGGCGACGCGCCGCAGCCTGGAGATCACCCGCACCATGCGGAGCGGCGGCCGCGAGGGTTCGCTGCTGGCCGTGATCGATCAAACGGTGACCTCGATGGGCGCTCGCCTGTTGGGAGAATGGATCGCTGCGCCGTCGATCGATATGAAGGAGATTGCGCAGCGGGCTGATGCCGTGGAAGAGTTGTTCGCGCAACATTCCTGGCGCGCCGACCTGCGTCAGATTTTGAGGGCCACCTTTGACCTCACACGCTTGCTCGCACGCATCGCAACGGGGCGCACCGGACCCCGCGACCTTCGCCAAGTCGCAACGACATTGGAAGGCCTGCCGCGATTAAAGTCCCTGTTGGACCGCACCGAGTCGACGCGGATGGCGGCCATCAATCAGGCCATGCAGCCGTGTCCGGATCTGCACGCGTTGTTGTCCCAGGCTTTGGTCGATGATTGCCCGCTCAGCGCTTCGGAGGGCGACTTCATCCGGCCCGGATTCGACGCCAAACTCGACGAACTGCGTGAGCTTGCCAAAGGCGGTAAACAGTGGATTGCCGAGTACCAGCGCGACCAGAGCGAAGCGACCGGCATCCCGAATCTGAAAGTTGGCTTCAACAAGGTCTTCGGATACTACCTGGAAGTCACCAACGTCCACAAAGACAAGATCCCGTCTGATTTCATTCGCAAGCAGACACTCAAGAATTGCGAACGATACATCACGCCCGATTTGAAAGAGTACGAAGAAAGGGTCCTTGCGGCAGACGATCAGGCGTCGGTACAGGAACAAGAACTCTTTCACTCGTTGCGCGAAGAAACAAGGCGTCATTTGGGGCCGCTGACGCAAGTCGCCCATGCGATTGCCGCCATCGACGTGCTCGCGTGCTTCGCAGAGCTCGCCGCGACGCGAAGCTGGAACCGTCCCCAATTGACCGACGAGAGTGTTGTTCGCCTGGTAGGCAGTCGTCACCCGGTCTTGGATGTCACCTTGCCGCAAGGCGAGTTTGTTCCCAATGACTGCCAGCTGTGTCCGGAATCGGGCATGATCCATTTGATCACCGGCCCAAACATGGCCGGTAAGAGCACGTACATTCGTCAGGTCGCCCTGATCACGCTGCTAGCACAGACCGGCAGCTTTGTGCCGGCGGACGCCGCCGAAATCGGCATCGCCGATCGCATCTTTGCCCGGGTCGGCGCGAGTGATGAACTCAGCCGTGGTCAAAGCACCTCCATGGTCGAGATGGTGGAGACCGCGCGCATCCTCAATACCGCCACGTCGCGCAGTCTGGTGATCTTGGACGAGATCGGTCGTGGAACAAGCACCTATGACGGGCTCTCGATTGCCTGGGCCATCACGGAACACTTGCACGAACAGATTGGCAGCCGCACCTTGTTCGCGACACACTATCATGAACTCGCTGCGCTCGAGGAAATGCTCCCGCGCGTGGCCAATCGAAACGTCGCTGTGAAGGAATGGGACGATGAGGTCGTTTTCCTGCATCGCATCGTCAGCGGCAGCGCCGATAAGAGCTACGGCATCCAGGTCGCTCGGCTCGCCGGGATCCCCACCGCCGTCAACGAGCGCGCCAAGGAGGTCCTTGCGCAGCTGGAAGCGGACCATCGTGACAACTTCGATCGGCCGACGATCATCCCACCCAGGGGAACGTCCGATTCAGAAGGCGACACGTACCAACTGACGCTCTTTGGTATCGCCGACCATCCTTTGATCGAAGAGATTGGGAAACTCGATCTCAACGTCATGACCCCCATGGACGCACTCCAGTTTCTGCAGGCCGCCAAGCGTCAACTTGCGGATGGTCCGGAGCAGATCGCCACGGGGTAGCGCCACTCTCCCGGCGAGACGATCACCTCATTCTCAACCGTACCCTTGAACAGCCACTTGGCAGCGCGCATAATGCCATGTGGCATCAGTGTTCGGGAGTTTGCATGGAAAACCTAAGTGAGCTGGCGACATTCATGGGCGGGCGTTCCGTGGTTGGATCGCCCAAGTCTGGCTTTGACTTCATTGAGATCCTGAGGGCAGGGCTTCCATCCAAGGTCATTCCCTGCGTTGTGAGATCGTCCGCAATTGGTGAAGACGTCATTTGCAAATCACTTCGCATCGCCAAGCGGACAGCGGCGCGGCGAAAAGCCGCCGCGGCCCGACTGAAGCCGGTCGAGTCGGAGTTGATCTACCGCTTCAGTAAGGTTGTGGTGACCGCTTCCGAGATCCTCGGGGACCGGGATAAGGCACGTGAGTGGTTGTTGACGGAGAACCGTGCTTTGTATGGGAATCGACCGATCGACTTGCTGGACACGGCCATCGGCTATGAAGACGTCATGAGTGTGCTTCACCGAATTGAATACGGCGTGTACAGCTAGTGATCAGTGTCTGGCGTCTTTGCCGATCTAAGTACGAAACCTCGGCATTCTCAGGGCTTGGAGCCGAGAAGACAGGCGGTCGCTGGAATCACAAAGGTTATCCCGTTGTCTATGCATCCGAAAACCTATCGCTGGCAGCACTCGAACTGTTTGTTCACGTTTCACCGGGCATCATTCCAAGCGACCTCGTTTCCCTGCGTGGCACGCTTCCAAGGTCGATCCCAAGTGAGAGAATCGGAGTAGCCGAGTTGCCACGAAACTGGCGAGATTACCCGGCGCCCCCGGCGCTATGTGAGATTGGAACGAACTGGATTCGCGCCGCCACGTCGCTGGTGCTGTACGTGCCGTCGGCGATCAATCCCGTTGAGTCGAACTGCCTGATCAATCCGTCTCACGCGAATTTCAAAAAGCTGAACGTGCATCCGGGAGAACCATTCCACTTCGATCCAAGGATGTTTGGGAAGTGACCGACGGCATCACTCCATCAAGAGTGAATCGCAATGAAACCCCTCCTGGGGGCAAAGCCATCGTTATCGACAGACAAGCCACTGAGTTGCCGACACACGGGTTAGACGCGGATCAGCGTGATGACTTGAGGGTCGCGATGAGGAATTCGGTCGGTGTCGCATGCGTCACAGCGGGAGCACCGGGATAGACCAGTTCGCAATCAACGCCACTGGCATGGCAATGCTCTTGAAGCTTGACGCCGAAGTTGGAGGTGTGTGTGGGATCTTTCTGGTCCTGACCCAGGGCCGGTGGCCGAGAGTAAGTCAGGTAAATGCTGGGATCGTCTTCGCTAACAAGTGCATACGGTGAGTACTCCGCGATCCAAGGCAGGATCGTTTCGCGTCCGGCAAGGAACTTGGAAAAGTTGCCAAATCCAAAGGCATGTCCGCCGTAGCGACTGTTGGGCGTCCATTCCTTCATTTGCTGTGGGTCGAGTGTTGTCTGGGCGCCGGTCACCGCAGCGCACCAAAGCCGCGTTGACTCACGTGCGACGGGATCATCACTCTCTGGCTGTGCCAGGTCATCGTGGAACGCGAGCCACAGGCTCGAACAAGCACCTGCGGAACCTCCCGCCGCGCCAACACGTTCTTTACCGAGATTCCAGTCGACCGCTTTGCTGCGGATGAACTGAAGGGCACGGGCCGCATCATGCAGCGGCGCTTTCACTGGGGGCTCAACGCCTTCTTCCACGGCTTGCTTCACGTAACGATAGTTGCAGGCCGCGACCGAGATTCCGGCGTTCAGCAAAGCGGCGGCGTCCGCGAATCGATTCAGGCGTTCCTTGGATCCACCCTGCCAACCGCCACCATGAATGACGAAGACGAGGGGTGTCGGGGACGGAGAATCCGCTTTCCAAAAGTCAAGCGTCTGACGGGGATGCGCGCCGTACTTCACTTCAGCCAGTGTTGGCTTCGGCACAGACGCATCGTAACGCTCCGTCGTGGCAGGTTTGGCCGTTCGCTTCGCTTGGGTGGATTCCCCTCCTGGCAGCGACAATGCACTAAGCGCAAGGATCGTGGCCGAAATAACAAGCCGTGTCTTCATGGTGATACTCAGAGGTAGCAGGGGCCGCTTGCCTACATTTCGACCGCATCAATGGCAAGCTTGACGTCTTCGTTGCCGTAGATGATGGCAAGGAAGGCGGGCAGGTAGCGATCCACCATCGCACCACCCACGTACAAAATATGGTCGAGGACTTCATCCGCGGGGAACTCTCCCTCCGCCAACGGTAACGCCGCCTGATAACGCAACTCACCGTCATCCAGGTCCATCTCGAATTTACCGAGCTTGAGACCATAGTTGGCGCGAGTGATGGCCTGGGTCATGACATCGCGAAACTGGTCCGCCACTTTATTCGGCGGATGCGTGAAGGCTTGGATCATGTCGTCCTCGACGACGATCAAGACGCGGATGTCACCGTGTTTGCCATCGAAGAGCATGCGGAACAGGTTGCGTTCTTCATCCTGTTCATACTTGATTTCGCCGCGATCCAAGTAGGCTGAAAAGTGTTCCGCAAGGCGTGTCATCGAGGTCTCCTGCGTCGAAGAATCAAGAGTCGTTGGGCCGAGTCTCGTCTGGCTCCCATTGTACGTCGCTGACAGGAATTCGTCCGCGCTGGCTGAAGGGAAAACGCTAGTCATTTGAAGAGAGGAACGCGTTGGCTGGGCGACGCCAAAGTGTGCCAACGGTTGCCAACTTGGGTGTTCAGGACACTGAATTCAGGAGTGAGTTCGCCTGAGCCTCCGGGTTAGACTCCCGCAGCTTGACAGTCTGCCAATCAGCCGAATCGCGTTAGTGACCGGTTGTCACGCGATTTCCATGGTGGTCGCAGAACCGTGAGCTAACGAGAGCGTCCTGTTTAGCAAGCCAGGCAAAAACCCTCGGTCACGCTGAAAATCGTACTCGTACCTCGTACTC
>JBCCYK010000332.1:0-5751 GCA_039189905.1 Planctomycetota bacterium
CACTGATCTGAGCATAATCTTTATCGATCAACTCGGACGGTCGCAGAAGGGAATCGACCAATTGCGCGCCCGTTAGTTTCGTCTTCAGCTCCTTCAGGTTGGGTCCCATGCGAGCACCGCCCAGCGAAGGGTCGTGACAGGCAAAGCAAGCTGCCGACGATTCATAGAAGACCTTCATCCCGCGTTTGGCATCGCCGCGTTCAAGAGCCAGCCGAGCGAGTTCTCCCGGATCCGCAGCAAGCAACTCGGACTCCAGTGCTTCGTTGGAAAACTCTTCTTCCGTGCTACCCATGATCCGGCTGCGATACATCGGCTCCATGGGATGCTCTTCCAAGAGATCCTCGGGTTTCCAGAATGTCGTCCGGCTGACCGATGCTTCACGCACCTTCGTAACGGCCTCTGGCTCCACGATGGAGGCTTTGTTGCCCCAAGTGTTACGGACAAACGTCAACACGGCGGCCAGTTCCTTGTCATTCAACAGCGAACGAAATGCTGTCATGGGGGGAACACCGCGCGTTGGATCGTAGGTCTTGCCGTCGAGCGTCATTTTGCCCCACATGCCGTGCAGGGTCAGTTTGATCAAACGCTCCTCGTCGCCGAGAATCCAAGGGCTGTTGACCAGCGGCGGATAGATGTTGGCGTTGCCTTTCCCGTGTGTGAGGTGGCACGTCGCACAGTGGGACTCCCGTTGATAGATCTCCGATCCCAGTCGGTAGATCTTGCCCTGATCCCGATCAAAGTGTGCGGGAGCTTTGTATTTCACAAAGTGTGATTCGGGTGGACCGGCAAAATTAGTTGCCCCTTTCACGTCCACGTTTTCCCAAAAATGTTTCACCGTATTGGCGGCCAACGCGGCATGGGCCACACTGGAATTCAAGAGCTTGTCGAGAAGCTCCTTGTCCGAAACATGATGTTGCTGGTGAAGCCAAAGTGCTTCTAACAGGTGATGCGATTCCGTTTCATCGTTAGGGTCGAAGTCCTTCATCCAATCACGTGTGGCCGCGATCACCTGCTTTGAGTTGTGCCCGCTCAACTCCACTCGCGTGCGGTGCCGAACGCCGTTGACGGGGTGCTTAAGATTCTCCAGCAGCGCCGCGATTGGCTGTCCGTGGATCGCAACGGGTTCTTGAAGGGGACGGTTCTTCGCCGTCAATCGGAAGATGCGACCGTGTTTGTGATCGCGATTGGGGTCACGGATGTTGTGCTGCATGTGTCCGATGATGGCATTGTGCCAGTCGGACACATACAGAGCCCCGTCCTCGCCGATCACCGCATCGGTCGGTCGGAAGTTGCGGTCTTCGCTATTGAGTAACTCCAAGCCTGGCGTTCCCCAGACCTCACCAAATTTCCGAGTTCGGTTGTCGCCTTCGCGGTCCAGCTTGTATTGCTTGACGCCCAAGAACCCGATGGTGTTACAGATCAGGAAATCCTGCTGCAGATCCTCGGGGAAATGGTTCGATGACAGGACGGCGTTCGCCGCAACGGGCCGAAATTCCTTCTGCAACAACTGGTGCATTTTAAAGCCCTGTCCATCGGGACGCACCTGATACGATCGGCCTCCCGTGCCGTCGTTGGCGTAGCAGTACCCCCAGTAATCAAAGCTGGTGCCGTGCGGGTTGGGTGAGTTCGCCGCGTGTGGGGTGATCGCAAAGGTGCGCGGGTCAAAGCGATACATCCCGGATCCGCCGATGTTGAGATTCTGTTTCCAGGGCGTCTCGTGGTTGTGCACCAGGAAGACCCCGCTCTGCCAGTAGATCGCACCATCAGGGCCCATGATCAAGTTGTTGGCGGCGTGGTGTGTGTCCGATGTGCCCAGCCCCTGCAAAATCGGATAGCGAACGTCGGCCTTGTCGTCACCGTCGGTGTCTTTCAAGAACAGGAGGTCGGGGCCGGACGTGACCAAAACGCCGCCGGCCCAGAATTCGAATCCCAGTGGATTGTGTACGTGCGCAAAGACCTTTCGCTGATCCGCCACGCCATCGCGGTCGGTGTCTTCGAAGATCATCAGGCTATCGTTCATCTCCTTGAGCGGTTCCCACTTGGGATAGGTGTTCCAGCTCGCGGCCCAGAGACGCCCTTTGGCATCCACCTGCATCTGAACGGGGTTCGCCAAGTCAGGGAACATCTTCTCGGATGCAAACACGTTGAGCGCATAGCCCTCGGGCACCTTGATCTTGGCCAGGCTCTCTTCCGGTGTGAGGTACTTCAGGTTGCCCTCCTTCTCGGCACTCGAGCTCTTGCTGCCTCCGCCGACGTTCGAAATCACGTCGATAGGTGGCGGCACGTTTCCGTCATCGGGTGTCCTTTGCTCACCCTTTACGGCTGCCCAAATCACTTCATCGCGATTCGCGGTCATGACGTCCAGCATCTTCAGTTCATGCTGCAGGACCTCCGCGTTGCTTTGGCCATCAACAAACGTCAAGGTTGAACGCGTTCCCCAAACGTCGTTGCCGTCGGTGGCGTGATAGCGATTGTGCCAATGCCAATTCTTATCCTCGACGGCTGCATAGACAGGTGCGAGGTCGTTGTTGATCGGCTCGCTTACGCCGAGCAGGCTCTCGGAGATGATTTGGGCCAGAACCTGATAGCCAAGTGCATTCAGGTGAATTCCGTTGATCGTCAAGCGCTCGCCACTGGCCTGAAACAGCTCCAAAGTCGGGTGAAACAGATCCACGAATGCGGCCCCACAGTCAGCTGCGGCGTTCTTCGTGGCATTGGTGTAGAGTTCCAGGTTCGTATTGAGTTCGGAACCCTCAGGTAGCAAGGGGTCCCCCGTGTTCTGGTACGCGATCGGGCTAAAGAATACGAAGCGCAGTTCATCGTCGGGCCGGACGCCTAGCGCTCGATAGCGTTCGACCAACTTGCCCAACTCTTGTCGGTAGCCATCAACACCGCCAGGACCCGCATACGATTCGTTGTAGCCGTAGAACACAAAGACCGCGGTGGGCGCGACGTGTCTGAGATAGTCTTCATCGTTGGTGAATCCCTTGCTACGAGGCCTCCGGTTCACCATGTCTCCCGAGAAACTCATGTTGCGAAAGCGCACGTTCTTGCCCTGCAATTGGCTCTGAAGTGCCGTCTCCACCCATGGGTCATGCTGCATACGGTCGGCGAGTCCATTGCCGAAAATCGCGACAACGTCGTCGGGACGAAATTCAAACGGTTTCGCGTGAATAGAAGCGGTTAAGGACGATGCCAAGCAGGTGGCGATCGTCAAGCGAAACAGAAGCCGGTTTTTCATCGCGCAAACGAAATTGCTGGAGGGAGGGGAGGCAACGGCTGAGGCTGTCGCGGTGGGATCTTTATTCTAACCAGAACCGATCGCGACATCATGCGGTAACGATCACTTGCTTCGGATCCCGATCAACACTGGATCGTGGTCCGAGGACCGAAACGGATCATCCCGGTAGAGATTTGGTGGATTGAACTCCTGGTTGTAATCCAGAAACCGGGGTTCATCCGCGTTGATGTGCCAGGCCGCAATGCCGGTCACGTCATCGGCCAGCGTTTGGGTCGCCAGCGCATGATCGAGGCTCCCTGATTGCCCGTAATAGATGAATGAGTAGGGTTTCGTCGAACCCGCGGTTGCGGAATCGGTCTCCGCACCCAACTCATGAAGGTCCACCAAGCCGCTTGCTCGCAGGGCATCGATGGGGTCTTCCTGTGCGTAGGCGTTCAGGTCGCCAATCACAAGAACCCGGGAATCCGAATCCTGCTCACGGATGCCTTCGATGTACTCGCAAATCGCGAGTGCCTGACCACGTCTTGCCGCGTTATAGGCGGCTTGACCGTCGCCCTTGTTCTTGTTTGCAGCGTCCGCGTCACCTGATCCACCCTTCGATTTGAAGTGGTTCACAATGACCGTAAAGGTCTCGCCATCTGCCTTTGGTTGAAACGACTGGACAACCGGCGCCCGAGCGTTGCCAAAGGCTCCGTCGCGTATCACTGAAACGCTCCCAACGAGATCCACCCGATCGGGACGGTAAATGATCCCGACGCGAATTGCATCGCCCCCACCAGGTGCCGAACGAAAGTCATCGGGTAGGCCACACGCCTTGTAAGCGTTCTGTCCCAACGCGTCATTGATGGCCGCGACCAAGGATTCTTCCGCCTCCAGGCTGTTCTCCAACTCCATCAAACCAATCACATCCGCGTCCATCGCGACCATGGCAGCAACAATTTTCGCCTCTTGGCGTTCAAACTCTTTATCGGAATCGGCACCGCGCGCGTTGTTGTCGCCGTCGTCAATCGTCGTGAAGTAGTTCAGCACGTTAAAGCTGGCCACCTTCACGGCCGCATCACCGACATCAGGGACTTCCGGACGCGGCGCCGGCTTGCAATCCAGCGGTCCATCTGGGACCAGCAGCAGATTGCTTCCAGCTTGCACCAGCTTGCCCGAGACGTTTCGAATCACAGAGCCAACCCGCAGGCTCGCCTGGTCTGCCCCCAGTTCGGGAAACAGGACCGGAGGGAAGATGTTTTGATCGGCAGAACCATCGTCCAAAGTGACCACCGCTGTGTCGTTGTATTCCTGTGCCTTTGTGACTGCAGCGACATTACTGCCGCCCACATGCGAATTCCCCAACGGATCCGCGTCATTGGGATCAATTGATTCGGTTGGTATGTAGAGTCGACTCCGAGCCACCTTCACTTGGCCCCGGCGCATGAGGTCGTAGGTATCCACGACGACCAACTCGCCGTCGATCGCAACGGTTTGCCCGACCAGCGACCGCCAGTCCACGGCATCCAGGTCACCCTCGACCAGATAGGCTTCCTGCTCGTCATAAGACTGAGTTTCCCCAGCCGGCGTCGACACGGAAACGTCTCCCGACTCGGGCGGGGCCAACGTGGAACCTGGCTCCGCACTTAACGCGAGCGCTTCGTCGGCGACATCGCTATCGGACACGTCGGGCCGGCAACCCACGCACGCAACGAGCACGAGAGTGGGCATGAGAATTGACGCGGATTTCATTGCAGCTGGAATCAATCCCGCGAGTCTCGAGCGGACGGCCTGTGACATGACGTGCCTAAAAGTCGTTAGGTGAATTCGGGTCCCTCTTTATCCGAGTCCGCATAGGTTAGCCAAGTCAGATGTTTAGACGAACCCCATCCCACCGTGTTCGATGGGCCCCCTCCATCGCATGTGTCGATCGGTTGTCCCACGTTCAGTGTGGAGGAAGCACTAACGCCAACTTGGCCCACAGGTAGCCGCCCATCGACGATCCACTGATTCGTTCCCAGGATCGTCACATCCGGCGATGGAAGCCGTTCTGGCATGGCCGTCAATGTCGTGCGTGACGCCGCTATTCGACTTCGTTTGCAATAAGCCTGTTTCCTCGGGGCGTAGCAAGCCATCCGATGCCCTGACCAGTGAGATGCTAACTCGTTCAAAGTCAACCAGGTCGGCTCCGCGCGTCTTTCCTTCTTGGTACTTGTTGCCGGACCAAGCAAACGATTCCGGCTGTCCATGCACGCGAAACAGTTCCCACTTGCCAGGCAAGAATGCGTTGTGGCTGACACAACAGTCCTTGGGCACCACCGTGTTTTTCTTGCTTGGCGTGACACAGAACTCCATGGACACCTTGCAATCCACGAAGGTGTTGTGAGAGACAGTGGCGTTTCGGACGGGCCCATACCCGTTCAGCGGACCGTCTGGAATCCCATTCATCCAACAGACGCCGGCGCGTTCGCCATCGCCGCGTAACCCTTCGAAGTAATTGTTAACCACACGGTGGTCACGCCCGATGATTC
>JBCCYK010000333.1:0-5745 GCA_039189905.1 Planctomycetota bacterium
ATTCCGACAGGACCACTTCAGCAGAGCCGCTGGGACCCTAAGCCTGGCTTCGGCATCGCCAACGGGTTCCGGGTTTTTTTCTTCCAGCCGACGCCTGCTGCAACCCGCAGGCGTGAATTCGGTATCTCCGCGCGAATAGGGGCGCAGCGGTGTCGCAGTTCGTTCGTTTTCTTCCTTCCTCATTCTAGGAGTTCAGTCATGCAGAATCGTTCCTCGAAGGGTTTCACCCTTGTCGAGTTGCTGGTGGTGATCGCCATCATCGGCGTGCTCGTTGGGCTGCTCTTGCCCGCCGTGCAAGCGGCACGTGAAGCAGCACGCCGGATGAGCTGTAGCAACAACTTTAAGCAGCTCGGTTTGGGCATTCACAACTACCACGCTGCCTACAACCAATTGCCGATCCAGGGCGTGGGTACCGATCGCGGACGACGCGATAACTGGTGGACGGAGTATGTCGAGCACAACTATTGGCGTCTGAGCGCACACGTCGGCATCATTCCCTTCATCGAACAGCAAGCTTTATGGGAATTGATCTCGAACCCGATGGACATCGATGACGATGGAGTCTTCGATTTCAACCCCATGGGACCCACGCCGGGAAACATCGATTATTCACCTTGGGCCACCGAGATTCCGACCTTGCGATGTCCGAGTGATCCTGGAGTCGGGTTGCCAGCACTCGGAAGAACAAACTATGCGATGAGTATGGGCGACGTTTGGTTCAATACCATGACCGGTGCATTTCGACCGGGGAACAATGCCAATCAAGCGAATACCCAGGCGAGAAGAGGACGCGACAATTGTCGGGGCGTCTTTGTGGCGCATACCAAGCTCAAGTTCCGTGACATCCTGGATGGGCTTTCAAACACCGTGGCGATGGCGGAGATCGCAACGGACCTCGGTGATGGTGACGCGCGCACCATTGGCCAGATTCCCAACGTCGGCTGGGGAGCCATGCGGGATAACCCGCGGGAATGCTACGACCAAGGTTATCTGGATCCGCAACGTCCCCGGTTCTGGGGAGTGGATTTTGAAGGGCCTTCGGATGGACGCGGCTATCGCTGGGCGGACGCGCGAAACATGCACACGTGCGTCCACACCATCTTGCCTCCCAATAGCGCAGTTTGCACACGAAACAACTCGCGAGGAGAAGTCCTGCTACCGGCTTCCAGCCGTCACCAGGGCGGAGTGCATGTGCTCATGGCGGACGGGGCGGTTATTTTCGTGACGGATTCCATTGAGGCTGGCAACGCGAACGGTGGCATGGTCTGGCACAACGGCAACGGCGCCAGGTCTCCAGGGTCTCCCAGCCCCTACGGATTGTGGGGGGCACTGGGAACCAGAGGTGTCCGAGACAGCGTCGAGGGATTCAATCAGTAAAGCCGACACCTGTCAGCGATCGTGTGTCTCGGTCTTCACCTGACCGAGACCCATTTCCGATTCGGTTTCATTTCACGATTCCCATAGGTCATCGTTGTGAAGAGTTCGATTCTTAAAGTGGTGGTCGTTGCGTTCTTGTTCCCCGTTGCTGTGGGTTGTGGCCCGAAGGGTTTATCGAATGTTGCCGAAGAGGCGTCTCCGTCGGACGTGGAGGAATACAAAGCGATGATCAAAGAAGCGGACGCTAAGTTCGCACGCGAAATGGAAGAAGATCCGAGTGAAGTAGAATAGGATCCGTTGACGCATCGAACGCGTTGGCACGTTGGTGTCGACCCAATACCGAGTGGGCTCCTAGGCCTGATCTAGATGATGAACTTACGAAACTGCTCGCTGATCGCCACCACTGAAATCCAGCCGAACCAACGTCACCCTCCCGCGGCTTTGCCGTGGGAGGGTCGGCCCGCGTCAGCGTGGCCGGGGAGGGCCTGTCGCAAGCAAACAAGGGCGCTCCCAAGACATCGTACCCGCGCCCTCCCCGAAATCTCGCCAAAGGCTCGATTTCGACCCTCCCCTCGCTGCGCGTGGGAGGGTCAATTCGGTGGCGATCAACGAGGAGTTTCGAAAGGACTCGCTCTTTGTATTTTGTTTGTGATGCTTGCCCCGCTTCCCGTGGCTGGGAATCAAGTTGGTCTGATACCGGAGAAGCACCTGAATGTGCTACGGGATCACTGTTTCGAGTGCCATGACGCATCCGCTGCCGAGGGCGGCATCGACCTGGAATCGCTCCCGCGATCGATGAGCAGCATTGAGGTGGCGGAGACCTGGGAGAAGGTCCTCGACGTCCTCAACACGGGCGAGATGCCTCCCGAGGGCACCGAGCCACTCTCGTCCGAGTTGAAGACGGAGCTTCTTTCTGATCTCTCCCAGCAACTTGTCGTCGCTCGGCGGGCGCTTGCGGACTCGGGGGGTGTCATCACGATGCGACGCCTGAATCGGCGTGAGTATCGTAACACCGTCGAATCACTGCTTGGCGTCAAGCTAGACGTCAGTGACCTACCCGATGATGCCAATGCGGGTGGCTTCGACACCAACGGCGCCTCGCTGTTTTTCTCGAGCGACCAGTTCGAGCAGTACGTGAACATCGCGCGGCGAGCACTAGCGCAGGTGTTCGCAACCTCAACGACTCCGCAAGTTCGGTCCAAACGGATGGAGGTTGAGAAGTCGGTACTTGAGTTCGTCTTTCGGGATTACCTCAAGCGCGATGAGACCGGAGAGCTCACGAGCAACTCCTTATCTCGTTTGACACGGGAAGCGCTCAGCAGATATGGGCCATCGAATTATCGTTGGTTTAACCACCAGGCCTTCCTCCGAAACCCCTTATCTGAGAATGGCTCGCCTCTCTACAACATGTTCTCCAACTTTTCACTGCCTGAGATCACGCTGCCTGATGCTGGACTTGGAAAACGATTTGTGATTCGTGTGCGAGCGGCACGAATTGAGGATGACACGCCAGAACACCGTCGATACCTCGAAATCGGTTCGGTTCCCAGTGGTGTCGCGCGTGGAGAGCTAAGCCTCGCCAGCTTTCGCAAGGTGGCAGCCACGATCGAGAACCCGGAAGTAATTGAGTTCGAGTATGTTCCGCGCAACAAGGAGGAGTTGAGCGTGAGGGTTCGAGAGCGGCATTTCAATCAATTGAATGCAGCGAAGGCGTTCTTCCGCGATCATGTTGACGCAAGCGGCGAGGGACCTCGACCTGCTCTTTGGGTTGATTGGATCGAGTGGGAAGGCCCCCTCCAAGACGAATCACAAACGCGCGCACGAAATCGGATTCTCATTCCACGTGCTCAGGGTGAGACCACGCGGGATCATCACCGTCGGGTGCTGGAATCCTTTGCGGCACGCGTGTTTCGCACGAGGAAGCCGGAGTCGGCATTCATCGACCGTTTGATGGAGGTCTACCAGACGGACATCGATAGCGGATTGAGCGAGCAAGACGCCCTTCAAGAGCAGCTTGCAATCATTCTGGCATCACCGGGGTTCCTGTATCTCAGCGAGCCCACTGGCCAGCGCGATAGCAGGGAACTGACTCCGCACGAACTCGCGATCCGTCTTTCATACTTCCTCTGGAGCGGACCACCCGATGCCAAACTACAATCCTCCGCGATTGGCGGACGGGTTGAGCTGCGTCGCCAAGCAAAACGGATGCTCCAAGACCCGCGGTTAGACGAGTTTGTTGCTGGTTTCGCTCATCAGTGGCTTCACATGGAGCGTCTGGACTTCTTTCAATTCAACTATCGAAAGCATCCCCGATTTGATGACTGTCTGAAAGAAGCTGCGCGGCAAGAGGTATACGCCACCCTTGGGGATGCCATTCGACATCATCGTCCGATTCGTGAACTCCTGCAATCCAAGACCGTATTGGTGAACAACGTGCTTGCGGGTTACTACGGGATCGAAGGGGTACACGGAGAACACTTTCGGCGCGTACTCGTGCCCGAGGACATGCCGCGGGGTGGTTTGTTGGGCATGGCCGCCGTGATGGCGATGGGATCGGACGGTGACCGATCGTCGCCTGTCGAGAGGGGCGCCTGGATCTTGCGATGCCTTTTGAATGATCCGCCACCACCCGCGCCCGCGAATGTGCCGCAATTGAGCCGACTTGAGGGTCAATTGCTCACGGCGCGACAGCTTCAGAAAGCTCACCAAGAAGAGCCTCAATGCGCTCAGTGCCACCGGAAGATTGATCCTCTTGGCTTTGGATTGGAGAACTTTGATGCCGCTGGTCGTTGGCGGGATTATGAGGTGATGTCGCCGAAGGCTCCGGAACTAACGGATCGACAGAAGAAAGACGATCCAAACTGGCGCGACAAGCTTCCCAAACCCCAGCGATTGCCAATTGAAGCAAGCGGCACCATGCCTGGCGGGCAAGGGTTTCAAGACTTCTTTGAGCTTCGCGCGCAGATCGCGGCGAAGGAAGATGCATTCGCTCGCGGCTTCACTGAGAAGCTGATTGAGTATGGACTCGGTCGTCCTTACAGTTTTACGGACGACGAACTCGCGGATCGAATAATGATGCACGCGCGAGAGCACGATTATGCGGTCAGCGAGTTCCTGCTCGCCTTGATTGAATCGCCACAGTTTCGCAACAAATAGGACATCGACATGAATCAGTCAGCAAGAAGAGCCTTCCTCAAGAGCTCGTCAGCCCTGATCGCATTACCCGTCCTTGATTCTCTGGGGCATTCGCATTCGGTACTGGCGGCGCCCGTGACTTCGCTGCCACCGAAACGTCTGGTTTTCCTATCGATGGGTTGGGGCGTCACAAAGGGACAGTGGTTCCCTGATCAGTCCCAGCCCGGCAGCGAGTACGAATTGCCGCAAGGGTTGGAGCCGCTTAAAGAACACAGGGACGACTTTACAATCGTTCAAAACCTGCAACACCAATTCACGCGAGATGCTCACTCGGGATCCACCTTTTGGTTGACCGGGGCCAACCGCTACGGCGTTCCCGGTCAAAGCTTTCACAATTCGATCTCGATTGACCAAGTTGCTGCTGAGCAATTCGGTAAACACACGCGGTTCACTTCGTTGCAACTCAATGGCAAGGGGTCGGCCGGCCACGGCCCCGGTTCTTCTTTGGCGTGGAACCGCCAAGGAAAACCTCTACCCGGCCTCGATACGCCGGTGGAGTTGTTTCATCGCCTTTTCTCGGATGACAAAACGCCCCTCAAGCTCCGCCAGGCGAAATTGAGAAGGCAGCATAGCGTGCTCGACAGCGTGCTCGAGAATGCCAGATCCATCCAGAATGGTCTGACAGCAACTGACGTTGGCAAGCTCGACGAGTACTTCCAATCCATCCGAGAGATCGAGCTGCGTTTAGCCAAAGAGGAGGAATGGCTCACGGTCCCCAAGCGGCAGCCTTCCAGCAAGGTCGAACGTCCTGATGGCAGCCTGAAGGGATACGAAGAGATCAAAGCGATGTATGATCTCATGATCGCGGCCATGCAGGTCGACGCAAGTCGCGTCTTCACCTACCGCATGCCGACAGACACGCTTCTGCAGAGCTTGGGCGCGAACATCAGCTCGCACAACATGAGCCACTACAACGGTGAAGGCAAAGGCGTATCGCTTCAGCGGGATCAAGCGCACGCAAGGCTACTGGCCTATTTCATTGACCGATTGAAAACGTGCCAAGACGCTGACGGTCGACCCCTCTACGACAGCACCACGGTCGTGTTCGGGAGCAACATCAGTGTTGTTCACAATCTCTACAATTGCCCCACGCTCATCACGGGCGGTGGAACGGAGATCGATCACGGACGCAACATCGTGATGGAGGATCGAAAGACGCCACTTTGCAATCTG
>JBCCYK010000334.1:0-5722 GCA_039189905.1 Planctomycetota bacterium
CGGTCACGCTGAAAATCGTACTCGTACCTCGTACTCAGCGAAGCGGTACTCGTACTCGAGACAGCAACGAGTCGAGTAGGAGTACGAGTACCGCCACTCCGCGGCTGAGTACGAGCACGATTTCCCTTTCCATTCCCGTGACAAAGTCCCGATGGGTTACGTCTTAAGCTGGAAGATCTCGTTAGCGACCGGTTATCTCGCGATTTCCAGTGCGTTCGCGCAACCGTGAGTGAACCCTCAGCGGCTGATGCAATCCGAAAGACTTGGCGTCGTTCGCTACGTTTGCTTCGCGACGTGGGTCAGACGACGCCGGCGCGAACCGTGCGTTTGAAGGCTTCGATGAGTTTCTTCGTCACGGGCCCCGGTTTGCCGTCTCCGATCTCACGGCCATCGAGCTTCACCGCCGGGATCACCTCGGCGGCGCTGCCCGTCAAGAAACACTCCTCAGCAACGAACAGGTCGTGTCGTGTCATCGTCTCTTCGCGAACGACATAACCTTCTTGTCGCGCAACATTGATGAGGGTGTTGCGCGTGATCCCCTCCAGAATGCCGGCATCCAACGGTGGGGTGACGATCTCGCCGTGTCGGACAATGAAGAGATTGTCGCCCGTGCATTCGGCGACCTCACCTTTGTGATTCAACATCACAGCTTCGATGCAACCGGCTCGAATCGCCTCGATCTTGGCCAAGATGTTGTTCAGGTAGTTGAGCGATTTGATCCTTGGCGACAGAGCTGCCGGATGGTTCCGGATGGTGGACGCCGTGACCAGATCGAGTCCGTTCGTGTAGTGCTCGGCCGGATACAAGGTGATGGTATCGGCAATGATGATGACTTGAGGGTTCTCGCATTGATACGGGTTGAGTCCAAGCTGATTCCCACCGCGCGTCACGACCAGACGAATGTAGCCTTCAGTCAGGCCGTTTTTGGCCACGGTCGCTTCGGTCGCCGACCGCATTTCGTCCATCGCGATCGGAATATCCAACGCGATTGCCCGGGCGGATTCATAGAGACGCACCAGGTGGTCGTCCAACGCAAAGACGCGTCCGCCGTAAATCCTCATTCCCTCAAAGACCCCGTCTCCATAGAGCAAGCCGTGGTCATAGACGCTGATCTTGGCGTCTTCGCGTGAGTAGTACTGGCCGTTGATGTAGATCGACTGTGTCATGAGTAACTGAGAGAGAGGCCGGTCAGGTTGGGTTCGTTTGAGAACGAAGGTCGGGGCTGGGATTGCAGACTTCCTTGCTCAGGCACGCCAATTCTGCGAGCGGGAGGCATCCTCCCCGGAACCGCCCTATTCTAACCGCGTTTCAATCGATTGACGCGGCCGTAACGGCACCAACGACCCGGGCGTCGAAGTAGTTGATCCCCATACCCGCATCGACCACCAGGCTTTGGGCCGTGATTCCAGATGAGCGAGGCGAGAGCAAAAACACGGCGGTCGAAGCGACTTCGTCGGTTGAAACGGCTTCTCCGCGTGGGATGACCTGCTCCGCGAACAGGTACGAGTCAACGTAGCCGGGAATGCCGGCGGAAGCACTGGTTTTCAGAAGGCCCGCCGCGACAGCATTGAAACGCACACGGCTGAATCGACTGAAGGATTTGGTCAGGAACGCCAGGGACGATTCGAGGGCTGCCTTGATCGGTGCCATGAAGCCGTAGCTTTCGCTGGCCATCCGTGTGGTGCTGATTCCGATGGTCACCACGGACGCATCGGGCTGGAAATGCGACTGCAAGGCATTGCAAACTGCGACCAATGAGAACGCAGAAATGTCGACCGACTGCAAAAACTGCCGTCGTGTGGTTTCATGAAACGGGCGTATGCCTTCCGGGTAGTCTGCAAACGCGATCGCATGCACCAGCCCATCCAAATGGATGCCTTCCGAGTCGATCGAAGCGGCCAGCGCGTCGATCTCGTCTTGGTTCTCAACGTCGCAAACGAAGACCTTGCGGCCCGTCAACAACTTGGCGGTCGCCTCGCGACGCGATTCGCTCCGCACGGAGAACAGCACCTGGGCGCCCGCCTCTTCAAGCTGCTTCGCAATGGCCCAAGCAACACTCTTGCGATTGGCGACACCCATCACCAGGACGGTTTTGCCGGCCAACTTCATGAAGTCACTCGGCCCCGCCGCATCACGATCGTCCTGAATCGACTCCGGGTTCATCTCGTCGTCCAATGCAACTCATTTTCAATGGAGAAGAAGACGTAGCGAAAGTCGCCAAGTCTTTCGATGGAACGACGCATAAACCAGAGTTCTGGACTGCTTCATCAAATGATGCGTTGTTCCAATTCGATCCCGACATGAGCCGTCGGGCGTTAGCCCCGGCTCGTACCCTGAAAACCGGGGCTAACGCCCCTCGGCTCATGCGGCGAATCGCGTTTGGCCGAAACTCTTGGCGAGTTTCGCTACCCGTCAAGGAATCCGTAGCGACGTTCGTGGCTGGCAGACAATCACTCGCGCGGGCTGGTGATGCTGCACGCGAACTCGAGACGCGTCGTCACCTTCCCGTCGAGTGTCATCCTGCCGGACAGGAAGAACGCGTTGGCAAGACGTTCTTTCAGGGTGACGTGAATGTCGACCGTATCACCGGGGCGCACCATGTTCTTGAACTTCACGCTATCCATCCGGGTTGCCACCGGAATGGACTCACCGACCTCGGGAGTGTGGTCCCGGAGGAGGATGGCACCCGCTTGCAGACAGCATTCGCACTGAATAACACCGGGCACCAACGGATAGCCCGGAAAATGACCCTGCACGAAAAAATCGTCCTCCGAGAAGGTCTTCCGCGCGTGAATCGTGTCGGATGTCAGTTCCACGACCGAATCCAACAAGCGCATCGGCGCACGGTGCGGGATCATGGACTCGATCCCCGCCGCGTCGAAGGACCGCGCGTCCGTCCCAGCGTTCACCATCTCAGGCCCCGACATCATTTCTTGCGATGGCGAATCTTCGCCCGCATGCGTCGCTTCTTTCGTCCTACTTTGCGGCGACCCTTGCCCGATTTTTTCGTACCCACCTAGTGGCTTCTCCGGAAAAATGTCTGTCAAAAAATGAATTTTCTAAGTTCGGCTCTCGGGACACTGTGCCACCGTGCCGGCGTTTGGAAGCCCGGTAGAGTAGCAAAACACCATTTGAGGGCAACCCGAAACGAAAACGATCGATCTTGACGTGCCCAAGGCCCCTAATTATCTGTGGATTTCAGGTTTGTTAACCGGACCCTTCGCGTGACAGCTCACCACGAAGGAGAAACCGACATGTCACCTGACTCTCATTCCGCCTCGGATGGATCCGAGAACAACTCGCGTTCCAGTCGGAACCCGGATCCCAAGCGTTCCACCTTGGACCGTTTCCTGTCCGGGATCAGCGAGTACATCTTCCAGACCAAGCTCGGCGTAGCCGATGTCCAGATGGTCGGCTACGTCAGTGATTTGATGCTGCGTTTCGTACGCGTGGATTCGATCCATCGCATGCGACGTTGCGATGGCCAGCCTGCGACGGAAGTCTTTCAGTTGCTTTGCGAGGCCGAGCGCCGCATCGGTCTTGCTAAGCGCGAGGTCCATCGGCATATCGGCGACTTCACACTTTTCTGGTCTGGGATGTACCCGGAAAGTGTGCGAGGCAACACTTCAGGTACCCCAGACTCGCTCCTCGATTACTTCCATCAGGGCAAACGGGCCTACAAAATCGCCTCCACGATTGAGGGTGGCATGGATCGGCCCTCGTGTGAATTGCTGGACCGTATGAGCGACCAGTTTGAATTGTGTGCCTACGGGCTGCGGGAGGTGAGACGCGAATGGGAAGAATCCGAACCAGGGGACCAGTTGTTGGTTTCTTAGCCTCCTGTTTTAGCTCCATTTTCACACTGCGGATTTCGCGAAACACGATACTTGGTTAGACAGTTCTCTTGAATCGCCACCAAAGTCCACCCTCCCACGCGCAGCGAAGGGAGGGTCGCAATCGAGCCTCAAGCGAGATTGCGGGGAGGGCACGGGTTTGATGTCTTGTGAACGCAATTGCTTTCTTGCGACTGGCCCTCCCCGGCCACGCTAACGCGGGCCGACCCTCCCGCGGCGATGCCGCGGGAGGGTGACACGGGTTCGGCTACGTCACTGGAACAAAGAGCCGGGGGACGCATACACCACGTTCAAACGAGGGCGTCTTTCGGACGAGTTCGCCGTCGCGGGGCGATAGGCACCGACTTCCATGACACGCGATGTCTCGGCACGCACCGGTTGTGGTACGGCGCGCGGATCCGTCACGCAGCGGTCATCGCTCCACGAGGCGCCCAGCTCACCCGCGTCGTCGATCATCCCGTTCACATTGTCGTCCCAGCCTTTCCAGCCAGGCGCCAGGTCGTCCCCTGCAATCAGCCAAACACGAGCACGGGGCTCCCAGATGTCTCGCGACACGTTTCGCTGGAGCTCATCCAGGTTTTGAACCGTTGTCCCTGGAAACAAGACCCGAAACTCAGCGGCGTCCTTGAATTCAGCCTGCAGATCTTGACGCACGCTGTCCGCGACATGATTCCAGTTGGTTGGGGTTGCGCAGACCCAAACCGACCTCCAACTGGTCAACGGTGCGATGATCGCCGCCATGATCAGCAATGCTTTTCGTTGGCGAACCCAAACGGGACTCGTTTGACTCATGGGATGCCCAACAACGTCTGCAACTGGAGCAAATGATTCGAAACATCCTGCGACAAACTTTGGAGCACACTGCGGTCGATCGTGCGGCTCGAGGACAACTGCGGCTGCAACCGCGTCCAATTCACCGCTAATTCCTGAGCGTCGCGAGCAAGATCCTCGCGGGACACGTTGCCGCCCTCACACCGCTGCACCATGTTCCGGCACTGTTCGATTAAGGATTGTGACGCTCGCATCAAGGCCACATCCTGACGGCCCCCCGTGCGACGATACCAGCGACCCAGGTGATACTCCGCCTGTTCAACCAGGCCCAAGAGTTCCTGCAGCTGAGACGAAACCAGCCGACGATCGAACGCCAAGCGAACGCCCAGGTCGTTGCGAAGACGCTCCAACGCCGCGTCCACGTCCACCAGCGAACGGTCGACAGCAGGAATCGAGGCTCCTTGGCAAACACTGCGGAAGCCCGTCCACGCGTTGGCTGTCTGTCGCCAATGCTCCCGCAACGCTTCGTCGCCCAAACGGCTGCCCGCACACTGCTGCAAACGTTCGATCTCACGTCGCAAGTTCAACGCCTGCGACAACGCCGCCTGCGGATCCTTGAGTGTCAAAAGGTGTCTCAACGTCATCGCATCGCAGATCGTGTCAACTTGACGCTGCAAACTGGTGATCAGAGAGGTGACGTGCGAACGATCCACGCTCACTGGCAAAAGAAGCGGTTCGTGCAGCGCCCGAATCAATTCGTCCACCGACTGCAAGGTACGTTGCAGATGTCGATCTTGAATCGGCGCGAGGGCGAGCGAGACCGGCCGGAACTCATCCATCAGAACTTGGAACCGGCTGATCAAATCGCCGGCAGGATCGCCATCGAGCGCGGCATCTGCTAACTGGTGGCTTCGCGAACGCACTCGACGCAGGGACGATGCCATGCCTCGCGTGTCGCCAGCCCCGGGCGGCAAATACCCGAGGTCCGTCTCCAGATGATGGAGCTCGGCTTCCAAGCTTTGGGCCAACCGTGCGATCGACCGGCGGTCGATGTCCGGTTCGAGATCGTAGAGCTGACAGCAACGATAGGTGATCTC
>JBCCYK010000335.1:0-5713 GCA_039189905.1 Planctomycetota bacterium
GCGTCTGGATCAAGTGCTTTTGACCCCTCTTCCGCTGTAAAGAAGACGCAGAGCCGGATCACGTCCCCGGTAGTGCTAGAGGGATTCGAAGCTTGAGTGAGAGTCTCTGGGGGGGCGCATTGGGTGTCCGTAAATGGCCTTTTTATTCGTCCAGCGGATTCGGTATACCCCTCATCCTTTCGGAAGCATCGAATCTCATTCGCAGGTGACACATGGATGGCCACAAAAGCGGGGTGCTGAGTCAGCTGTTCTTCAGCTACTGCAGATACCATGAACGTCTCAGCCATGACCTGCGGCATGCGGCGGCAGACTTCCCTGAGAAAGAGAAGGCCGCTTTCAGGTTGCCCAAGTGTGATTTGCCAGAGTTCCACGCGGCATGGAAACACGTTCTGTTTGACGCCCGATTGCGGGAGCAATGGAGTTTTTGCTTGCAAGCATCCAGCTACGATCAGACGCGAGAAGCCATTCGCCATGCTTTGGACGGACGAAGGACATTTCCGCAGCAAAGGCGGAGGCGGCCTCAAAAATCCCGCGCAGCCGCCTGAATCACTCGGGTGACAGTTCCGTGTTGGGGCTCGATTCCCGACGAAGAGGCTCGCTGAGGTTGATAAGCAACTTGCTCACTTCGCCGTGGGAGATCTGGTCGATATTGAGCAGGTCCCACAACTCATCAACCGAATCCAGCGAATACTCAAGCTGGATCGCGTAAAACCGAAGCAGCCGATCGCAAGTCCGCCAAATCAGCGTCTTCCGTCCGTCTCCTATCAGTTCACGAGTCAGATACAAAGCGACTCGACCGACTTCGCGGCACGTTGTTTCCACTGGATCCAGGCGAGGCGTTTCCGAACCGAATTGAAGAGCATGAAGTACCGAGGCAAGGTCGTCCTTGAACAATGCCTCGTCGCGTCTTGCCGCTACATAGCCATTGGCCAAGGTCAGTTGCTCGTACACAATCGTTGCCGGACCCGTCGGGATCGCTTCGTACTTCGCTAACTCACTACCCGCTTTCTCAAACACATCGCTCAGTTCGGCAGCGATCTCTTGCGGCGCGTCAGCATCAAGCCCCAAGCTCGACAGTCTAACAGCCTCTTCGAACCTACCGCAGTCCAAAGCCAGCGTTGCCGCGCTCCTCAGTAGAACCGATCGTGTTGGCTCCGGTTGATTGGTCAGGGTCAACACCAATTCCGCCCCGGTTCGCTCCAAATGGAAGGCCTGCTGAAATGCGGTATGCGCCTCATCGGTTTTCCCAGATCGTCCCGCAGCCAGAGCGCAATCGACCCGCTCCATCGCCCAATCATGAAGTTGATTGATCTGCTGATGCATCTGATTTCTCCACCCGAGCGAAAGGAGTCCCAAACTCGATAACGACAACGTACACCGGAGTTCCGGTGGATCTCTCGACTTGCCGCCGCTTCCGCGACACTCTTCGATTCACATCGCTTGCCGATCCACGCAATATACCAGACACCTCCAACCTCGCCTGATGCTCAAAAACCAACGGTACCGATGCACCAACACCCGTATCGTCGCCAAGCCAGTAGTCGATACCCGTGCATTTTCGTGACCGTTGAACGACCGATAAACCCGCTAACTCTCGTATTAGCAAGATTGCAACACCACAAGCACCGTCTTCCGTAGCATCCTGCAGGTCGAAGTAGGTGTTGATCATTTGCTGGCTTACCTGCTGCCAACGCAGTTCGAATGAAGTTGTTTCCGCGCCAGAGACCGTCAAGGTCACTCCAACTGTGTGTGCGTTCGCGTGCAAACAAACGGCAGCCGCCTCAGCGAGGTATCGCCCCGCTGAAACCGTAAGGGCTGGCAGGCCGGGCTCGGTCCCAAGTTGTTCAAGGTCGAGCAAACGTACGCGGTCCGACATCAACAATGCTCCAAGGAGACTAATCAAGGCCGACATTCTCGCAATTCAAGAATGATCCAGGCCAAGCAAGGATCGATTGTGTTTGTTGAGATCGTTCATTCCCCAAACATACGAAAAACTCGTGAAAACGGCGTTCAGCCACTAAATTGGATCAAGAATTGCTGCCCGGTAACATCGGAAAATGTGCCTTCCCAGCCCGCGCATGGCGTTTGATGTGATAGCGTGTGGGCAGATGGTGCGCGGCGAACCAAGGGAGGGGTAAAGCCGTTCTTTGCTGCAGTCAATCCCCGCCCCGGCGAATCGAAAGGCATTCCATGTTCCGGACGCGCCCTGTGATCGCGATCTTGTCGCTTGGCCTTTGTCTTTTAGTCGAAACCGTTGCCGTGACGGCCGGTGATCTTGTGCAAGCCTTGTCCGGGGCACCCCGCTATCAGTTGAGTCCTCCGAAAGAGGAAACGGATCGATTCGGTCGCAACGTTCTGGTCATTGATTATCGCAAAACGCAGTCTGGCCCCGGCAGTGTGGGGCTGAGGGCACGATCCAGTCGCGGACCGGTGACGGTGTCGGCCTTCATTCCCAGCTTTCAGGAGACGGGCACCCTTCGCCTTCAAAATCTCTTCGGCCGACGCGACTCCATCGGTGACGTCGAGTTTTATCTCACTCAGCCGCTGCGTATCTCACCTTCCAAGTCACTGGACATGCTCGTCTCAAATCGGGTGCGAGTTGGGAATCCAGGGTCTTTGCCGGCGCCCCGGGCAATCACCGCGGAGGAAAAACGACAGAGCAAGAGCTTCCAGGACATACTGGCCAACGACGACGCGCGTAAGCCGAGCAAGAGCTACCCTGTATCCGTGAAACCTGAAGCGGGCATGGTGTTCGTTCCCAACACGGCGATGGTCAAGAAAGGTGTGGAACTATCTGCTTGTTACAACGACCAGTGGCACCCCGTGAGGGTGCTTTCAGAGAACCCTGACGGCACGATCAATATCAGTTGGGATACCTTCGGCAGCGGTTTCCGATACGCGATGAGCCGAGGCGAAGTGACCATCCAGCAAAGCCTTCTCGCGACGCTGGACAAGCATCCGGCATCCAAATACCCGGTGGTCCAACCTAACTGGGCGGCCGAGGATTCGGCTCAAAGGTCGCCGTCGACCACAGCCTCCTCACCCGCATCGGTCGCGGACAAACGCCTGAAACGGTACCGCGTCAGCATCCCGGTCCCGCCCGATTCCCAAACGATTCCCAATGACGCAACGCTCAAACCTGGCACACGTCTCCAAGCTTGCTACGCGAGCAAATGGAATCCCATCACCTTTCTGGCACATGCTTCGGACGGCACCTTGACCGTTCGCTGGGATGACTACGGCCCCGCCTTTGACTGTCGCATGGTCCGTGAGGAGTTGATCATCAAGAGAAGCGAGTTGCGTGAGCAAATGGGGACGGGAAGCGGCGCCGAAATGCGACTCTTTACGGATGTCACCGGGCGTTTTCAGGTGCAAGCCCGCGTTGTGAGCTCGGATGCGGCTTCGGTGACGCTGCTCACGGAGGCAGGCAAAGAAGTCAAACTCCCGCTCACCAAACTGAGCGAGAAGGACCAACAATATCTCAGAGAATGGAACGCGGCCGAAAACCCGTTCCAGTAACATCGAGCCGAATCAATTCCCCTTGAGGCGAAGTTGGGATTTTTCTACTTTTCGCAATGAGGACGCGGGAACGCATCCACGCGCACAAACGGAAAATCAGTCCCCACACCGTGCATTGACCGCTGGTGCGGGTCAAGAACTTGCCAATCGAAGGAACGATCATGGCCCTGGAATTCCCTCGCTCGCCCCGGTTCTCAAGAGCCCCGTTCTCAAGAGCCCCGTTCTCAAGAACGCAGTTCTCAAGAACCCAGTGGCGACCCTTCGCGACTCGGTGCCTTGTCGCGTTGACCCTCGTAAGTGCTTGCGTCTCCGTTGCCCCCCACGCTTCGGCCCAACAGAGCAACTCGGTCGTCGCGGTCGTGAATGCGGATCCCATCACGCGAGACCAGCTGTCTCAAGCGACGTTGGACCGCTATGGCAAAGACATGCTCGACACCATGGTCAACCGATACCTGATCTTGCAGCAATGCGAACAGCAGGGCATCAAAATCACGCCTGAAGACGTCCGCACGGAAATCGCACGCATTGCCAAGAAGTTTGGCCTGGATGTGCCGCTTTACTTGCAGCTGTTGCAGGAAGAACGCGATATCTCACCCGACCAATACAGCCGCGAGATCGTCTGGCCGATCCTTGCCCTTCGCGAACTGGTACGCGATCAGGTTGCGGTCACCAAGGAAGAATTTGATCGCGCGTATTTGGCTCAGTTCGGAGAGGCCGTGAAGTGCCGCATGATCATGGTCGACCGCAAGCCCCTTGCCGATCAAATCCAAGCTCAGGCCACAACCGCTCCGGGGACCTTTGCAGCACTCGCACGTGAGCACAGCAACGACGAAACCAGCGCTAGCATTGGAGGCTTGATCCCTCCCATCCGTCGCTACATGGGCGACTCTCGTATTGAAGAAGCTGTGTTCGCGCTGCAACCCAACCAAGTTTCATCGGTGGTTCAGATTGCCGACCAGTACATGGTCTTTCAAGCAGTGAAACGCTTACCGGCAAGTCAGCCCAACCCCCAGGCCATGCCCGCCATTCGAGAACAAATCAACGATCGCATCCGCGATGGCAAAATGCAAAACGCCGCCAACGCGCTGTTTGCGGGACTCCAGAAACGAGCCAACGTGGTCAAGGTGTTGGGGGACGATGCAGCGTCGAAACAGTATCCCGGTGTGGGTGCGATCATCAACGGCCAACAAATTAGCATCGCGACCGTTGCAGCCGAATGCGTCAAGCGCCATGGCAAAACCGTTCTGGAGGGCGAGATCAACCGTCGCCTCCTCACCCAAGCGTTGAAGTCGGCCAACAAGACGGTCACGCAAGCCGACATCGACGCCGAGATCACACGGGCTGCGATCAGCTATGGCTTTGTTCGTAGCGATGGAACGGCGGATCGCACGGCGTGGATGGAGTCCGTCCTCAGCGATGGCGCGACCACCGAGATGATCTACATCAATGATGCGGTTTGGCCCAGTGTTGCTCTGAAGAAACTGGTCGAGGATTCGATCACACTGACGCAAGAAGACCTGCAGATGGGCTTTGAATCGGCCTACGGTCCACGCGTGGAAGTCCTTGCCTGTGTCTTGTCGGACCAACGCACCGCACAAAAAGTGTGGGAGATGGCTCGCGATAACCCCACGGATGCTTTCTTCGCGCAGTTGTCGGAACAGTACAGCGTGGAGCCTTCGTCCGCGAGCAACGCAGGCAAGGTGCCGCCGATCCGAAAGCATGGCGGTCAGCCCGCGATCGAACAGGAAGCCTTTGCTCTTAAGCCAGGCGGCCTATCGGGCATCATCGCAACCGGGGATCAGTACATCATCCTGCGTTGCCAAGGTTTCACGGAGCCACTTGTGACGGACTTTAGCGCCGTGCGAAGCGAACTCGAACGTGACTTGCTCATGAAAAAGATGACCTTGGCCATGGGCGTCAAATTCGACGAGCTCAAAGACAACGCGGAGATCGACAATTTCCTCGCCATCGCAGACGCCACACCCGTAGGGACGGGCCGATCTTCTGTGACACGCTGATCGGCCAGGGTCTCGCGGTGGATTGACAATCGCGTTTCAACAGTCCTGCACTTGAATTCGGCGGTTATTCACTCTTCGTAACCCGACGCGTCAGCGAGGAAGGACGGTAGCAAACTTGTCCTCGCTGACGCGTCGGGTTGTGACAGGTGTGGGAGTCTTGTAACCCAGCGTAATCC
>JBCCYK010000336.1:0-5670 GCA_039189905.1 Planctomycetota bacterium
CCGTGGGTCGTGGTTCGATCCAGCCCGCAGCCTGAAACAGGGGTGTGCCCGCTTGCTGCATCACACCGCGTTTGACGATGACGGGACAAACCGTGACTTCGGTAGCCACCGTGAACTGGAGACCTGCGGCGACGCTCAGCAACGCAGCAAATCCCAGCAGCACACCGATTGGCACCAGGTATCGTGTCAGCCATCGCCGCTCAACCTGCGTGGATGTTTGCGGCTTGGGCCGATTGATGGCAAGCTGTCGAAGATCCAGATGCGTTTCGGACATCGATCATTCGCCCGGACGGATGAAGATCTTGGTGGCAGCCACGCTCAGGTTGCCCGCGTCGTCGCGCGTTGCACGGCCTTGCACGACCACCTTGGAGAGCCCTTCCACACCAATCAAATCGCGTGCGTTCGAGGCGATCGGGCTGCCTGCTTCGTCGACGATTTTGATGGTGGCGATGTTGTCCTGGACCTGGTTCTGTTTGCAGCAGTAATCCCACGGCGTGGGGCAGCCTTCGTCTGGCGAGCAATAGGGAACGGATTCGTCCACGATGGTGAACGCGGCGATGCCATCGACGAACGGTTCGGTCGAACCGCCAACTAGGCCGACCAAGGTCACCTCTTGGTCGGACTGAACCGTTTGCCGGGCTTCACCGACGGGAATCGCTCCATCGGGTTCGGACGCGAGCAGCAAAGCCTTGCCGCTGGAAGCCGACGGCGATGAGGCTGTTTCTGTGGGTGAGCCACTGCATCCGACAAGGATGCCAAGTGCCGCCAAAACGATAAAAAGATCGATCTTCATGGGGATCATCCCTAATTTGCTTTGAGTGAAACGGCCACCGGAGAACGTAGGGCCCGGAGCGCTGGTGGCATGGCGCCCAGGATCCCAAGGAGTGTTCCGACGCAGCCGCCGATCAGGATCGCGACGCTGTCGATACGGAGTGTGAAAGCACCCATCGTGAATCGCACGGCGGTGCCATGGATCCAAACCAATGCCACTAGGCTTGCGATCAGGGATGCGGCGGAGGCAAGCAAGACACCTTCCTGAATCAAACTCAGCAAGATGGCGCGACGTCGATAACCGATCGCTTGCAGGGTTGCGATTTCGCGAACGCGTCCGGCAACGGCGCTGTACATCATGTTGAGCCCCGCAAAGACGCCTGCAGCGGAGACCAGCATCACGATGGTCCAGCCCAAAAGCCGGATGGGACGGTAGTGCTTTTGCAACCGTTCGTAGTATTCGGTTTCGCGAATCGATCTCAGTTCCAAATCGGTTCGCTCCTTGCAAAACAGCGCGACCTCAGCCGGGCTTGCTCCAGGGGCGAGAAGCAGCGCGGCCATGCTGATGTCTTGACGCTTTGCGGCTGTCTGCAAATCGGCAAGGTGACACCAGATCTCCGATTCATAGGCGGCGCCGTCGGCGGCAAATTGACCGCGGATCGTCCACTCTTGGCCTTCGAAGCGCAGGGTGCGACCGATCGCAATCTGCCGGTCGGATATCCCAAGTTTTGCCGCTGCAAGCCTCCCAACCATCACCTCGCCATCATCGGGCCATGTGCCCGCGACCAGTCGGACGCCCCGACGTACCAAAGGAGTCCGGAAGGTGACGCCGCGTACCAGCCCAAAACCGCTTTCGTTGGATTCCGATTCGACACGCGTCCCCTGATAAAGTTCTGGCGAGACGTGCACGACGTCAAAGCGATTGAACACGCTTTGAATGCTGGCACCGAGAAGCGATGGAACACGTGTCTCAATGGCCGAGTTTTCGATGTTCTCTTTGGAACTGACCGAATAGACGAGCACCACGCTGGTGTCACCGCTGGTCTTGAGCGTTTGTTCTAGCCCACGGATGAAGCCAACGACCACCAACACCAACACCACAACGGTGGAGAGCGCCGTCAGCGTTAAAGCCGTCCGCAACGGCCGCCTGGCCAGATTACGGACACCGTATTCCCATGGAAGAAGCATGGACGGCATCAAGCCTGTCGTGGACGTCGGACGCACCGTCCGACCGAAAGCAACAACGATTCTCAGAGACGTGCCGCGATGAGATTCGCGGCGCCGTTGTCGCTATAGTCGCCAGACCTGCTGGTCGGCGCGCGCGGAGACCCCACGGAGTCGCGTGGGTGCTCGATCGAAGTGACGCCCGATGATGCGCACACACGATGCGCCGTCAATGGCGTGCGTGTCGAACGAATCCAAATGAGTTGAGGCAAGGTCGTCTGGTACCTCGCACTTCGCAATGAGTACTGCCAGATGGCCGTCACAGATGCACCCGAAACAATCGCAATCCGATGGCGTGTCGGGACTTTCCATCGGCGAATCATCGCACGACGTCGCATGTTCCGAACAACAACATGATGTTGTTCGAGTCTCACCGTTCGTGTTCGGCATGCCGGCAGCCGCGGGTGCGCAGCGATACTGGCAGACAAACACATGGACGACAAACACGGCGACGAGCAGAAGACGGGCCATCTCCGAACGCTAGCCCAATCGACCGTGAGTTGCAAGAGCGGCCGTGTTTAAAAAGTCTGCGGGTCGATGGGACCGCGTGACCCACGCAATCGAGTTGCTCCGAACCGTATTGTGGTCTTGGGAACTGTGAAGGTGACTCAGTGGCTTCGGAGGTTCTGGGTCTACAGGGGACCGAGTTCGGAGAACGCGGCGACTGTCGCCGTGTTCTCCGAACGCGGATTCGACTTTCTGCATCACGCTTGGCCAGAACAAACGCCCGCCAACGCCCTTTATCAAAACCGATTCACCGATCCGATCGAGTTGCTCCGAGCAGTCTTCTTGTGCCGGGGACCGTGAGTGAGATTCAGCGGCTTCGGAGCTTCGGGATCTACATGGGACCGCGCTTGGAGAATGCGGCGACTGTCGCCGCACATCTCCGGGATGCGTCATCCTCCAACGCCATCAACCGTTGCGGTGCTGGCCCGAATGTTGACGCCCAACGTCAAAAGACGTTCAGAAGCGTCATGAAATTTACCAGGACGATGGCGGAGAGTCCCAGTGAGACACCTTTGAGAATGCGGGAAGAGAGCCGGGTGCTGAGCAGCAGGACGGCCGCCATGATGGACAGTTTCACCAACCAGAGGCCCTGAAACGAGTATTGCTCGATCCACCAACCCATCCAAGGGTTCAGTTCCGCCCGAAGCCCAAAACGCCCGACGACGGCCATGGTTTGAAAGCCATCGAGCAGGTTGAGAATGACGAACCAACACCCCCAACGAAAGATGTCGTTGCCAGGCGTGATTTGACGCTGCGTCGCTACCAAGCTCATGTCCGGGGATGCTCCAATCACGGGACACTCATCAACGTTCCAATCTTAACGTATATGAAACCGGGAACCTGACTCAACCCTAACCCCGTAATTGCTATCAAGCTGGATGGCGTTCCATTTCCAGAACACGCCGCCGAATCTGCTCTGCCGTCTTCTTATCGCCGTCAAGCTCGATGATCGCGGCTTCATTCTCAAGCGACTGGACCAACGATTGCCAGCGACCTTGCAGGGCGAGCTTTTGCTGAATCGCGTGAAGTGAGTCGCGGGCTTCTCCCAGATCCCCGACGATGAGCCGCACATTCGCCAGGTCCGCTTCCGCGGCCAGATGCCCGGGCCATGCTTCTGCGGCGTTGCCGGCGACCGAAAGCGTTGACGATGTGCAATCCACCGCCAATGCTTCGACTAAGAAACGGCTGCCTTGCTCGTAGGCTCCCGCGTGCACCTTAATGGAGCCAAGGGCCGCGAGGGACGCCGCGCGGACCCGGGGGCTATCGTGTGTCGTCAAGGTTCCCAGGATGGTGGTGGCGACGGGTGTTTGCCCCTGAGCGGCCATGCTTCGCGCGAGGGCGATTTGAAGCCATGGTTTGGTGGTGTCGGTGGCCTCCACTTCTGCACGCTTGATTGACAGCGTCGCAAGATGAGCTTGGCCGGTCGCCAACTGATAAGCCGCGACGGCGGACCACAATGACGCGACGGGCGTCAGCGTCTGGTTTTGCCCCAGGCCAAGACGCAGCTTCCAGGCATTCATCGCCAAAGCAACCTCAGGCGGGAACTCGACACTCGGCGGCCGCAAGTGATCGGCCTGCTCCCAGAATACCGTATCAAGCGGCGGCAAACTGGTTGCGTCCTGTCCCTGCAACCGACTCGTCGACACGGTCATCGCGGTCACTTGAGCGCGGATGGCATTTTGCCATGATTGGACGGAGGCATCCAGGGATTCGGCACGCAGGTAGGTTTCGCTTGCCAACAGCCAGAGTTGGGCGCACTGATCCGCCGACCCGGCTTGGGCGGCCTGGTCGGCGACCGCAGCAAGACGATCGCCCGCGGCAATCGTATCGCCCGAAACAATTTCGCTCATGGCATTCAAGCGTTCCGCTTCCAACACCGCGAGGGGCGTATCGAGTGACGCTGCTGAACGCGAAAGCTGTTCCAAGGCGCCTCCGGAAACGGCTCCGCCGGCCAGCGATTCCAGACACTGTTGACGAGACTCGCGAAATGACCGCGCGCTACCCGGATCTCGCTCCGCGGCGTCGCACAATTGCGAATGAAGTTGGTTGTTGCGATCGCGGTCGAGGACGCCTGCAACCCAACGAACCGTGTCGTCGTTCTTCTCAGCAAATGATTCCATCACCCAGCGTGACGCGGATCGACGATGTAAACGGATCGTCTCGACGGCGGAGCGATGGCGACCGCGTTCTCGTAGGTCGTCCATCATGGTCCTTAACGCGTCCACGCGAATCGATTGGCAGTCTCCACCGCCAAGTACCAACTCCTGGCCATCAAATCGGATCTCGCGTGCTTGTGGATTCGAAACTCGTTTCTCCATCGAGTTTGGGTCCACATCCTGAACACTATCTGACGTCGCGTTTGTTGTCAGGTTGGTGACTGGTTTCAGTTTGGTGACTGGGCTCACATCCTCCGCGGACTTTGGCAAGAATCTGCAGCCGACCGAAAATGAAAGCATCAAAACAAGCAGAGTTCCGATCGATTCTTTCTTCATAGTCCTTGTCTTCCTCATGGATCCTGCATTCTTCAACTTGAAATCATCCATCTTCAATCAATAGATCGCTGGAACCACATTGTGGAGTCGCAAGCACTTCGCACGCTCCGCACATTCCGGATCGGGTCGAACGACTTCGCAAGGCCAATACGTATTCATGGTGCCCTGTGGGTCGGGGCCATTAGGGTGTAGCGTGTGATCGGCCACCACGCATTGACTGCGGTCAGCCCCTTCCGCGGGCGTGTTGAAGATGTAGGGTCGAATCATCACGATCAACTCGCTGCGTTGTCGTGACGTCCCCTGACGACGGAACAGGAATCCCACTTTGGGAATGTCACCCAAAATTGGCACTTGGTCCCGCGTATCGACGATCTGCTCCTCGACCAAGCCGCCGAGCGCGACGGCCATGCCATCTTGTGCGACCACGGTGCCGCTGACGCTGCGCCGGCGTACCGTGTCGACACCCACGTTGATCGACGCGGTTCCATCCACGGCGGGAATCGGAATCGTCGCCCCGTTGATGATGCGTTCGCTGTTCTCTTCCACCAATCGCAAGGTGACCGTGCGATCGGCGTTGATATTGGGACTGATCAGCAGCGACTGCCCCACGTCTCGCAGTTCCGTGATGGGCGTCGCAGCGACGGCACCGTTGTTCACGTTCAGTCCGCCACCAACG
>JBCCYK010000337.1:0-5662 GCA_039189905.1 Planctomycetota bacterium
CGCAAGATCTGGTCGACACCACCCTCGACCAAGAAAAACTCGGCGAGTTGATCGACGCGTTGACCCGACTGCCCGAGGGTTTCTCGCCCAGCAAGAAACTCAAACGACCGATGCAACAGCGGCGCGAGATGGCGCGGGGCGAACGGAAACTGGACTGGGCCACTGCGGAAGCGGCGGCCTTAGCTTCTCTCCTGGTCGACGGGCACCCGGTTCGCATCACGGGGCAAGACAGCGAGCGAGGCACGTTCAGTCATCGACACGCGGTGTTGCATGACGAAAGAACGGGTGACACTTACACGCCACTGAAGAATCTCAGCGCCGACCAAGCTCGACTGGAGCTCTACAACAGCCCCCTCAGTGAGTCAGGCGTGCTTGGCTTCGAATACGGCTACTCTCTCGATTGCCCGAATGGATTGGTCGCCTGGGAAGCCCAGTTCGGCGACTTTTGGAATGTCGCGCAAGTGATTGTGGACCAGTTCATCGCAAGCGCGGAGGACAAGTGGAACCGACTTTCCGGGCTGGTGATGCTGCTGCCGCACGGTTTTGAGGGCCAAGGTCCCGAACACTGTAGCGCGCGCATGGAGCGTTTTCTTGCCATGGCGGCGGAAGACAACATTCAGATCTGCCAGCCAACCACGCCCGCCCAGTACTTTCATTTGCTACGTCGCCAAGTGATCAGCAAATGGCGCAAGCCACTGATTGCCCTGACGCCCAAGAGTCTGCTGCGTCACCCGATGGTGGTCAGCCCGCTCCACATTGTGGCTGAGGGCGGCTTCAAGAAAATCTTGCCGGACCGAAAGGTCATGCTGGACAAGGCCCAAGCCGTTCAGTTCTGCACCGGCAAGATCTACTACGACCTCCTGGAAGAACGCACCAAGCGAGAGTTGGACGATCGAGTCGCGATCATTCGTTTGGAACAGCTTTATCCACTGTCGGCAGGCGAACTCTTTGAAGCGTTGGACGGACTGGCAAAAGGCACGGAGATTCGATGGGTTCAAGATGAACCCCAAAACATGGGCGCCTGGCCCTACGTGAAGTTCCGGTTTGGCGATGATCTGTCGAGCCGTTACCAATTGACACGCGCCACCCGCGCGGAATCGGCAAGTCCCAGCACGGGCAGCATGGCGGCGCACAAACTGGAACAAGCGGACCTGCTCAACACGGCCTTCGCCGGCCTGGTATCTTGACGCAGCCAGCCAGTCGTCTTGCCTAGGAACGGGCGATCCATTGAGTGAATCCAGTGCGGGGGCATCGCGTGTGCGCTGCCCGAAATGCCAACAGATCCTGCAGGTTCGTCGACAAAGCGAACCCACGCGAGTGAAATGCCCCCAATGCGGCGTGGTTCTTCAAATACCAGCTGCTAGCGGCGACTCGAACGCAACGGGCTCTCCATCCCCAAGGCCACCGAAGCCCGCCAGCATCCCCGCGGAAGACCCGTTTGTCGACGCTTCCGCTCCAGCGCTCCCTCCAGCGGACTATAGCTCGTCGGCGTCGCGATCCAATCCCTACGCGGGCGCCACGCGGCCTAACCAACAAGCCATGGGTCGTTCCGATCCCCGGCAGTCGGTGTCAGGCAAACCGCCCGCACGCTCGCGTGGGATTCCCAAATGGTTTTTCTTTGTCGTTGGTGGCATGGCGTTGGTCCCGGTCTTGTGTTGCGGGGGCCTCGGACTGGTCGGCTTCATCGGAGCTCGGAAGAACGCCAGCAAGATCGTGCCCGTGGTCGCGGAGTGCCTCGTCTTAGCTCCGCCTCCCAAGACAGCGTTCCCGGAACTAGGCGTTCCTGCTCGCACCTTTCCTTCGGGTGTGGAGGCCTATTCGGTGCGCATCGATGCTCCCGGTGACACGGCGGGGCATCACATGCAGATGCACGTGCTCTTGCCACCCGGTGAGCACGAGAACGCGTCACTGCCATGTGTTCTGGTCGCACCCGCTGGCACTCCCATGATCCACGGCGTGCGCCTGACGGAATCCATCGACTATGTGGACGAAGTCCTCCCTTACGCGAAGGCTGGCATGGTTGCCATCTTCTATTCCATCGATGGCGGTTTGCCTGAAAGCGTTAACGAGAACAACGAACAACAAGTCATGACCGCGGCCACCAAGGCCTATCCCTGGTTCACGGCTTCGGGCGCTGGCGTTGTCAATGGACGAAATGCCTTGGAATATGCCATCGCCAAGATACCGAGCGTGGACCCCAATCGCATCTACAGCGCGGGGCATTCTTCCGCCGGTTGTTTGTCACTGCTACTGGCCGCGCACGAACCACGTATCAAACGCTGTGTTGCGTATGCCGCCGCGTACGACTTGGAAGTGCGTATGGAGGACATGACATCCAACTTCCTGATGCAACAGATGTTTCCGGGAATAGCAAGCTTCATCCGTCAAACATCCCCCATCAAGAACGTGGGCCGCTTCACGCAACCCGTCTTCGTTTTTCATGCGGTTGACGATGGCAACGTCCCCATCGGCGACGCCTTGCGATTCAGACAAGAAATGGAAGCCGCTGGAAAAGAACTCACGTTTGAACAGGTGCCCAACGGCGGGCATTACATGTCGATGATCAACCAGGGCATTCCGATGGCGATCCAATGGCTCAAATCGAGCTAGTGTTCCGCCATAGCTTGGTTCTTTGGTAGCGAAACTCGTCAAGAGTTTCGGCCTGTCGCAAGACAGCCGAAAGACTTGGCGTCTTTCGCTACGGCTGTCAGCGAACATTGACCTGTAGCGTGATACTAGAGGCGTGGGGACGTCCTTGCCGCCGCTGCTGGTCGTGCGTACCGAATTATGATGGCGACCCGCGCCGAACCCCTCGATGGAGAATCCCGTTGCTAACGTCCTTGCGAATTGACGTGTCTTTGGTGGTCTTGGTGTTGTTCCTTTCCACCTCGGGCAATCCATCGCAAGGTCAATCTGCTGCGACGGACACGTGGCAAAGCGAAGCACGCGAACGATTGGAAGGCCTCTACAACCGGGGGGACTTCCGAGCTCGCAGCTTGGACCCGCAATGGAAGGAGGACAGCTCGGGGTATCGCATTCAGGAACGTGACCCGATGACCCAGAAGCGAGTCACCGCCTTCTACGACGTCGCCACGGGCGAACGCATGAAGGTGGATCCTGTCAAACCAACGAACCCGCGTCGTTCCCCCGATGGATCTCTGATTCTCGAAACAGGCGGCTCCGGACTCCGATTGCGATCCGTCGCGCCGTCGAAGCGGACCACGCTTCTCGAGCCTCAACCCGATCGCGACCTTCATTTTGGCAACGCGCATTGGCACCCGTCCGGTGCGCATGTCGCGTTTGTGCAGCGGGATCGCACCGATGTGCGGTTTCGAACCATGCTGGTTCCCAGCGACCCGTCGTACCCGCAGACCCGGGAAACACGGTTCGCCCGCGTCGGCGAGACGATTGAAGACCTGCGTGTTGGAATCGCCTCTGTCAAAGATTCAAACGTCGCATGGGTCTCGTTGGAAACAAAACCCGAGGGCTTCTATCTTGGTCACGTCGGCTGGGTACCCCATCGCAACGAACTGCTGATCGAGACCTTAAGCCGATTTCGGGATCAACGCGAGTTTTGGTTGGCGACCGTCGATGGCAAAGCCAAACGCATCTACCGCGAAGTCAATGAAGCCTGGGCGGTCGGAAGTCATCAACTCAACACCGGCGTTCACTGGATTCGCGATGGCGACGCGTTCATCTTCCTCAGCGAACAAGACGGCTGGCGACAAGCGTTTGTGTCGGATCTGGAAGGCAAGATTCAGGCGAAGCTGACACCAGGCCAGTACGACATCATCGACAGGGCTTTCATTGATGAAACGAGCGGATGGTATTACTTCTACGCATCTCCGAAGGAAGCAACACGGAAGTACTTGTACCGAGTGCCACTCGACGGCTCCGGTGACTTGGAACGGATTTCACCGGACGAACGGTCAGGAACCCATGACTATGTCTTTTCGCCCGACGGACGGTGGGCGGTCCACACATACTCGACCCTGAACGATCCACCGATTGTTGACCTCGTTGAACTCCCCAGTCACCAGGTGGTGCGCACCCTCGAAGAGAACCCATCGCTACGAAAACGCTTTACGGATCTCGTGGTGCATCCCACCGAGTTCACGACAATCGATTTGGGGGATGGTTTGGAGATGGACGCCTGCATCACCAAGCCAAATGATTTTGACGCTTCCAAGAAATACCCCGTTCTCGTTTACGTGTACGGGGAACCTTATCTCCAGACGGTCTTGGACCGCTGGGGCGCGGCACAAACGGACTTTCACCGCGTCGTAGCAAACACCGGCTATGTCGTTGTGTCCATCGACAATCGCGGGACCGCGTGCCCGAAAGGAGCGGCCTGGCGTCGGTCGGTCTTTGGAAGCTTGGGGCCGCTTTCGACCGATGACCAAGCGAAGGCATTGCAACAGCTGGCCGACGATAAGCCTTACATCGATCTTTCGCGCGTTGCGATCTGGGGCTGGAGTGGTGGCGGTTCGAACACGCTCAACGCCCTGTTTCGCAAACCGGACGTGTACCACGTTGGGATCGCGGTGGTCCCCAAACCGCAACCGCACCTCTACAACGCTTGGTTCCAAGAAATCTACATGCGGACCCCCGAGGTCAACCCGGAGGGTTACCAGCGTTCGGCGCCGATCAACTTCGCGGAAGGGCTGGAAGGCAAGCTGCTGATCATGACGGGTTCAGGAGAAACCAACACTCACATTCAGATCATCGAAGGGCTCGTGGATCGCTTGATTGAGTTGGGCAAACCATTCGACTACATGGTTTATCCCAATCGTGACCACGGCCTGAGCGAGGGACGAGGCACGCGCGTGCACGTCCGCATGAAGATCCTTCGTTATCTCATTGAGCATCTCCCGCGCGGCGCACGCTGACAACGGCAACAACGTGCACCCTTCGGTTGGCACGCGGCTTCACCCAGCGAGCCGCCACCAGAACTGCGAAAAGAATCGCCAGAATGGATGGTGAAGCATGGCCAATGCAAACAAAAGCGGTGTGGCGGCGAGCCACCTGGGACGCGATGTCCAAGTGAGCTTCAACAGAAAACGAATCACCATCCAAAGCAAGGCAATGGTCAACGTTGCTTGCCAACCCAGCGACACGCCCAAAAGAACCAGGGACCATGCAAATTCGCGTCCCGAGTGGAGGCGTCGGAACGCACCGGCGATTGCCCAGCCCGCCAATCCGCCCAACAAGCATGTCACCCCACGCCAGATCATCTCTGGAACCACAGGCGGGGCCGTCACCGGAAGGTAGGCGTCGAAGGACACCGGCTGAAGCGTGGGAATCGCGATGGCCAACGCCGCGAATGTGAGGATGACGCTGAACGATAGTCTTGTCGGAGCGCGAAGACCGTCCCATTCCATCAGCGCGAACGTCAAGACAGCGCAGAACATCATCACGTGGTACAGATAGATGCCCATCACGGGCCACTTGGTGTAAAGGACGATCCAAAGGATTCCGGCATGATGGTAGTGCTGAAAGCCTGGGATGTTGGCGGCTCCCGTCACCAGTTCATACAGAAACAAGCTGCCAACAATCAGCGCGGCGATGATCTCCACGATGAAATAACGTTCGGCGATGGGTGCCTGGCAGGCACGACACTTGCCGCGTAGCGCTAAGTAGCTGATCAACGGCCCGTTATCCC
>JBCCYK010000338.1:0-5652 GCA_039189905.1 Planctomycetota bacterium
CGAGCGGTGGTTGGTCCCCAGTTCATGTTTGGTCATCCAAGGTGGGGTTGAATCGGAAGACTTGTGCTAGCAGTACATTACTCCGTCGACTTTCGGCAGTCGAATCGCTGCGTCATGAACTTGGGATCTTCTCGCGGAACACCGTACGGCCACGAATCCGTCGATGACGCGCTACACGCCAGCGACGACGGTCTCCTCCGCGTTCAACTTGGCCGTGAACGTGAATTCCTCACCGTTGTGGTCGACCAGGACGATCGTGCCTTCGGCAAAGTCGTCCTTCAGCAATGCCGTCGCCAGGCGGTTTTGGATTTCACTCTGGATAGCCCGACGCAGGGGACGCGCTCCGAACGTGGGGTCGAATCCAATCGAGGCAATCTCTTTGCTCGCCGCATCGGTCATCTCCAAACCAAGCCCATTCTCCAGCAAGCGACTTCGGAGTGACTCGAGTTGCAGGTCCACAATCTGACGCAACTGCTTCGGACCAAGCGGATGAAAGACCACGACATCGTCGATTCGGTTGATGAACTCTGGCAAAAAGCGGGCCTTGATGGCATCGTTGACGGCTTCACGCATCTCCGATTCGTCCCCACCTTCTTCGGTCACCCGCTGGATCACTTGGCTGCCCACGTTGCTCGTCATCACAACCACGGTGTTCGTGAAGTCGACCGTGCGCCCCTGGCCGTCCGTCAGTCGACCATCGTCGAGGATCTGCAACAGGATATTGAACACATCAGGGTGTGCCTTCTCCATCTCATCGAGCAGGATCACGCTGTAGGGACGACGCCGGACCGACTCGGTCAGTTTGCCGCCCTCCTCATAGCCCACGTATCCAGGAGGCGCCCCGATCAGGCGTGACACGCTATGGCGTTCCATGAACTCGCTCATGTCGATCCGGACCATGGCAGCCTCTTCGTCGAACATGACTTCCGCAAGGGCTTTGCAGAGCTCTGTTTTGCCGACGCCCGTTGGGCCCAGAAACAGAAACGAGCCGATGGGACGATGGGGGTCTTGTAAACCGCTTCGACTACGTCGCACCGCATTGGAAACGGCCTCAACCGCTTCCTCCTGCCCGACGACTCGCTGATGCAGTCGTTCTTCCATGACCAAGAGTTTGGCCTTCTCGGTCTCCATCATGCGAGCCAAGGGTACGCCCGTCCATGAACTGACGACCTCCGCGATCTCTTCCTCGGTGACTTCCTTGCGAAGGAGGCGGCGTTTGTCCGGGTTGTCATCTTCGACGGTCGCATTGGAAGCAGCATCCTCCAACGCATCGATGCGTTGCTGAAGCTCCCTTTGACGTGTCTGAACAGACAGCATCTCGCGGTACAGCTCTTCCGGGTTGTCGCCGCGCAATTGCTTCTCTTTCGCATCGGCATCGAGTTGGGCGAAGCGATGCTGGAGCGAATCCGCTTCCTGACGCACTGACTGCACATCGTCCAGCCCCATCTTCTCGGCTTCCCATTGCTCTTTGAGCGATGCCAGCTCGGCCTTGATGGATTCCATTTCTTGTTCGACTTCCTCCCGACGCGCGATCGCGGAAGCGTCCGCCTCGTGGTCGAGTTGTCGGTGGGCGAGCTCCAATTGACGCAGTCGTCGCTGCAAGCGATCGATCGGCTCGGGAACCGACTCCTTCTCCATCGCCAAGCGGCTGGCGGCTTCGTCGATCAAGTCGATGGCTTTATCGGGCAGGAACCGGTCCGCGATGTATCGGTTCGAGAGCCGCGCGGCCGCCACGAGCGCTCCGTCCGTGATCCGCACGCCATGATGAGACTCGTAGCGCGGCTTGAGGCCACGGAGGATCGCGATGGTGTCGTCGACGTCCGGTTCGCCGACAATGACCGGTTGGAACCGGCGTTCCAAAGCCGCATCTTTCTCGATGTGCTGACGGTATTCGTCCAGCGTCGTCGCACCGATGCAACGCAGCGCTCCGCGGGCCAGTTCGGGTTTCAGGAGGTTCGCGGCATCCGCCGATCCCTCCGCGTTGCCGGCACCGACGACGAGGTGAAGCTCGTCGATGAACAGGATCACTTGACCGTTGGAATCCTTGACCTCACGCAAAACCGATTTGAGACGTTCCTCAAAATCGCCGCGGAACTTGGCACCGGCAACCAAAGCCCCCATGTCCAACGAGATGACTTGTTTGCCACGCAGGCTCTGGGGAACATCGCCCTCGAAGATCCGAAGCGCGAGTCCCTCGGCGATGGCGGTTTTCCCGACGCCGGGCTGGCCGATCAATACGGGATTGTTCTTGGTACGGCGGGACAGGACCTGGATCACGCGACGTATCTCATTGTCACGACCAATAACAGGGTCGAGCTTGCCCGATTTGGCCAGTTCGGTCAGGTCGATGCCGAACTTCTCGAGGGCCTGGTAGGTCGCCTCCGCGTTCTGATCGGTGACCCGCGCCGAGCCACGGATCTGGCTCATCGCCTGCAAGATGTCATCGTGCGAAACGTCCAACAGCGACAACAAACTCTTGACCTTGCTGTCGACTTGCACCAGACCGAGCAACAGGTGTTCGGTCGAGACGTACTCGTCCTTGAGCTTGCTTGCTTGTTCGGCAGCGGCGTTGAAGGCGAGTTGAAGCGTTCCAGAAACACGCGGTTGTCCGCCCGCGGATTGGCTCGGCAGCTTATTTGCCTCAGAAGTGACCAGCTCCGCCAATCGCGCGGTGTCTGCGTTCAATTTCTCAAGCAGCGGACGCGTGATGCCATCGGTTTCGTCCAACAAGGCTCCCATCAGGTGCAACGGGTCGATTTCCGGGTTGCCATTCGCGGCGGCCCGTCCCTGCGCTTCGGCAACAGCCGACTGAGCTTTCGTGGTCAGTTTGTCAAATCGAAACGTCATGGCATCACCCCTTGAAAAGAATTCGCTCGCTTGGACGCAAGCGAAGCGTTTGTTTGCTGTTGTTGTTTGTTCCCGGTTCGATTGGGCTTTGATCCGCGCAGCAGGCACCAGCGATGTGGATCTGGAAACACAATTCCACTGACTCGCACGCTTCCCCCACGCTCATCACCCTCCTAGCAGGAGGATCGAGCGAAGCGAGGGAAGGTAGAACGTTTGAATTCTTGGTCGACCGACCATCGATGGGGACGGCGCTCGCGATTCGCCAGACGCACGCCCCACCCGGCCGCTTGCGCGTCCGACCTCCCCACAGGGGAGGTGAAATTCGGTCGACTGGTCAGTCTTTAACTTCGAACTCGGCGTCGATGGCGTCGTCGTCATCGCTGGCATCACTCGCTGCCGCGGCACCGGCCGCCGCCGGATCACCATCGGCCGCACCGTCACCGCCGGTCTTCTCGTAGACCACTTTGCTGAACGCTTGCAGCGCCGTGGTCAGCTCGTCGGTCGCTGACTTGATGGCGGGCAAGTCCTCCCCTTCGGCAGCTTGATTGACCTTCTCGATCGCTGCGTTCATCGGAGCCTTGTCGTCATCACTCAGCTTGTCGTCGTTGTCCTTCATCAGCTTCTCAGCCTGATAGACCTGTTGACTAGCGGTGTTTCTCGCTTCAACCAGTTCAAACTGACGCTTGTCTTCTTCGGCGTTCGCCTCGGCGTCCTTCTTCATCTGGTCGATATCATCGTCTGATAGCGCGCCACTGTCTTTGATCTCGACATTGGCTTCCTTGCCGGACTTCAGGTCCTTTGCGGAAACGCTGAGAATGCCGTTTTGGTCGATGTCAAACTTGACCTCGATCTGAGGCATGCCGCGAGGCGCTGCGGGGATCCCTTCCAGGTTGAACTCGGCCAGCAAGCGGTTGGCATTGGCCATCTTGCGTTCCCCTTGGAAAACACGAACCGTCACCGCCGTCTGGTTGTCCGCTGCCGTGGAGAAGACATTCTTCTTTTCAACCGGAATCGTCGTGTTGCGTTCCACGAGTGCCGTCATCACGCCGCCTTCGGTTTCGATTCCGAGCGTGAGTGGCGTCACATCCAACAGCAGAACGTCCTTGCGATCCCCGGCCAGCACGCTGCCTTGAATCGCCGCACCGACCGCAACCACTTCATCGGGGTTGACGCCTTGGTGGGGTTCCTTGCCGAAGATCGTCTTCACAAGCTCGCGAACCTTGGGCACACGCGTGCTACCGCCGACCAAAACCACCTCGTCAATGTCCGACGGGCTCATGCCGGCGTCCTTCAGAGCCTGCATCACGGGTTCGCGGCACTTCTCAACCAGATCGTCGATCAACTCTTCGAACTTGGATCGCGTGATCTTCATCGTCAAGTGTTTGGGACCCGACGCGTCCATCGTGATGAACGGCAGGTTGATATCCGTTTCTGGCAGGGAACTGAGTTCCTTCTTGGCCTTTTCACAGGCTTCTTGAAGACGTTGTAAGGCCATCGCATCGTTGCGAAGGTCCACACCCGATTCCTTCTGGAATTCGGTTGCAACGTGGTTGATCATCGCTTCATCAAAGTCATCCCCTCCGAGGTGAGTGTTCCCAGAGGTGCTGACCACTTGGAAGACGCGGCTCGACTGCTCGTCATCACCGCTGTCGGCGACTTCCAGCACGGAGACGTCAAACGTGCCCCCGCCCAAGTCGAACACGATGATGCTCTCTTCGTTCGTCTTGTCCAAACCGTAGGCGAGTGCGGCTGCGGTCGGTTCGTTGATGATTCGAGCAACTTCCAAACCCGCGATCTGACCCGCGTCCTTGGTGGCCTGACGCTGCGCGTCGTTGAAGTAGGCAGGCACCGTGATCACCGCCTTGCTGACCTTATGGCCCAGGTAAGACTCCGCCGATTCCTTCAGCTTGCGAAGCACCTTCGCGCTGATTTCCTGCGGCGTGTACTCGTTTTCGCCCACGCCGATCTTGACGTAGTCACCCGGGCCACCAGTCACCGCGTAGGGGACCATCTTCTCTTCCGACTGCACTTCGTTGTGGCGGCGCCCCATGAAGCGTTTCGCTGAATAGACCGTTCGCTTTGGGTTGGTCACGGCTTGGCGTCGCGCGGGCTCGCCCACGATCGTTTCTTCCTTGTCAGTGAACGCGACGACACTCGGCGTCAGCCGATTGCCTTCCGGGTTAGGGATGACCTTGGGTTCGCTTCCCTCCATGACGGCGACCACGCTGTTGGTTGTTCCGAGGTCGATGCCGATGATTTTCTCGCCTTGTGCCATTGCTGATCTCCTTGCGTGGAAAAGGGCCCGCTTCGAAACCACGTCGCAGCGTGCTGGGTTGGTTTGTCTGGTTTTCGTTCGCCAGCGAATCTGCCAAGCCACCCGGCTCGATCATTTCGTCAGCTTTTTGATGCGGTGGAACCAATTGGCAAGAAGCGTGCCGAACGAGGAGGCCCATTCAAAAGTTTTTTTGGCAGGGCCAGGATTCGCCCGTTTTTTGGGGGCCTACGAGTGCCGGGACGCGCGAAGAAAGCCCGCGTTGGTCAGTCTGGCAGTTACCCCAAGGCGAGCGAAATCATGCCGGTTTGCTGGTGTCAAATCGGCAGTCGATTGCAGGTTAACCGGCTGGAAGGGATTGCATCGACAGTCGTGCACAGTGATGCCAATATAGCTGGCAGAAGCGCGGGGGCGCCAAGCGGCGGTAATGGGGGAGAATCGCCCCCGTTGCCGGACGCCGGCGCCCCCCGCAACGGGAAACAAACAAAAAAAAGCGAAGAAAAGAGAGTGGGAATAAACCGGGTGTTAGGTAC
>JBCCYK010000339.1:0-5616 GCA_039189905.1 Planctomycetota bacterium
ATCAGCGAGAAGTGTCGAATTTTCGAAGCGTACTGGCTACAAATTGAAATTCACAACGAGGATCTCAGAAACCGAGTGCCCGATCCATTCGCTCGCTGACCTGCTGGATGCGAACCCCTTAGAGAAATCGGGCCAAGCGAAGGAAGTCGATCGGCATCGCCGTCTGACCAGTCTCAGCGAGGTCAGCAAGGATTTCACCAAGGACCGACGCGAACTTGAAACCATGTCCCGACATACCGGCTGCAAAGACGACACGATCGGATTCAGGGTGGCGGTCGACGATGAAGTGTTCGTCTGGAGTCATGATAAGCCCGCTCTAGCAAGGGAACATAGTCCGGATGCTCAAAGTAGGCCTTGCGAATCACGCGGGTTTCCCCATGCGAGCTTCCGCGGTCATGCGCGATGTTGAATTGCTCGATCCCAAGCACACGCAGCCCGCGATGGGCGAGATGAAACAGCGTGGCACTTCCAAGGCCACCCAATCCCAACACGATCACGTCAAACTGCTTGGGCATTTGTTTCCGCTACGAGTCCAACATGGGATCAACCAGCTCGGCTTCTTCCATGCGGTTTGGCGTTCGTCGCCCTCGGAAGTGGATCATGGATTCCCTTGCACACGTTTCTTCCTACTTCCCTTATTCAATCCTTGATTGTATTGGGGATCGATCGCCATGAAGTCATCGAGAATCTGCTGTAGGCGAGCCCGATCGTTTGCGTACGCGGCGTCCGTTGTGACGCTCTCACTATAACGGGATGCATCCGACGTGATCGGAATGTCGTACAGCTTTCCGTCCTGATTCAGACGGAAGCGAGACTCCCGGACAAAGTAGCCTCGCCCATAGTTGATCAACACATGTTTACGATTCTCACCATCTTTGTTCATGAGAAGATGAGACAGATCCATACCATCAATCTCTCGCGTCAGCTCAATTCCGGCGACAGAGTGAATCGTGGGAAGCACATCGACGAGGCAGAAGAACTCCTCGCGAACCGCTGGTTTCACCCGGCCAGGCCACCACGCGAGCAAGGGGACACGACTCCCGGCTTCGGTCATTGAGCCCTTACCACCTTTAAGGTCCATGCCGGGAAGCTTGCTGGTGATTCCCTTGTGCGTGCCGTTGTCTCCCGTGAACAGTACAAGAGTGTTTCGGTCTAGGCCGTGTTCCTCGAGTTTGGCGACGATGTCGCCGACAACCTGATCCATGTAAGTGATCATGTGACCGAAGGCACGGGTCGGTTTGTCGAGGTCACCTGTGAACTTTCTTTCAGCGCGTTGCCGCAGCTTTGGCGGGTTGATAAACGGTGAGTGAACAAGGGCCATCGGGAAGTACACCATGAACGGTTGGTCCTTCTTCCGATCGATGAAGTCGAGCACAAAGTCACGGTAATCATCGGGTCCGAAGTCCTCGGCGTCACCGTTGGTCACCACGCCGTCACGGTAGATCTGCGGGCCATAGTAGCGGCTCGACTTCTTTCCCTTGTAATACCACGTCCACATGCAGTATTCGTCAAAGCCATGCTCAACCGGTTGGTTGGGACACTCATCGAACTTACCGAGTTGCCACTTACCCGCGATGGCGGTGGCGTACCCCGCATCACGGAAGTCATGAGCAAAGGTCCTGATTTCCGGCACCAGTCGGACTCCGGCACCCTTGCCAATCAGAGCTCGGTATCCAGTCCGGTTGGGATACAGGCCGCTCATGATCATCACACGCGTTGGCGTGCACAGTGGTGTTGCGTAAGCGTTGTTGAAGCGGATTCCTTCCGAAGCCATGCGGTCCAGATGCGGCGTCGTGTAAATGGTGCTGCCGTAGCAGCCCAGGCCTTCAGCGCCGATGTCATCGGCCATGATCACGATGACGTTCGGTCGTTCGTCCGCGCGGGACTCGACCGCGCTCAAACCGAGCACTACACAGGCGACGGTGAGACAAGTCATCGGTCGCGATGGCATGCGCACCTTTGCACCAGGGCGATCGACGAATCCCGTCCTACTTGGAGGGCTCAACCTTGCGAATGCGAATCGATCGAAACGAGACATGACGTGCCTTTTCGGGTGACTTCTTGACGCCGTGCACCTGCAGGGCGATCACACCCTCAGGATACTCTGCGAAGGCCTTGGAATCCGTGACGTCCGAAACTTGTTCTCCATTGATCCAAGTCTGAATTCGTGGGCCACGTGCCAACACACGCAACTTGTTCCATTCACCATTCACCAGCCACTTATTCCGAATCAAGTCTTCCTTGGGCGTGATCCAAGCTCCGTTGCCCTGGTTAAAGATGTGGCCACTTCGTCCCGGAGATCGTCCGATGTCGACCTGGGGTCCATGGATCGAATCACGGACCTTACCAGCATCGTTGGTACGCGTCAGCTGAGTCCGGATCTGAACACCCGAATTCAAGTCGGTATCGTGAAGCTTGACTTCCAACTCGAGTTCGAAATCACCGTACGTCTCGACGGTATGGAGAAACTGCGTCTGGGCGGAACTTGTGCCTAGAACGACTCCGTCGGATAGCGTGAACTGCGTGTTGTCGCGAGACGGTTTCCAGCCGTCGAGGCTTTCGCCATCAAACAAAACAGACCAATCATCGGCGAAGCCGGAGCCACAACAGAGGAAGATCAACACGAACACCGAGGCTGAGAAATACTGGCGCAGTGTTGCCCGAAAATAACAACAGAGTGAATCCGATAGCATTGGAAGTCCTGAGGCTAGACAGTCGGGAGCGAAAATTCGGGACGTCGTTCCTTGATCAGCAATGCGTTGGCCGCGTCATCGCCAATGATCTGCTCGTTGGCGGCGTCCCAATGGATCGTGCGCCCTGTCATCCGACAGATGTTGATCAGGTGCGCAACACTGGTGATCAGATGGCCCACTTCCACGGGCGAATTGGGTTCTTCGCGGGATTCAATACAGTCCAGCCAGTTTGCGACGTGAGACTCGGTTTCGGATCCGGTGAACGGGGCGAGCAGGTTCTTCGGGTTACACGCAAACCGTCCGCGATTGATCTCGATCTTACCTTGCTGGCCAACAAAGATGCCGCCAAAAGCGGGTCCACCGGAACTTTCCAGGCGAATGACCGTGCCATCCGGGTAGGTGAGCCTCACACCGCGATCCCAGTCGTCTTTCGCTTCGGTCGTGGGTTCGATTCGCGTTGGCGCGACATTCTCCCACCCCATCGCAAGGTGAACCATATCCAGTGCGTGCGAACCACGATCGCAGATGGGGCCTCCGGTAAACGCATCGTACTTCCGCCACCGGCGGTGGAGCAGCTCGTGATAATCCAACAACGCTGCCTGATCACAAAAGCGATTCCAATCCATGCCTGGGGGAACGGGTTGCTTCTCAAGGCCCGTCACCGGCTGCGACGTGGAATAGTTCTTAACGAGGATCGTGGAAACCCGTCCCACTCCACCTTCGCGGACAAATTGGCACGCATACTGGTTGATCGGAGTGCTGCGTTGTTGCGTTCCGACCTGCAACACGCGTTTGTGTTTGCGCACAGCTTCGACCAGTGCGCGACCTTCTGGAATGCTGAAGCTCAGTGGCTTCTCCGCGTAGATATCCAGACCTTTGACACAGGCGATGATCGCCGCTCGCACACGCACGTGATCCGGCGTCGCGATCATGACCGCGTCAAGATGTTCCTGCTCGAACATCTGCTCATAGTTTTGGTAGCGCTTCCACGAAGCACCGGCCTGAGGATCGGATTTGTTGTCGGCGGCCAGGACATCGATCTGCGGCAGGCAGCAGTCGCAGACGGCCACCAGTTCGGCTCGGTGGGATTCGCGGGACAAGGCACGCGTCAACCATTTGGCCCGATTGCCCGCGCCAATCAAACCGACGCGTAGTTTGTCCTCTGCGTTTGCTGAGGGTGCAGCATGGACCGCCTTGGGTATCAGACCAGACGCCGTGATAGCGACCGTGGTACCGATCGATCGAAGCACCGATCGGCGTGAAGCTCGGTTTCGAGGTAGATCGTTCATGGGTGTACCTGTTTGCTGAAGGACAACGTGTCTATTCGCTCCTGCTTTGTCGTTTCACCGGTGGCAAGGGAGTTGCCATCTCTGAGGGCAACGGGACGACCGCTTTCAACTCCTTGATTCGCGCGGCATACGTGGGGTTGTCGATCTGGTTCGTCCATTCACGTGGATCCTGGGAAGTGTCATAGAACTCCTCTTGCCCGTCGGTGTAGCGAATGTAGCGTCCGACTTCGTTGCGGATGGTGACGTAGCCTTCCTCCGGATGGCTCTTATCAGACAAACAGGTCATCGCCGTACTTGCCCACTGTTCCTGCGGGTCTGTCAGCAATGGAACCAAGGATCGCCCATCCAGATAAGACGGTCTTTCCAGGTCACACAACTCTGTCAGCGTCGGATAGATATCCTGCAGCGAGACGAATCGTTGGCTCAGGCTTCCCGTTCGCGTGACTCCGGGGACACGAAACATCAATAGGCAGTGAGTTGCTTCTTCCCACAGCGTTGCTTTCTGCCAATGGTGCTTCTCGCCCAGATGAAAGCCGTGATCCGAAAGCAGCACGACAATCGTGTTGTCCTTGTAGGGACTCTCGTCCAACGCATCGAGCACTCGTCCCATCTGTGCATCCACGTAAGCCGTCGTTGCGAGATAAGCCTGAACGGCGTCCTTGTGGAGACCCTGTTCGAGGACGCTGTCGACGAACCGACCCTTGCCAGCCGTCATGCTGACGCCAAGCGGCGGTACATCCTCCAGATCATTCTTCAGAAGCCGCGGCGTGGTGACCTCGTCCATCGGAAACATGTCAAAGTACTTCTGTGGCACGTACCAGGGCATGTGCGGGTTGAACGTTCCGAAAGCAATGAAGAACGGTTGGTCATGGTGTTTCTGAAGTTCTGCGATGGTCGCGTCGGCGTTGCCGGTGTCGTTCATCTCCGCTTCGGCAAGGTGGATCGGCCCCCAGTCCTGTTCGCCTCTTCCAACCGGCGTCAGCGGAGCGCCCGGTGGAGCGGGATCTCGCTTGTGCCCCCGTTTCTCATCCCAGTGTTCTTTCTGATCCCAGCCGTGGGTGATCTTTCCGAAACCTGCCGTCGAGTAACCGGATTGTTGGAAGCAACCGGCCAAGGACAGAGCACCCGCCAGTGGTTCACTCTTCTGAACCTGCAACGCGTTGTGATAGTGCCCCGAATGCCAAGGACTCACGCCAGAAAAGAACGCCGTTCGTGACGGTGAGCAAACCGGAGCGGCCGTGTACGCCCGCGTGAAGTTGACTCCACTGGCAGCAAGCTTTCGTAGGTTGGGCGCCACGACTTTGCCAGCGTAGCGATCCGCGTCCTCCAGTAACCAACTGTTCAGGTCATCGGCCACCAGGAAGAGCACGTTCATCGGCTTGTCCGGCGGCGCCGCGCAGACCGGATGAGTGACCAACGAAACAAGGGTGCTAGTGAGGATCAGGAGTTCGAATGAGAAACGCATCGGGTTCCTTGAAGCTGGACGGTTGATCAGTGTGGTGTTGGTCATCTCTTTGTTGGTCGCCATTTCGACCGCGAAAATGCATTGCACGGCACAAATTAGCGGAGCGAAATGCGACCAACCGAACGACTGTCAATTAACGTAACATGGATATAAGTAAAGGCCAGGATCC
>JBCCYK010000340.1:0-5610 GCA_039189905.1 Planctomycetota bacterium
CAGCCGCTGCACTACAACTCATCCGTCCGCGGTGCATGATGAAGGCGAGGACGATCCGCATCATCATGGTGCGGGCAAGAGGTTTGAGATCACACTGAGCCAAGAAGGTCTTGAGTCGCGGGGCAGCTTCGGAGACGATAAACATCGGTGGGGACTTCATCATGAAGGGTGAGACTCCAATGAACTCGTCGTGGGGTGACCCCGCCTTCACTGCAATACCAATCCGAACACAGTCTCGAGAAAAGCGCAACTTCAAAACGCGTGAGCGAGGCCTGGTTCGACATGGATGTTGTTTCGAGGTGACCTCGCTCACGCAGCGGGTTGTGATTTTGATTAAATCGACCCGCCCCTCGGCTCATCTAGGAAGCCCCAACTTTGAAGATGATCAAAGCACTGGTGCTTCACCGGCATCCATGCTCGGTATCAGCGCGACGACAAGAGAAACCGCTCTTTCAGCAGTCGCCAGACAAAGAGCATGCCGCCGAGCGCGGACAGCAGGAACAACGCAAACCAAACCAAGTTCGGTCCAAACATGGCAATCACGCCCACCGCATACTCGTTGTAAAGGTCGTCCCAAAATACAACCGTGAGTATCGAACCGGCGCACAGATAAGGTCCGAATGGTGTTTGGCTGTCTCGCGTGATCATCCAAACCACGATCACAATAAACAGCGCCGCAATCGGTGACAGGAAAAAGGCAATGGTCGCCGCTTGCCAACCAACGGCGGCGCCCAACATGGCCATGAGCGTGACGTCACCAAAACCCATCGCTTCCATTTGCATGGCACCCGAGGCAACCAGGCGAATGCCCCAAACAATGCCACCACCGACGGCGAGCCCCACCAAGGACGTGACCAAACCCAACCAACCCGTGCCACCTGACCGAGCCACTCCGGTGATCAACACACATCCAATCAGCCACATGGGAAGGATGAATCGCCACGAGCCACTTCGAAACAGCCTGGCCCAAAAATAGGCGACCGCGCGCTCCAGACCCTTGCGAAGAATCACACGTCGGTCCAAGAGTGCAAAGCACCACACAGTCCAAATCGCCAGTCCCAATGGCAAGGACGCCGTCCCCAACCACCAATCTGCGATCGTCCCAGGTGAAGGCGGCAATACCGGACTCAAGCTTCCTGCCGCGAAACCCGGTAGGAAAACCCTCGGGGTCAAGGTCGCTGCGACCAGCGCCAACAACGTTCCCGGAACGGTGATGCGATCCGGAATGGTTCGTTCGTCAAAGTCGATGAAGGTCGCTGCCGTCATCAGAACCAGAAAACAGGCATGCAAAACGAAAATGGTCGCCATCCACGGACTCACCGCTGCAATCACAGCGACGGGAAGTGCTGGCGGCGCCGGCAACAAACCACCGCCCAAGAGATATCGATAATGGAGCACGAAAAGAACCGGCACGGCCAGTTCGATTAGCAAGGGACGGATCCAAAAGCCGGCGCCAAAGACAGTCGTCTCGTCACTTCGAACAAGCCACCCGATGATGGGCAGCCGAGCGGTCCACTTGCGACGCTCCAGTGCCCCTATGGCTTCCACTTCTTCTTCATTGGGTTCGCGTTTGGGGTCGATCCAAGCCCGCCAATTGGCCCATGGTGAAATCGGGCGAGCATTCCAACACCACGTTGTGATGGCGTGATTGGCCAATGCCCCACCCAACACGCCAGCACACACAATCACTGCATATTGCACCGGAGTTGAAAGCAAAAGCCAGCTGCGGGCAAGTTGGTCGATCCATGCTGGGAGCATCAGGTTGCCTCGTTGCCGTCGACATTGGGAACCGGCTCGTTTGACGCAGTCTGATCGAGGGCGCGAGACCCCGCGCATCGACCATGGAAAGCCACCGAATTTGCGTCAAAAATTCCGCTTCGTTGCAATTCCTGACCTAGGTTTTCCATAGAGCAGTCTCCACGTGGAGCCATGACACAGCACATGGTCGCCATGCGGGGCGTTCGATCGGTGCGGGGGCGGACCGAGGGTTCTGTTTTGACTCTTGGTCCGCGAAATCAGTTTATTTGTGTGCCCCTGACCACCGCAGAGAGTGGAACATCGCGATGATATGGCGACAACCCCGCCGCGCTCGCACGACGCAATCACTCAGGCTGCGCCGCATGTCACGGCCGCGACTCTCTTGTACCAGTCGCAAAGGGACCGCGACGGCCGAAATGGCCGTTTGTTTGCCGGTCCTGATGACGCTCACACTTGCCACGATGGACCTGTGTTCCGTCTTTTTCTTGCAGGAAACCGTGACCCTTGCTGCCTACGAAGGTGCTCGCGTTGGCGTCAATCGAGGCGGGACCAACGCCGAGGTCGTCACGCGTGTGCAGGAGCTGCTGGACGAGCGCAACGTGTCGTACGGGGGTTCGCCGGTCTCATTCGAGAACGCCACGTTTGACACGGCTGAAACACTGGAACACGTCACGCTGGTCGTAACCGTTCCAGCGGCTGGGAATCTGATCGCACCCGCGGGGCTTTATGGCGATCTTGAGCTAACCGCCCGCGTCACGATGCGCAAAGAATTTGCAAACGAAGGAGCTGGACAGTGATGCGATTTAAGAACCGTAGACCACGACCAATTGGTCGGTGGCGCGACGCCTCCTGCCGATCCGAACGCGTTTCAAGGCGGCAACGCGCGGGCACCACGTTGGTGGAGTTCGCCATCATCTGCAACCTGCTGTTCATCGTGATCTTCACCTGCATGGAGTTCGCGAGGATGAACATGGCGCGGAATCTCGTTCAAGACGCGGCCTACTACGCGGCTCGGGTCGCGATTGTGCCAGGCGCAACGCCGGCGGAGGCTGAAGCGGAAGCCGAACGCATTCTCAGTGCGATCTTCACGGACGGCTACACCATCGAGTGCAGTGATCTGGACGAGGAATCCGAACAGGTGAGCGTTCGAGTTGCCATCAATCTGGATGACGTCGCTCTTTTTACCGCCATGTTTTTGGGAAACATCGAACTGGAATCGACCGCAACGATGCGGACGGAACGTTACACCGGATTCTTTGAACAGTGAGTTCAACGCTTCCCTCTACATCGAAGGTCATGACCATGTCCAAGTCCTCAACCTGTGTGCCTCGGAAGATGTCAATGCATTCAACGCAACCAAGCCGATCCGAACGTCGTCTGCGAACGGGCGGCGTGATGATGGTGATGGCGATCATTTTGCCCGTGCTCGTGATGCTGGCGGCCTTTTGTATCAACGCCGCTCAAATGCAACTGACGCGGACGCAACTGATGGTCGCCACTGACGCGGCGGCTCGATCTGCGGGACGCACTTTCAGTGAAGAACAGGACTTGAACGTCGCCCGCCAAGCCGCAGCCGCGACCGCGGCCCTGAACGACGTCAACAACGAACCCTTTCTGTTGAACCCGGCCGAAGGCAGCGGTGAGATCGTCTTTGGGACCGCGGAACAAGCGAGCGGCAATGGGCGCTTCGAGTTCGCACAATCCGCCAACGTCAGTGAACTGGTGGAGATCAGCGCGGTCAAAATCTTTGGTCGACGTGACAGTGGTTCCATGGGCGGACCGGTGCCGCTGGTGTTTCCATCGGTGTTTTCACGCAGTGACTTCTCGCCGCTCCATGATGCGGTTGCGATGCAAGTTGACCGAGACATCGTGCTTGTTCTTGATCGGAGCGGGTCCATGGAGTGGCCTACCTTTGATTGGCCCAGTGGAAGCAACCCCTGGTCTTACAACGCCCTCAATGCGGGCGTGTCTGCGGGTCTCTTGAGTCAGAACTGGCGCGGCCAGTACTACTACGCCAATGGCAATGACTCAACGAGTTACCAGCAGTGGGCATGGGAAGAGCATTTCGGGCTAGGACCCTCCCCGAACACTCCCTGGCAAGATTTGTTGATCGCGATCCAGGCCTTTCTAGGCGTGCTCGACCAAACACCTCAAAACGAGCAAGTCGCGATCGCCAGCTACGCTTCGTCGGGTAGCCGTGACCTGTGGCTGACCACCGAGTTTGGCGACGTCACGTCGACCGTGAATGCCCTGAACACCGGTGGATCCACTGCCATCGGCCTCGGGATGCAACAGGGTTTCACGACCTTCGAACACGCCAATGCCCGCCCCTTCGCAACCAAAACCATGGTTGTCATGACCGACGGCAATCACAATCGAGGGATCGACCCCGATGATGTCGCGGTCTCGTTGATGTCGACCGGCAACTTGGACATCCAGACGGTGACGTTTGGTGGTGGCGCCAACCAACAGGCCATGATCGAGGTCGCCAATATCGGCAACGGCAATCATTACCACGCCGAGTCCGGGGCCGAACTTGCAAGCGTGTTCGAGGAAATCGCCAACAACCTGCCGACGATTCTGACAGAGTAGCGAGAAAGCAAGTTTCTTCAGCGTCGCAGGGAAATTCACCGCGGCAAATCCGATGGATTGACCGCGGTGGCTCATTTGTGACCTACGCTTCCAATGAAACCGGTGCCCTTGGGCGAGCCTCCGTTGAAGCGAACACCTCTCAATGACTCGCATGACGACCAAGATTGACACGGGCGTTCGCCGACACGATGCCCCACAGCAGAAACGACGAACTCGGCTCGCGGTCGGGTTGCTGATGCTTTTGTCGTGCGTTGTGGTGGTTGTGGGCTACGCCGCTGTTCTGCATGCCATGCTGGGCGATGAACGCCGAGCCGCGAGGCACCTGGATATCACCGTGATTCGCGCTGAGTCGAGCGACGCGGAGCGTCGCGATGCGGAGAACGCGGCCACGCGGCAGCGGGCACGTGAGTTTGACCGAGAGCTCCTCCGAGAACGCGAATTGCGAAAGTACTTTCGCGATCAAGGCGCTCCCGGCGCACGGGACGCGGCGCGTCATTGGAAGCAGCGGACCCGAAATATTGAGTCCGAAATCGAAGCCGCTTGGAACGCGCTGCCCGAGGGCGAAGAAGTGAATCCTGGCAGCATCTTGTGGCACCGCAAACAGGACCTGGAGCGACTGAAGGAAGACGCACCCCGGTCCTAGCTACCTCGTAAACCTGTCCCGTGACGACTCATCGTCCGAACGAGCCGCGGTCATCCGTTGAGTGTCATCTTCGAGATTCACTTCTCTCGGAATAGTTCACTGATCGATTGATCGTGGTGAATTCTCTTCAGAGCTTCTGCCAGCAGCGGGGCGACGGTCAATTGCACCAGGTTGGGCAGTTGCTTCTCAACCGGGATGGGAATCGTGTCGGTGACCGTGATGCTGTCGACGGGGGCATCGCGCAGTCGTTCAATCGCGGGACCACAAAGCACGCCGTGCGTGCATGCGATGTGGATCTCCTTGGCTCCCGCATCGTGAACGATCTGGGCCGCCCCAACGATGGAGCCCGCCGTGCTGATCATGTCGTCAAACATGAGCGCCACGCGACCCTTCAAAGGGCCACCGATGATCGTGTTGTGGCGGACTTCCAAGGCATTGCTGCGGCGTTTGTCAACGATGGCCAGCGACCCACCCAGACGTTTGTTGTGACCAACAGCGCGTTTGATGCTGCCTTCGTCCGGGCTGACAACGACGATGTCGTCGCCGCAGTAACCGCGGTTCACGAAGTGTTCATTGATCACGGGGGCCGCATAGAGGTGATCGACCGGCACGTCAAA
>JBCCYK010000341.1:0-5592 GCA_039189905.1 Planctomycetota bacterium
CACGACATTTTCTGGCAACCAAGAATTTTCTGGCAAGCAAGATCCAGCTGAGCACCGCCAAGCAACGGGGCAAGTTGAGATTCCGTAGGCTCTGGCGAGTGGTCGGCACCGCATCCGCAATGGGATGCCATGACCGGCCGCATCCACGCTGACATCTCTTGAAACCAACTGAATAGCCTCAACGAATCACCGCCGAGGCTGGCAACTCTTTCATGCCCCCCGCTGGACACACAACCAACATGCATCCAGCCGGCCAGGTTGCCAAACAGCAGCCCCGCGATGCACAGAAGAACGCAGAATGGGTGAAGGGGCTTCAAAACGGCTGGAATTCAGAGGATTTGGCTGGGGTGACCGTGCGAAATCGACGCCGGCGCGGAGCACTTGATTATGTGACGGCCCAGACCGAAGTGCAAACACCCAACGCACCGCACATACGCACGGTATGCGAGAGTCGTTCAAAAAGCTTCTACGGTGTCGCCCCCAGTCGCTAGCGAAGCTCAAAGGCCTCCTCTTCCCCCTCAACGACCAGCAAATCACGGCTCGGTTGGGTGACAAACGCTTGAAGCGTCCCATCCGGCCAAAACACCTCGACCTGTACCGAATCACCGGTTTCCCTTCGCCCCAACCCAAAGTGGATGGCTCGTTCGTTGCTGCTCAGGTAACCGCTTCCGGCGAGCAACCATCCGGTTTGTGCCCGGCTTCCAACTCTGACCCGTACTCGCGTCCCAAAAGCCTCCCGTGCAACCGAGCGACCGGCCAATCGGATGGTGAGCCAGGCGTTTTCGTTGCGTGGATCACATCGATTCTGAAGCAGGGCCGTTGATTCACCTTGGTGCGTGACGATCAGGTCCAGCTTGTGATCACGGTTGAAGTCAATCGTCCAGAGGGACCGTCCCACGTGTTTCTGTGACAAGTAACTGCCATCGCCCTCGATCGGTAACTGCGGTCCAACGCTCGCACCATTGCACCGGAGAACCTCCGGTTGTTGCTGGTAGCCAGATTCGGAGTCCGTGTGGACGTGACCATTTGTTGTCAGGATCTCAAGCCGCGAATCGTTGTCCAGGTCAGCCGCAATCGAACCAAAGCCAAGACGCGTGTAGCTCGTGTCGACAATCCCCAACATTTGCGTGCTGTCGCGCCAGACGGAGTGTCCCGCTTGCAAGTACATCGCATTATGTTCGCGTTCAAAGTTGCTGACGTAAAAGTCGAGGCTGCCGTCCCTGTTGAAGTCACCCGTTGCGATTCCCATGCTCGCTTGCGGACGCGATCGATGATCCAACGCCAGACCACGGATCGTGGCGCTCTCCGTCACTCGATCATCCGAGTCCGTTCCAGCCTGAAAGCTCCAGTAGTGGTTGCTGGTCATGTCATTCGTGATGAACACGTCTAATCCAGCCTGATCATCCAGCTGACCAACGACAACGCCCATGCCGCGACCCGGGTTGGTGGGGAGCGCCTGCCAGGCTTGGGTTTGGTTTCGGAGGCCGCCCGTCGGCGACCCAACATAGAACTGGTCGACTGCCGCAGAAAAACGCGTCGGGCCGCAAACATCCACCCTCCCACTCGGGAGCTTGCAGCGCGTCTCCACGGGGCCAATCGGTTCGCAATACTTCAAGCTGATGAAATCGGATAGGCCATCAGCGTTTAGGTCGACGATGGCGCCAGACGTCGACCAATCGGCCTCCTGTTCATCCAGCCAGTGACCCTGCTCCTGGAAAGTCCCGTCGCCGTTGTTGATCCAGACTTGGTCCAAACCAAAGTTGAGAATCACCAGGTCTGCAAAGCCGTCTGCATTGAGATCCCCTTCCACCACACCCTGCATGAAACCGTTCCCGCTGACGCGGGTGTGGGGTGCCGTTCCGACGAATCGACTTCCAAGATTGCGATACAACTCACCTTGATTGGCACAGCGCTTGAGTGGTTCCTTGCCGCACTCGCCGAGGAACACGTCCGTCCATCCGTCGAGATCCATGTCAAGCGATGCACCCCCGAATCCCAGTTGACCGTACAGTGGGATCGCACCGTTGCGAAGCTTGGGTGCGGCGACATTCCCATCGGCGAAACCAGCCGCTGCGAACGCATCACCAAGCACGAGAGGTGCCATGCTTTCCACGTTTGCCTCCACCGGTGTCCTCGCACTGGCATCTGCCTGAAGACTTGGCGGTTTCCAATCCGAAAGATCCAACTGATTGATCGCCAGACGATCCGGCACCTGCCACGGTGTGTCACCCTTTAGGTCAACGAGGATCGCCTGACGCACAGCCACCACCTCATCCAAATCGCCATCCGGCGACCGTATGGCGTGCGCGGCCCATGCCTCTGCCTCCCAAAGAAGCCCTAGCTCAGAAAGGATTTTGGCCACTCTCGCAGTCGCATGGTTTGATTCAAAGGCATAGCGATACAACACATCCTTGGCCTGGACGAGCGCTTCCAACTGTTCTGCCCGGTGCCGAATCGCCTCAATGGCATCCGAGAAACCATGAGATCTTTCCGCCTCGACCTGCCGCAACGACATCGCCAGCTTCGCCATCACCTTCCCCACATTTGGGTTCCGCTTGGCGGATTCCCAATACGCACGCGCACTAGCACGATGCTGTCCTCGAGAAGCCGCCCAATCTCCAAGGATGGCCCAGTAGCGCCAGTTCGCTCGGGATTCATCTTGCGGGATGCGATCAACCCATACTGCAAGTTCGTCAAAGCGACCCGCGGCAACATACAATTCTCCCAAGAGAAGCCAGGCCGGTAAGAAATCAGGCCAGCCCGCAAACATTGCCTCCAGTTTGGCTTCCGATTCCGTGAACTCGCCCTGGTCAAAAGCCGCGCGGGCGCGACCGATCTCAAGTCGTTTGTCCTTTGAGTTTCGCTGCATGAGGACTTCCAGCGATGTCAGTTCGCGATCCCGTTGTTCGGTCTGGCTCAACGAGAACAGAACGGTCCCATCGAATCTTCGTTTCCGAACCAACTCGATCCCGTGGGGCCGCGCCTGATCGGGTTGCTCGGCGTTGACCAGACAATCAAACAGCCATCGTCTCAGCTCCAAATCATCGGGAGTCACGGCAATCGCGTTTTCCATGAAGGCGATCGCTTCAAACAAGCGCCCCACGCCGAGCAATCCCACCACCGCTTGTTTGTTGACGTCGGTGCGTTTGAACGCAAACACTTGAGCCGCGTCGACCAGCATCTCGGCGGCGTCTTCTGCGGTTCCCAACTGGAACTTCGCTTCCGCAGCGACGAGTAGGAGAGACCCGTCATTTGCGTTGGCAGTCAGCGCTTCCGTTGCCAAGCGATCTGCGAATGCCCACCCGCGTGTCACCCCCATTTCGCGAATCTCAGGGGCAGCGAGACCCTGCTGTCGCCCTGGCCGCTCCTTTTCGACCTTGGCTACGTTGACATCATGCCGGCAGCCACCACAGGCAAGCGACAAAGTGACCACGACGAAGACGAGGACGCAAAAGGGCTTCGCCGAACCGAGTGGGGAATGCGTTCTCGCCTGCATCATGACGTGTTTCAAACGCGTGAATCACGGTGAGTCATGTTCGCGCGTGCTCACGGTTGCAGGCCACCCTCAGCCATCGCTTTTTCCGTGTCAGCCATTTCGTCTTGCGACTCTTGTAGCATTCGGTTGTATTCCGCCACGTCATCCTCGGACGCACCGTCCATCACGGTCCCGCCACCGCCGCCGCCACAGCCAACCAAGCACAGGAGGCCTGCCACCAACAACAGTTCCGTCAAAGTCTTCATCGTTATCCAATCGCTTCAATTTGAGAAAAGTGTTTGATTCCATCACCTTCATGCCCCCGGGACCGATGAAGGCCTCGGGGGGGAACCATTCCGGTGAGTAAATGATGTCCAGGAACCATTAGAACTCACCGTCAATCACTTCCTTGGCACTCTTCGTGCCAAGGGATCCCCACAATCCGTAGGGGCTTGTTGCTCCAGGCGTTCGATAAGCGTTGATACTCAGGTGACTTTGATTGCCTGCCTCAATGGAGTCGGTGATGAACTTAACGGCACCGTCAGCCATCAAAGCATGGACACCACCCTGGTGACGACTCGACGCGGCGTACCAACCTGAATTGCCCGCGTTTTGCTCGTTGCAGATCTCAGAGTTCGGAGGCTGTGCCGTGAAGAACGCGCTGTAGTTGGGACGCATGGCGGCCCATCGGTAGCCGCGTCCATCGACCGCACCAACCGTATTCTGACTTGGGTCCCAAAACTGCGGGCGAAGCGGGTCAACAAAGTTCGCGCAATCATTTGGCGGGTAGTTGCGAACAAACGACCAACCGCGACGCAAGGCCCGCGTACGTGCATCGTTGTCCCCAAGATCGGTCGCGATCTCAGCGGCGGCGATGGTATTGGCCAGTCCGTCGAGGATGTCGCGAAACTTGCGGTCTTCGTGGACCGTGAACACGCCGCGTCCGGACCCACGGATCTCACGAGCCAGCGTGGCATTGATCGTGCCCATCGGGGTCGTGTTGTTGGCCCAGGCACCTTGGTGAGCACGCTCCGCCGAGTCTCCGAGGCAGGCTGCGTAATTCGTACGGCCTAGCGCGGGAAGACCGCGTCCCGGATCGCTCGGGCAACGGAATGTCGCCACCTCGGTGACCCACGGCGTGTAGAGAATCTCGTCCGGTGTTGGCCCCATCGGCGAGAAGGGACCCCCATTGCGAAGTGCTTGTGCGCTCCCGTTCCCACTCGCCGCCGGCGGTTGGTTGCCCTGGGAATCGACGGCCGCGGGATTCGAAATCTGCTCCCACAAGGCTTGCTGCTCAATGAACGGCGTCAGGCCAACAAGCCAGCTCAATCGGCCGTTGTTGGAGGTTTCCGATGGACGCCAAATGTGCCGTGTAATGTTGTCGGTCGTCCCGCCGCCGTGCATGGGAAGCTGGTTGTAAGCGGCGTGGTAATTGTGGATGGCCAGCCCGATTTGCTTGAAGTTGTTGCTGCAACTCATTCGACGAGCGGCCTCGCGAGCGGCCTGAACGGCTGGCAGCAAGAGGCCAACGAGCACGCCGATGATGGCGATCACCACCAGCAACTCGACGAGTGTGAAACCTGTACGGGGGTTCGAACGACGCATGGAATCTGAACTCCTCAAATGAATAGCAATGAAATTTGAGACACCGAACCAGCTCGGTGGCTTGAGGCCTTCCCCTGGTGGAACACGCCGGTAAACCCGGCCTCGAGATCACCGTTTGGGAAGCCGCCCTTCGATGCCTTTAACGATTCCAGAATCGTTCTTACGGTGTCCTTTTCAAATAGCCTGCGCGGTCAAATGCTGCGCTTTGTTAACCCAATTATGAAAAACACGTCATTTTGCAATGAAAAATTGAACCGCATTTCGGTCCTGCAAAGCCCATTTCGGGCCCAGTCCACCAGAGTTGGCGTCCGAAACGGCGACTTGAGATAGCCCCGAAATGCATGAAATCAACCCAAATTGGTAGCAAAGGCCGTCCTGGATGGCAAAAACCGTTCTTGAATGCGCTTTTTTGATTTACTCGAAGCGATTGAGCGTGATGGAACCGCAAATCCGCCCGGTCCTTTGGGGATCAACCCCATCGCTCCATTCAGTTTTGAATTGAGGGCTGCGGC
>JBCCYK010000342.1:0-5511 GCA_039189905.1 Planctomycetota bacterium
AGCCACTCGAGGAGTTCTCGAGTCCCTACCTGACGGATTTCTTCACCGACGAATGTCTGGATTTCATTCAACAGCGTGGAAGCGCTGATGACCATCCTCCCTGGTTCCTTTTTGCATCCTACAACGCACCGCACACACCGATGCAAGCAACCGACGATGATCTGGCTCGGTTCGCGTCGATAGCCGATCCCAAACGACGAACGTATGCTGCCATGCTTTTTGCCTTGGATCGGGGCGTGGGACGGATTCGAGAGTGTTTGCAAGAGACAGGACAATGGGACAACACGCTGTGTGTTTTTCTGTCCGACAATGGCGGGGCGACCAACAATGGCAGCTGGAACGGCTTCTTACGTGGAGTGAAAGGATGCCTTCGGGAAGGCGGGATTCGCGTCCCAATGATTTGGACTTGGCCGGCCCGCTTCGGTGGGGGCCAAGTTTGTGATGCCGCGGTGAGCGCGCTTGATATCCTGCCAACGTTTTTGGCCGCCTGTGATGCGGAGCCGTTGCCACTCGAGCCACCCCTGTCACATCAAGACAAACGCAATCGGAACCAAATGGTCGCGACGTACGGCGCCTACGATGGAATCAATTTGTTGCCGCAATTAAGGATGCCTGATCGTAGAGTTGCGCGACGTCTCTTTTGGCGATTGCAAGGCCAGGCAGCCGTACTGGATGGCGACGAGAAGTTGGTGCGGTTGAGCCATCGTCCCGCGGAAGTCTTCCGCGTATCAGATGACGCCGGGGAATCCGATGATCTCTCATTGAAAGAAACCGAACACACGTCGCGACTTTTGCAGGAGCTTGGGCGTTGGGAGTTTCTGTTACCGACCATGCCGGCCTGGGGTTCCTCCCCATACTGGAACGGTCAGTCAGCGAACCACTACGACAACTGGCTCGTCCGTCCCGAGCCAGGTCGCTAGGTGGTAACCAAGAGATGAACTGCCATAAGTTCCGATTCCGTTTCGCGGTATGAAACCGTCTGTTTGGTTGCGACTGTACCAAGGAACGGGCGTGATCCGCGTTCGGAGAACACGGCGACGAGCGTCGACCAGTCTGCTCACGTATCATTGCCACAGCGCACAAAACAGCAGGGCTTGTCTTCGCGGAAGACCGGTGCCATCATGCACAAGGGCACTGGGCTTTTACGAGCCTGAAATCACCCTTGCTTAGGGTGGAATCGAGTTTGTTTTTGGGGCATGGCATTGGCATCGCAGGGCAACGACTGCTCGGACGAATTGCAGCAGCGTGACGACCTGGTGGCGTCGCTGAGCTTTGTTGCCAATCTTCTTTTGGGGACCGCTGACTGGCACGAAGCGCTGGGCAGTGTTCTCGAACAGGCAGGCCGTGCGGTCGGTGCAAGTCGGGCGTGCTTCTTTGAAGCATACAACCGCGTCAGCGACGGCGAGTTCCTCGTTCGCCAGCTCGCGGCTTGGATATTCGAGGGGTTGCGTGCTGACGTCAACGATACGGCGTGGAACGATTTACCGTTGGTCGAGTCCGGATTGGGTCGCTGGCTTGAACAACTGGATCTCCGCGAACCAGTCGTGGGGTTGATCTCGGAGCTCCCGGCAATCGAACGTGGCTTGCTTGAAGCACAACAAGTTCAATCCCTGGTTGTTATGCCCGTGTTTTCAGCGGGGCGTCTATATGGGTTCTTGCGGTTTGACGACTGCGGAGCACCACGCAAATGGTCGACATCCGAAAGAGATGCGATCTCCGCGGTGGCAGCTGTGATGGGTGCCGCCATCGATCGCCAACTCTTGGAAAGCCAGGTCCAGTTTGCTCACAAGATGGAAGCTATTGGGACACTCACGTCTGGGGTCGCCCACGACTTCAACAATCTCTTGCATGTGATCACGACACTAACTCAGCTGGCTCTTAAGAGACTGAGCGAGAAAGACTCCCCGCGTGAGGAATTGGAAAGCGTTTTGGGCGCGAGCCGGCATGCCACCGAGTTGGCGAGACAGCTCTTGGTTGTTGCCAGGAAGCAGGGCGTTCAACCTCAATCTTTGGATCTGGGGGATGTGTGTGAGTCCGTGCTTCGCATGCTCAGACCGAGCCTGAGCTTCAACACAACGCTGACCAAGGAGATCACGCGTCCCTCACCCATCGTCGATGCCGACGAGGGGCTCTTGAGCCACGTGTTGTTAAACCTGTGTCTGAACGCGATCGACGCCATGCCCGATGGCGGGCAGCTGTCCGTCGCATGCCAGGCGACCACCCTCAGTGTGGAAGATGCGAAACGCATCCCAAACGCGGGCTCGGTGGACTACGCCTTGTTGACTGTAAGGGATAACGGACGTGGCATGGATGGCGTCACGCTCGCGAGAGTTTTCGAGCCGTTCTTCACTACAAAAGGAGCGGGTGCGGGAACTGGACTGGGGCTGCCCCTCGCGCATACGACGATCACCCAATTCGGCGGATTCATTGACGTGGAAAGCAAGTTAGGCCAAGGATCGGAGTTTCGAGTCTACTTGCCTCGCGTCGCAGGAATCTCACGGGTCCCAGCAGAATGATCTCGCATTCTTTAGACACTTCTCGCCGATCACCACCAAATTGACCCTCCCACGCGCAGCGAAGGGAGGGTCGAAATCGCGCTTCAAGCGAGATTTCGGGGAGGGGTCGGGTTTGATGTCTTCTGTCAACGTGATTGTCTTCTTGCGACTTGCCCTCCCCCGCCACGCTGACACGGGCCGAGCCTCCCACGACAAGCCGCGGGAGGGTAATCTTGGTTTGGTGGCTGCGTTCCAGTATTGCGACGCCCGAAACCAGGCCTTCGAAACAGGATTACACATAGCATGCACCATCGCGCTCAGTTGCTGTCCATGAAGCGCAAGCTGGGATTGGTGAAGACGCACCCAATCAGGACGAATCCAAATTGAGTCGACCAAGTGTAGCACTTGTGACGCGCGACAGTCGCGACTGCAGGACGGTGCCACCAGTCCCGGTGACGGAGGACCCTTAACGTGCTTTCAGCGATGCAGATTCGTGATGCAACTAGGGATGACGCAGCGAAAATCGCGGCAATCTACTCGCCGCACGTGAGCGATTCGGCCGTATCCTTTGAACTGGTCCCACCTTCCGCCCAAGCGATGGCAAGTCGGATCGAACGAGCGACATGGCGTTACCCGTGGATCGTGGCGGTGATCGATGAGGAGATCGCCGGGTACGCCTATGCGAGCCCCTTTCGCACTCGTCCTGCTTATCGATTCGCGGCGGAATCAACCGTGTACGTGGACCCCGCGTTTCAAAAGGGTGGTGTCGGCAAGCGATTGATGCAGAGCCTTCTCAACCGGCTTTACAGCGGTGGACATCATCGTGTTTTCGCGTGCATCACCTTGCCCAACGAAGGAAGTGTGGCACTCCATGAAAGTCTGGGATTTGATGCGGCGGGTGTCTTCTCTGAGGTGGGACAGAAGTTTCAGTCTTGGCATGACGTTGGATTTTGGGGACTCACTTTGTCGGACGAGAGCGTGCCGCTCCCTGACCACACCGCCAACGAGTGGCGTATGCGGTTTTCTTCCGCGAACAGTGAGCCCGCGCGAAAACTGATGGAGTTACTGTCCGCAGAACTCGCGCAGCGCTACGGCAGCCACCACGATGGCTCGGGCGACTTTACCGCGAGCGAAGCAGATGGCAAAGGTTCCGCATTCCTGATGGGGTGGCTTCAGGACGCGCCCGTCGCGTGTGGCGCTGTCCGTCGTTTGGAGGCAGATGTCGCAGAGTTGAAACGGATGTTCGTGACGCCCGAATGTCGTGGCAAAGGCTTGTCGAAGCGGATGCTGAACCGTTTGGAGTTGGAGGCGGGGCGTCTCGGGTATCGCACCTTGCGTTTGGAAACAGGCGTGCTGCAGCCGGAGGCAATTTCGTTGTACGAGACGACCGGGTTCCAACGCATCCCGTGCTACGGAAAGTACGCCGCTTATGCTCGAAGCGTCTGCTATGAGAAAGCCCTGGGCGATGACGCGGATGGTTCGTCGTGACGGGTTATCATCTTGCTATCGCCAGGTTGCCGCGCGTAAGCATCGGGGTAGACGGGATGTTTGCAACAACCTTGCTTTCGCAAACCGATTGAGCTTGGAGCGTCCACGAAGATGAACGACCGTTCGGCTGCCCCCATCGGACTTGGTCTGGACTTTGGCACCGAGGCATGTCGCGCGGTGTTGGTGGATAGCACCGGCCAGACTCTTGGTACGGCTGAGCATCGCTATGCCCATGGGCAAATCACAGCCGAACTGCCGACCGGAAACGTTTCCCTGCCACATCGATACGCGTTACAGTCACCGTTGGACTGGATCGAGAGCGGGAGCAAGGCGGTCAGTAGCGTGGTGTCCGCGTCCATGATTGATTGCGCCGACATCGTTGGGATCGGCGTCGACTTTACAAGCTGCACCATGCTACCGACGCGATGGGATGGAACCCCCTTGTGTACTGAATCGGCGTTGAGGGAGACACCTCATGCCTGGCCCAAGCTTTGGAAGCATCATGGAGCCATCCAACAGACTGAACGATTGAATGCAATCGCGAAGGAACGCAATGAGAGCTTCTTGGAACGTTACGGTAGCACCATCGGCTTGGAATGGTTCTTTCCCAAGTTGCTGGAGACGATCGACGAAGCGCCCGAAGTCGCTGAAGCCGCGGAGGTGTGGCTGGAAGCGGGCGATTGGTTTGTTTGGCAGCTGGTCGGCGGCAATGCGACCGAACTTCCTCGCTCGACATGCCAAGCTGGCTACAAAGGATTGTGGTCGCGTGAAGGTGGCTACGGCTCTTCGGGTTTCTTTCATGCCGTTGACCCGCGTCTTGCCGAAGCGGTTGAGAATCGAATGCCGGGGCGGATGATATCGCCGGGCGAATCGGCCGGTCGGCTGTGTGATGCCATGGCGGCAAAGCTGGGAGTTCCTGCGGGGATCTCCGTTTCCGCAGCGACGATCGACGCTCACGCGGGAGTGCCAGGCGTTGGTGAAGCGGAACCGGGGACTTTGGTGATGGTGATGGGCACCAGCAGCTGCCACATGATCAATGCGACGCACTACCAGCCGATTCCTGGTGTTGCCGGCGTGGTGGACGGAGGCATCCTGCCCGGTATGTTTGGCTACGAAACGGGACAGGCGGCGGTGGGGGATGCCTTCGCTTGGTTGCAAACGCTGGTTGGCGCCGAATCGCTGACGGAATTGGGACACGAGGCATCCAAACTCCCTCCCGGTGCGGAGGGCGTCATGTGTTTGGATTGGATGAATGGGTGTCGTACTCCTTTGATGGACGGGGCGTTGACGGGGGCGTTCACCGGACTGACGCTTTCAATCGGTCCTGCACACCTTTATCGGGCTTTGCTGGAGGCATCGGCGTTCGGCTTGCGCTGGATCGTTGATGAGTTGCAAAGCGGCGGCATTGCGGTGAACCGTTTGGTTGCGACGGGAGGGTTGCCTCACCATAACCAAGAGGCGGTCCAGATTTACGCGGATGTCTTGGCCACGGACATTGAAGTCCATCCCTCCCAGCAGGGCCCCGCCG
>JBCCYK010000343.1:0-5508 GCA_039189905.1 Planctomycetota bacterium
CTCGACCATGACCGTGTCACCGTCGATGGACTCAACTCGGCCGTGGTGGTTCGGTGGCATGTCAGGACAAAGGCTTCGCAGCATTGCTAGGCCAGCACCGAGGACTTCGACTTCGTCGCCGGGGTTTAGGTCAGGCATTGGATGGTTCCTCGAATCGCTCTCGCACTCGCTCCCAAATGTCTTCCCAGCTCGTGGATGACAAGCCAGGCACGACGTCAACGAATCGCTGCCTGACGGCCTCCGAAGAACCAACGTCATTCCGCAAGTGATGGATATGCTTCCGAAGCCATCGCATCTGACTTTGAAAGTCAGTGCATTCGCCTTCTGGCATGCCTTCGTTGACGAGCCATACGAACAGCTCGTGCGGCATGGTGCTACTTTTCTCCTTGTCCTGCGGATCCACCATGCCGACGACATGAGCGAGGGCAGTGCCGATTGTTTGCATTTCGCCTTCGACTTCGATGGCGATGCACTTCATTTTTTAGTTGTTAAGCTTGCTCATTCTTGAGCCACCTCTCCTTGTAGCCGGCTGGCAATCACTATCTGCTCGCTTGCCTCTACCCAGCCAGCACGAAACGAATGGCGGTACTGTTCAACGTTCGGCGGCTCCGACACACCAATTGCACGGAGGCACCACCCAGCAAGGAACGCTGGCAGGTATGGCGTGTCACCGCTGGCAAGCTCCGACCATCGCTGATGCACAACCGACCAGCGGACCAGCGCCAGCTCTAGGGACAGGCTTGGTTCAGTGGGTTTGCTCATTCAAATCCTCTCCGCTCGAAAAAGTATTAGTTCCACTCTTGGGTTGTTCGCGTCGACTTGCGGCTTTCCTTTTTGTCATTCGTAAAGGTTTTCGCTCAACGTAACGCCGCTTGAATCCGTCTCAACGAGCAGCTTGGCTTTGAGTCTCTGGATGTAAGCATCCCGACTTGAACGCTTGTAGCCGGTCACTTCGCTGATCAAATCCCGAGCGGCAGCCCCGCCTTCGACCTCCAGGCACTCAAAGATGGCCCGTTCACCAGCCGGCAGTCGGTCTCGCCAGTAGTCGCGAAGCTCATCGCCGACTGGCAGTGGCTCAAAATCACTACCCAGGGCGTCCACGCCCTGCTGGGTAGCACGCACCGCTGCTCCGACTCCGGATTCGACCAGCCCCTTCTCTTTCAGCCGCTGGATATAAGCATCACGGCTCGAACGCTTATACCCTGTCAGCACGGTAAGCTGACTGCGTTGGCACTCACCAAACTGCGCGATGGCGGTCAGGATGACCCCTTCGCCCTTCGGTAGATTTAGTTGCGAGACCGAAGACACACGCTTAGGGGTCGGGCGTTTTGAAACAGCGTTTCGGCGAGCTGTACCCGACGGCGGCACGCGGACCTCTACAGACGCGTCGCCGTTCAGTGTCAACATCTCGCGAGCGCGGGTTGCTTTCGAAACGACCGAAGCGTGCGCCTCCTGAACCTTCGATAGCTCGGCCCTCCAATGTCGATCGCGATCCGCAGCCGCCTTGTCGATTTCAGCTTTTCCGTTCGCCTTCTCCAGCTGTCGCACCTTCGCTTCAAGCTCTCGGATGGTCGCCTTGAGGTGTTTAGGGTCAGACTGCTTTGCGTTCTCGATTGTTTCCGCCATGGACTCCTGCAACGCAGACAAATCTACCTCGGCTAGCGTCTTCGGCTCGCCTCGCTTGCTGCCCATCGTTGGGGTTGCGGACGAATCAAACGATTTGCGTTTTGAGACCGACACGCGTGTCGGGCGGATCTCCATCTCGCCCGGCGAGATAACGATCGCTTCACCAACTGGAAGCTTGGCAACATTCGCCGTGATGTCCTTGCGAAACTCGGCGCCGTAGCCGTGATGGTCAACATAAGCCGCGATTGCATTAAGGTCTTGCGGGGCGGTCATCCGGTGAACAACGAGCGGATCCGCTTGCGTCAGCAAGTCCTTATTGATAACAGCCGATCGCTGCGTGATCATCGTCAAGCCAAGACCACGCGACCGACCACGGCGACAAACATTTTGCCATGCCCCAAGGCACTTGGCCTTATCAGCTCCCACACCTTTCTGCGGAGCAAAGAGATCGGCCTCGTCTAGGAATAAATGCAGGGCGTCACGGTTTTTGGTCCATAGCCGCTTTGCAAAGTCAGTGGCGAACCGAACCATCTCGCCCTCGCCCATGGCGAACAAGTCCAACAGCACCGGGATCCGTTCATTGATGACAAAATCGGCAGCAATGGACCCGCCGGTTGGCTCCAGGGGAACGTCTGCGTGCGATCCGCCAAGGATGGCAATGGAGTATTTGGATCGCAGTCCCCACCAGTCGCCTTGCGGATCGATGATCGCGACAGGCACACCGCCGGCAATCATTTGCTCCGCCATCACGACAGCTGTGTTCGTTTTCCCCGACCCGGTGCGACCCAGAATCGCCAGCTTCATGGTTTCGATGCCGGATGGGAGCGGAAATTGACTTGATAGTTTCATTTGGTTGTTTTCCGGGTTGTCATGGGTGATTCGATCTCTTGCATTGTGGCACTCATTCCTCCTCCATTCGAACTGCCGATCAACCCCAAGTACTGAACCCAGCTCAACAGCACCAGCGATTCACCACGGTCTTGCCGAAACACAACCGCGTCAGTCGTATCTGACGGTTGCAAGTATGCCGGCAGATTCTTCCGCCTTTTGGCCTGGATGCGTTGGCCTTCGACCACTAAGTCGACGTCAGCAGCATGACCAAGTGACTCGCCATTGCTTGCGTAGGCTCGCTTTGCTTTGAGGCCATGCTCCTTTGCTGAGTTGACCAGCTCGCGTTCGTAGCTGTTGCCTTTTGTTTTTGATGGGTGGGTCACTCCGACACCTCCTCAATCCTTTGAATCCGCTGGACATCAATCCGAACACCAGCACCGCTCAACGTCGTCATCGCAAGTACATTGCTGCGAAGTCCATACAGAGCCTTCGGCAATCCACGAGCGACCACCGGTTCACGGCCGGCGATACCGTGATAAACATCCACGACCTCCTCGGCCTGGATCGCGTCGTCAAGTCGCTTGCGCAACTTGGAGGCTTCGTGGCGTGCCGGCATGGCGGCGGCGGATGTGTTGTCGGGGTGTGGGGTCATGGACTCAGCACCTCTCGAACGCCGCCATCATCAAGCTTGGCCTCTTGGGCTAGCCAATGGGGCTCAGGTCCATCTCCGCTAAGCCATGCTCGAAGAACTGCCATCTTGTCGTCGTTCTCTTCCTGCGTGATCCTGCCACGCCGAACGTCTCCACCAAGCCTTATGGCCTCGTGCGAAACGATTCCAAACCGACGATCACGAACACGCAGGTGCGACAGATCGGCGTGGTACTTGGAATGCTGGCGTGATTGTTCACGACGTTTTCCGGCGCGGTCCCTCGCCTCTGACGCAATGTTCCGTGGCAGCTGGTCCGGCTTTTGGTATTGATCCGTTGCTGGCCTCTCTCCGCGAACAATCTCATCAACCACGGCGCGGACATCCGCCAGCTCGCACGGGGTCAGTATCTGTAGCCACGCGTTCAGCGTTTCGTTTCCATACGCGGATCGCTCGACGGCCTCGCGGTAGGACGGGTACACCACAAACACTCGGCGCAGCTGCTGACGTGCTTCGTCTTCAGTCATCAGATGTCAATCTCCGATTTGGTGCCCGCGCCGCCACGTGGCCGACGCTTCGAATAATCGTCATCGCTGTCGAGTATCGATTTCGACTGCTTGCTGAGGCTGAACCTTAGGTCTCGCTCTGCCTTGTCGATTGGCAGACGCAACAGCTCACCGAGTTGATGTTGGGCCAACCCTGGATCCATGCGGCGGCCTGTTCGCGACTCCCATGTATCCATCCATAGGGACCAAAGCTCCTCAAGCTGAGACGGAATCTCAGCACCCAGGTCCACGGTTTTTTTGCGTGGGGGAGAGAGAGTGTTACTCTTCTCTTCTCTTCTCTTCTCTGGTAACGCGTTTGTAACGCTCGAACCGTTACAAGATTGACGGTTCTTCTGGACTCGTTTTGCGGTATTCGCACGGGTTTTTGCAGACTTTCCATTGTGCCGCTCAAAGTTGGGGACTGAGAGGTGGCCATCGCGACCACTCAACCAACCAACCTTGCGGAGCGCTTTTGCAAAACCTGTAACGCGTGTGAAACGATCAATGAACGAATCTGTAACGCTGACAGCGTTACCATCTACGGTCTGCTGGTCGAGCCAAATCCAGATGCGTACGCACTTGGCCCAAACCAAATCGTGGTCGTCGACGCTAAGGATGCTGGCCATTGCAATCACCTCCGGTTTGTCCGGCGTTGCGTGTTCCAATTTGATCCAGTCACCGGCCATATCACTAAAACGATTCTTCGCTTTCGTTGACTTCGGTGGAAGCAAACAACAGCCCTTGGTGGGACTTCTGCCGCTCACGCAGGAAGTCAAGTTCCGATTCGAGCTTCTGAATCCGTGACTGCGTTGACGCAATCTCGATGCCCTTGCGAATCGACTCACAAACCTGGTCTTGGTGTGTTTGAACGAGTTGCTCAGCTTGCACCCGAAGCCCGTCGATAGCGGCTTGGGGGTCGTCTTCGTCGCTCACGTCTGCAACCAATTCGATCTCGGTCTTGACGTTCGAAAAACTCTTTGTCGGGTGAGGGACCGTTCGGCCGGCCCTCACCGTTGCTTCTCGGATCTTCATAGCATTCTCTAGCCGTCAAAGGAGTGTCCGCGGTACCAGCCAGACGGCGACGCTGGGCACGGTTCGTCATCAAATCCCACTCAACATCTGTTGCGTCGAACGCATTTCCATCTTCGACTTCCGTGCCTTGTATCTAACGGCCGGCAGCTCCTTGCCGGCCATACGTTCAACATCTTTCACCGCCAGGTACTCGGCCTGCTCGCGTTCGAATCCGCCGTCGAATTCGCGGATTGCGGCGCGTTCGTGCCAGAGTTCGATGGCGGTTTCGGTGTCCATTACCCAGCCGCCACTGGCTCGCTGAGGCCGGCGTAAACCTGCCTAGCGACCTTCTTCAAGTCCTCACGTGCTGGCTCTGGCATCGCAAGCTCTGCATTGATTCGATCGACAATCTTTTCCAGTTCGTCGTGGCTCTCCGCAGACTCAATCGCTGATTTGAACTGCGCGATTCTGTTCGGCAGATCCAAGGGAGCACTCTCGATAACAATCGGCGGTTCCGCTGCCGGCGCCGTGACCGATACGGCCTCGACGGTTGCCGCCGGCGGCTCGTCATCGCTGACGATCCCGAGAATGACCTCGGGGCAATGCCGGCGAGCCCAGCGGGTGGCGCCGGTATAGACCAACTTTTGATGAGGATCCTTCTTCCACATCTGGTTGTCGGTCTTCGCCTCCTTTACTGTCACACGCACCGTCTTCGGTTCGCTCTCTCCAGCAAAAGTCCCCGAGACGGTTACGGCAAGGTTGTCGCCTTCGCCCTCGAACTCATAGCTGAGCCGGCCTGAAAGGTTGGCGAGCTTGTTGACAATGGCGGCGATCAGCTTCCCATCGAAC
>JBCCYK010000344.1:0-5488 GCA_039189905.1 Planctomycetota bacterium
ACGCGAGGTTTCGATGAGCTCCATCATGGTGGACGTCGGGCTGACCGCCGAACGTTCCAAGGAACCGGCTACTACGTTGCGATCCGTGGGCGGGGCAAGGTCAAAGTCCGCCAGCGGCCGAAAGAGGTTTCCACCGACGTTCGTAAGGTCTGCCAGGTTGCGTGGCCGCGCGAGCATCAACTCCATTCGCGCGTTGCCCTGCACCACACGTCCCTCTGGCCCGACCGTCACGGGTTCCTCGGGGTTGATTCGGATGGGGCGTCCATCGCTTCCCAGAACCTGATCGCCACCTGTGTTGACGAGGAAGCCGCCGGAGTCGAAGAGAAAGTCACCCGCCCGCGTCAGCAACTGCTGCTCGCCTCGTTGAAGGACAAAGAACGACTCGCGATCGTGAATGGCAAAGTCGGTTTGGCGTCCCGTTGTCTCAATCGGTCCTTGGCGGAACTCCGTCTTTTCAGGCTGAATCGTGACACCCCCACCCAGATCGTCGATGCCTCCGTGGCCTGGCGAAACCTGTCCCTCGGAGATCATCTCAGAGAACCGGGCTTGCAACACGGTTTGCTTGGGTTTGTAGCCCGGCGTTTCGACGTTGGCCAGGTTGTGGCTGATCTGCTGCAACCGGTGATTCTGTGCTTGAGCACCCGATGCCGACAGGTAAACGCCATAGCTCATCGAATTGCTTCCGTTTCCATTCTCAGAAGAACCACCGCACACACAACACGCGTGTCGCGATCCCCCTGCCTTGAGCGTTAAGAAATTTGACGGCTGCACGTCAAGCGATATCGTTCGAACTGATGCGACACGGCGAGTTTCACGCGCTGCATGGACTCATGCTCAACGAGTCAGCCACACCAAGTTCACGCGTTGCGATCCGACATGGCAGGCCGGTCGCTAATTTGAGCGACTGCTAGGCCGATCCAAGCGATAACCGACCGCATATACCTGTTTCTCGTCCGGCACGGCTGTGAAGTGCCATGAATACCAGTGGTAGCTGCCATCGACGTGGCGGATACGCGATTCGTGCACCACGGTTTCACCAAGACGAATCTGTTGCTTCCGCGCATCCGGCATTCGATCTTCCGGATGAACCAGCGACTCGCTCGCACTGCCCACCCACTGTTCAGACGACCAACCAAGCTGTCGTTCCCACGCGGTGTTGCCCCAGACAATGCGTGAATCAAAGTCAAAAATGAACATCAATTCGCCCGACAGCTCGAACAGCTTCTGACGTGCCGTTGTCGACTCACGGATCTCCCTGTCGGCGTTGATCCAAGACTCGACAGCATTCGCGAAGTCTTGAACGGTCGGCCAGCGTGAGGACTTCTCTTTCTGAAGCGCCTTCTCGCACAGACTCGTCAATCCAACGGGCACTCCAGGACGATGCCTGCGGATCGCGACCAGCGGCTCATGAAGGACCTTTTGGAGGACGTCATCGGTGCCGGTGCCTGTGAACGGCGCGACGCCCGTTAGGATTTCGTAGAGCATCGCCCCCAATCCCCAAACGTCGGTTTGCTCGTCCACGACGTGATTCTCACCACGTGCCTGTTCCGGCGCCATGAATGGCGGCGTGCCCATTCTCATCCCGGGCCGTGTCGACCGGAGCATTTGCGAGGAGGCACCTCCAGTCGGGGGCTCGGTCTCATGGTCTTCGACCAAGACTTGATCAGTGCGTTTAGCAAGCCCCCAATCGATGACCGTCACCTGGGCGTAGTCCCCAACAATGATGTTGTCGCTCTTGAGATCTCGGTGCACGACACCTTTGGTGTGCGCGAAGGAAATTGTCCGTGCAACCGAGATCCAGTTCTGGATCAGCGACACCCAAGCGGGAGTCAACTTTTGCGGTGGATTTTCTGTTCGATGCAACTCCTGAATGAGGGAAGCAAGCGATTTCCCCTCCACCAGCGTCATCACGTAAAACGATTCCGGTCCGTCCTCACAAAGCTCGTAGACACTGGCTGTTCCCGGATGGGTCAGCTGGGCTGTCACGCGCGCTTCTTGCAAGAAGCGGCGGCGAACCGATGGGATGCCTGCAAACTCTCTCTTGAGCTTCTTCAGTGCCACAGTCCTGCCGAGTTGGCGATCCAAAGCCACCCATACCTCCCCAATCCCACCGGAGGCGAGGAGCAACTCCGGTTGCCAACGGGAAGTGGAAGTATTGGCGCCGTTCGTGGAGGAGCCATCGCTCCCATGCGACATCGATTCGCGTTCGCGGCTCCATTCCAGTTCTGTTTCCGTCTTCGATTCGTGAATGGCCGGAAGGTTCATCCGCGTTTCGGTCGCTGGATCGCGTGGCACACCAAATCGATTGACGATGGGTTCAGGCCACACGTCGACCTCATCGATCTTCTTCGCGCAGACATCACACCGCATCAAATGCCGTTCGATCCGCTGCTCCGATTCTTCGTCCAACTCGTTCCGAAACCACGCCCGCAACTCTTCTTCGCTGCAATGGGCGGCGTCTGTGGTTTCATCGGATGTTGAGGTCATGAAACGAGGTCCCCCGAGATCTCGCGCAGTGCTTTGGAGACACGGTGCTGGGCAACACGCACCGCTCCCAAGGTCATTCCAAGGTCCTTGGCAACGCTTTGAGCGCTCTCTCGGTCAATCGAGATTCGCTCAAAGGCGTCCAAGCTTTGCTTTGCAAAACGCGTTCGAAGCGTCTTCAGAAGACTGCGAAGGACGAACTGATCATGCTCCAAATCCCAAATGGAACTGAGATGGCTGGTGTCATCGGCTAGCTGGTCGGAGAGGTCGGCCAAATCCACTCCGGCGAGCGCGCGTTGCTCACGGGACTTGGATTCCCAACTGCGACGCAGCCGGTTGGAGACCAGTCGACGCAACCAACACCGAAAAGCTCCCACGCGTCCATTGTGGCAAAAAGTAGGGACTGCGGTCACCAAGGCGGTCAAGACGTCTTGGGTGACATCGTCGATATCGCACTCTTGGAGGCTTTCTCTTCGAAGCCACTGGCGGATCAAACGTTCGTAGATCCCACAGAACTCCCGCCAAGCGGCCTCGGCGCCGCTGTGTTTTAGCTCCTCCAGCAAACTGATCCGGGTTGGATTCGACACGCTTCGCCCAATCGACTTTGGGATCACCCCTTACACACCCCCCAAGTATCGGTGAGGCATCACCCACAATCAATGACATGGTGCCGTAATATGCGAGCACACGGCTTTTTTCACAAAAATTGAACTGGCTCGTAATCTGGCAGGCGATTTCGCCGCTTTTTTGAGAGAGTCCGTGTCGCGTGCTGGGCGAACGACAAGGGACGCCGCTTTGGATCGAGGATCGCGTCGAGCGTGTTTTCATGGTCGGTCGCGCCTCCTTTGGCGTGGCGCTCCGATGGCTGCTGGCAATTGGGGCACGCCCTCTTGCGAGAGGGCCATTGCCCAGCAGCCATCACCGGCGCTGCCATCTGCGATAACAGATGCTGTCACGCATCCCGTTACTAGATCGACGAGCCGCCAAGTGATTCGATTAGGTTGACAAGTGGGGTAGGCATCTTGCCTGCCATCGGTACCGGACGCGGCAATTCACAGGCTGGAAGCCTATGCCACTGCGTAGCACCGAACCTAGTCTCAAACCTGGACGAAGGGGTACGCGAACGCCAAGCCGCCGCGTGGCTAGAACTGCGTTTGATACTTTTGCGTCATATCGCGTCGAACCTGAGCGGTCAGCTTATCAATTTGATTGAGTGTCTCACGATAGTTCCGATAGGAGTTGCCCTGGGCGATGGCGTTGGTGGCGTTCTGGTAATCGGCCGTGGAGTTGGTGTTGTAGTAGTAGCCGTCTCCATAACCACCGTAGTAGCCGTTGTTCTGCAGCCCTTGATTCACCTTCGTCTGCCCGGCGGAAATGTTGCCCTCCCGGATCGTAAGCGCGTTGCCACGCAACAACTCGGCAACGTTGATCCCGTACTGAACCATCTCCGGGTCGACGTTGAGGGTGCCCAACTCATCGATCTGACGCGCCCGTTGGTCGTTCCAGCGGGCCATCGCGCCGGTCGTCTTCGATTTATGCCCGCGAGTTTGATCGACGACTCGATTGACATCCGCGAAATAGCTCTTGGTTCGATACAGCGTTTGTTCTTCAGCAGAACGCGCCAGGGACGCCGACGACATCCCGCCGACCACACTCCTGGCCTGCGATTCCATGCTGAACACACTCATCAGACCACTCAGCGTGGACTCCGTGATGGTGCCTTGGAGCGAGAGACTCGTGTCATCTGCGGTGAGCTTCCAGGTCAGGACTTCTGGAGCCGAAACGCCGTTCTTCTCGAGGATCTCCGCGAGCATCTTGTTTGCGATCAGCTTCAGAGATGTGGGGGATCGACTGAACTGAAACTTGACAATGCACTCATTCAGGCTGCGTCGACCCACAATGACGCTCACGCCTTCCATGGATGCCAAGATCTTGGCCACCGTTTGAGGCGGATTCGCTTGCAGCGACTCGAGCTGTTCCAGTTTCTTCGCGAGCGGAACAGGCGAAACACTGTGGCTCAAGTCGATCGCGACCATGAAGGAGAGATAGGATTCTGGCTGGTTGGCGTTGGCTGTTAAGAAATCGGAGTAGTTGACTTTGATGGAGGGCGTCAGCCATCCGGCAAGCAGCTTGCGGTTCGCAGGCCGAAGCATCCCCATGCGGTTGTCTTCAAGCGGTACAAAGTAAGTCTCGTTGGGAGCAAAAACGACATCGGTGCCTTCTACTGAATCGACGTAGCCTCCGATCTCCTTGGCGAACGCTTCGGTGTCAATCCTCGATTTCAAACTGCTATACCCGGCTTCCCATTTGGGACGCACGCTGTCGAGATCGAGGTCGGCGATGAACCAAAAGGCATCGACATTCTCGGTGACACGATGTGTGAAACCGGCGTCTGCCATCAACGCATTGAGAGCAGGAACATTCACATACCCGATCGCGTTGGCCGGTGCCGGTGATCGGTCGAGCAACAGGCTAAGCTTCTCTTGGCCGGGAAGGTTGGTCACACCGACCAACGACAGAATGCAGAGAAGAGGCAAAACGGGATTCGGATTGCCGATTCGTCGGTGAGACATGTTGAGCTTCACGTGGGGTGTCGGATGAGTGCGAGAAAGCCGAACGGCGCCGTCAGGACCACGGCATCCTCCTCCCCTGAGCATTAATCGAACGCCCGGCGAATGCAACGGACCCTTTCGAATTTCGACACTTCTCGCTGAACGCCACCCAATTCACCTTCCCACGCGCAGCGAAGGGAGGGTCGAAATCGAGCTTCAAGCGAGATTTCGGGGAGGTTACGGGTTTGATGTCTTGTGAACGCGATTTTCTTTGCTTGCAACAGGCCTTCCCTGGCCACGCTGACGCGGGTCGACCCTAGTATATCGCTGTCGTGACGTTTCGGTCTCATTTGGACCCACTTCGTTGTGATGACCTGTCCGTTGACGTTCGACGGCCAAGGTCGCTCGCTGGCAGATCGTTTCCGACCCAACTCGGCCCCGTGCCAGAGCAA
>JBCCYK010000345.1:0-5450 GCA_039189905.1 Planctomycetota bacterium
AAGTCGAAGGTGGGGCGCTTCATGACGGCACCTCGTCGCCCTGTGCGGTATCGGTCGCCTTGCACATCCCGGTTCGAGATCGTAGAGCTGACAGCAACGATAGGTGATCTCGCTCAAACGCTGAATCGATTGGCGGCAGCCGGATGACAGACCCGGAAGCGATGCCAAGCGATACGACGTCAGACGCCAATCGCGATCCAAGTCACGGATCTCGCGCTCCCACTGGCTGCGAACTCGCGGGGACCTTTGCGCCGAAAGAAGCTGCGTTCGCGCTTGGAGCTTCAAGACTTCGTCCAGATTTTCACCCACCCCAGGCACACGACCGGAATCGCGGCGCAGAAGCGAACCTAAGCGTTCCGATTCCCGCGCGAAGGAAGCAAACTGGTCGCTGACCTGTCGGGATTGGGCTTCTATGTCGGTGCCCGACCGCACCGGATCCACGGGACGACCGGGCACGCGTTGGGGAGGGGAACTCGGCTCGGCGTGCACCGGGTCAGGATTGCGCAGCTTCATCTGCGAACGCAGTAGGTCCTCCAGGATCCCACCAAAAACGTCTCTCGGTGACTGCGCTGATACGGGTGCCGCCATGACGAAAACCAGAGACCAGGCGAAAGCCGCAAGGATTCTAGTCCGAGTTTCGGCACCAACCGCCAACAGGCAATGCTGCACCGCAGCTCGGAGAACGGCAGCGACAGGAGCGACGCCTCTTCGAGGCATCGATTCGCGAACCACGACTGCCGCGTCAGGCAAGTGGCATGAAGGCGCAGATTGCAAAACGAATGGCATGGGACTGGCTGAGGCGAATGGTGAAGGAATCGACAGCGCGACCGGGGGCACGCATGGAGTTGCGTCTATGAGAAGGATACCATGCGGAACCCTGGGCACACGCTCGGTCTTGGGCATGCATTCGCGATGGCGGGATCGGGGTCCAGGAAACTCTTTCGCTGAAACCACTCACCAGGAGAATTGCTTGTCTGACAAACGGGCTTCCGACGAACTGCGACCGATCGAAATCACATGTGGCTATCTGCCGGCCCATCCCTCCAGCGTGCTGTATCGCTGTGGGGGCACCATCGTGCTTTGCTCCGCATCCTTGGAATTGGACGTCCCACCCTGGATGGCCGGACGTGGGAAGGGCTGGGTGACCGCCGAATACAACATGCTGCCGGGCAGCACAACGCCGCGCAAACGACGCGATCGCAGTGGCAAGGTGGACGGACGGACCACGGAGATTCAGCGACTCATCGGTCGCTCACTGAGAGCCGTTGTGGATTTAAACGCCTTGGGCGAACGTTCGATCACGGTCGACTGCGATGTGTTGCAAGCCGACGGAGGAACGCGAACGGCTTCGATCACGGGAGGCTTCATCGCATTGCGTTTGGCGCTCGAGCCACTGGCAGAGCTGGACGAACATCCTGTTACACCGGATCAAGTGATCCGAGATCACGTGGCGGCGGTCAGCGTCGGGATCGTCGATGGGAAGCCTGTGTTGGACCTCGACTATCCACTGGATTCCGCTGCGGACGTGGATATGAATGTCGTCATGACGGGGCAGGGACGTTTCGTGGAGATCCAAGGCACCGGCGAAGAGGCCACGTTTGACGACGATGATCTCGGAAGCCTCCTTAAGCTAGCGCGTTCGGGCATTGCCGACTTGGTCGCGAAGCAGCGGGAAGCGATTACGAAAAGCGTTTGAGGGACAAGTCAGGATGACCGAGTCGACGATCCAACTGCGCGACCATGTGTTTGAGCTCCTTTCAGCGGGAGCCGTCTTCTGGTCAGACCAAAACGCGGTCGTCGTCGCCGACCTTCATTTGGGGAAAGACGCGACCTTTCGCTCGGCGTCGATAGGTGTCCCCGTGGGCAGCACCCAGCGCACGCTGGATCGGTTAGCCGAGACACTGGAACAAACTGGGGCCACCAAGCTCTTCATCCTCGGCGACCTGTTCCATGCACGAAGTTCACTCCGCTCGGAAACGATTGGTCCCTGGGAACGCTTCTTGGTGGAGCACTCTGAGATCAATCGCTTGCTGGTGATGGGCAACCATGATCAGCATGTCGGTCGTCTCCCTGACCGCTGGGGTCTGAAAGTTCAGCCGGCTGAAGCTTATGTGAACGACGTCCACTTGGTCCATGCACCCGACGACGCGGAGCGTGCTCGTTCCGAATCGAACGGCAAATCACTCAGTCTCTGTGGTCACATTCACCCTGCGTTTCGGATGACCGCTCGCCACGAAACACTCGGCAAGCTTCCATGCTTTTGGTGGCGGAACTCCAAGCAACAGTTGATCCTTCCCGCGTTTGGCGACTTTACCGGCACCCACGCGATTCGCTGCGAAGTCGGTGACCAAGTTTGGGTGATGGCGGACGATGAGCTGATCGCCGTTGGACGCAAAGGGCCAAGCGTCGTTGCGGCCACGGCTGGGGCCAAGGGTCCCGCACGATGATCCCTTGGGCGGCGTCCCGCACGATGATCCCGTGGGCGGCTCGGTCGCGGTTTCATAGTATACCGCCAGGCGAAGGTCGCTACTCGCTAGAGGCGTTATGCGAGCCCATCGGTGCCATTTAGCCAGGGCATCCCGTCCAGTCGGATTTTGTGTTTGTACCCCAGACCGTCAAGTGTCAGGCTGTTGTTCTGTCGCAACTTGGTTTTCGGGTAGCGAAACTCGCCAAGAGTTTCGGCCTGCCGCAAGAAAGCCGAAAGACTTGGCGTCTTTCGCTACGGCTGGAGGCGAACTCCTGAGATGGGGCTGGAGCCATGTTCCACGATGAATCCTTGGGAAAACTGGTTGAGGAAACCAAGGGGTTTCTGATCGACCTGGATGGGACGCTTTACGTTGGCGATGAATTGATCGCGGGTGCGGCTGACTTCGTACACGCATTGCGTACAAAAGGCATCCCGCATGCGTTTGTAACCAACATCACCAGTCGCTGCCGCGCGCACGTGCTCGCTCGAATTGAGGCCTACGGTCTTGAGATTGAACCGGAGCAGGTGCTGACGGCGCCCATCGCAACAAAGGCATACTTGGATCGACAGCGGATCGGGTCTTGCTACTTCCTAACGCGGCCCACGCTCGTCGAAGATTTTGCCGGTCACCCGCAGAATGAAGACGAGGCGGAGGCCGTGGTCATCGGGGACATGGGTGAAACGATCACGTTTCAGCACCTCAACCAAGCGTTTCGATTGCTTGGGAAGGGCGCCGCATTTGTCACCATGTCACGGAGCAAGTTTTTTCGTACGAAGGATGGCATGACCCTGGATGCGGGTGCTTTTGTTGCCCTCTTGGAACATGCCTCTGACCGCAGGGCGATCGTGACCGGCAAGCCATCGAAGGACTTTTTTCGGGCTGGCCTGGACCTCTTGGATCTACCGCCATCCCAAGTCGCGATGATTGGAGACGACCTTGAGTCCGATGTTCGTGGTGCCCAGGCTTGCGGTGTTGCGGGGCTGCTGGTGATGTCCGGGAAAACGACTCAACTCCCACCATCCGATTCGCCAGTTGCCCCCGATGGCGTGTGTGGAAGTGTCTCTGATCTCATCCGGTTCCTGTAGCGAGCCAAGGCTCTTTGCCCGTCAGGGAAAACCGGAACAGACCCAACCCGCATGAAGGAGCAGCTATGCTTTGTGCCGGCTGGACAAATGCATGACGACCGCTGATTCGAGGTCCGCGCTCGATTGGGACACGCTTCCCTGAGGGTGCGGCGTCATGGAACGTCCGCTGCCCCCTTCGAAGTCGAATCCCCAAGATCCCATGAATGCATCATGACGTCACGCTCGTTTGCGATCCCTCACTTGCTCTTCCTGCTCGGTTTTCTCGGCCTCAACATTGACGCGTCCTGTTGCGCGGCGCCAACGTCTGCCCCAGCATTTGACAAACAGCCGAACATCATCCTGGTCATCACCGATGACCAGGGCTACTACGATCTATCCGGTCACGGAAGCCCGCACTTGGCGACGCCGAATCTGGATGCTTTGCGGGAACAGAGCCTTAGGTTCACCCGTTTTCAAGTCAGCCCGACCTGTGCACCCACGCGTTCCGCCATCATGTCGGGCCGTGCTCCGTTCTACGTCGGTGTCACGCACACGATCCTGGAACGCGAACGGATGAAGCTGGGCATCCCAACAATGCCCGAAATGCTTCGCGACGCGGGCTACACGACGGGCATGTTTGGCAAGTGGCACCTGGGGGATCAAGATCCTTATCGCCCGGATCAGCGTGGTTTCGACGAGGTTTTCATGCACGGGGCCGGTGGAATCGGACAGTCGTACGCGGGCAGCTGTGGCGACGCGCCCAACAACAAGTACTTTGATCCCGCGATCCTTCATAACAACACCTTTGTGAAGACAAAGGGTTTCTGCACGGACATTTTCTTCGACCAAGCGATCAAGTGGATGGATTCGCAGAAGGGCAAGCAGCCTTTCTTCACCTACATCGCAACCAACGCGCCGCACGGTCCATTCATCGCACCCGATTCCTACAAGAAGAAATTCCAGGATGCTGGGTTCAACGATCGCACCGTTGGCTTCTATGGGATGATCGAAAACATCGACGACAACATCGCGAAGCTGACGAAGCAGCTGTCCGACTGGGGCATCGAGGAAGACACACTGTTGATCTTCATGACCGACAACGGCCCATCGGCATCGATGTACAACGGCGACCACAAGGGAAAGAAAGGGAGTGTGGATGAAGGAGGCACGCGCGTACCGAGTTTCTGGCGTTGGCCGGGCGTGCTAAGTGCGGGCACGGATGTGGACCGGATCGCGAATCACTTCGATATCCTGCCGACGTTTTCGGAGATTGTTGGCGGCAGTCCCAAACAAGCCGATCAGTTGCATGGTCGCAGTTTGGTTCCCTTGCTTAAGGACGCGTCTGCCGAATGGGAGGACCGCTATCGCGTCTTTCACAAAGGTCGCTGGGCGATCGGAGAGGCCCTGTCCGCTCGTGACGTTGATTTCGCGGTGCGGAATCAGCGATTTCGCATGGTGGGGCGCAAAAAGCTTTATGACATGGAGCAAGATCCATCGCAGAAGACGAACGTGATTGCGAATCACGCGGACGTCGCGGCGCAAATGAATGCGTTCTACGACCAGTGGTTTGACAAGGCGCTGCCCAACATGGTGAACGAGGATGCTCCTTTGACAGGGCACAACATCTTTCACTTGATGTACTGGAAGCAGTACGGGATGGAGATCCCGCCGGTGCCCCAACGGAAGCCACGCCGGAAGTGATGGGATTGCGATCGGCGTGTATGCAGAATCGGGTGTGTCGCCCCTTCGGGGCTCTCGGCTTCCTCGTTGAACAATCACCGGGGCCTCACGGCCAATGCCATCTATTTTGCCAATAATGCTTTATCGCCGGTGTTCCGAGACGAGATCGGCACAGGATTTGCGCCATTTCTGCCGGATTTCACGTCCGTGTTAATCTGGCAGGCAAACCGATGGACCC
>JBCCYK010000346.1:0-5391 GCA_039189905.1 Planctomycetota bacterium
CTTCGTCGGCGGCAGTCGGTCCAGCCGCTTGCATCAACGTTTCCGCTTGAGTCGGTACTGTCATTTAGAACTCCACGCCACGCTGAGGCTTGATCCCTTTGGAATAGGGATGCTTGATCACGTTCATTTCGGAAGCAAGGTCCGCGATCTCAAGCAGTTCTTCCTTGGCGTTTCTTCCCGTGATGACCACATGCAGCATGTGGCGTTTGGCTGCCAACTCTTCCAAGACCGTCGCCAAAGGCACGTAGTCATACTTCAAAGCAATGTTCAGTTAATCTAAAACGATGAGTTCAAAGGAAGGATCGCGGATCAGTTTCACGGCTTGTTCCCAGCCCCGCATCGCTGTCTCGATGTCGCGTTCGCGGTCCTGCGTCTTCCAGGTGAATCCTTCTCCCATCGTGTGCATTTCAATGGGCATGCCTCGTTCCGACAGCTGCTGGATGAATGCAGCTTCCCCAGTTGCGATCGCCCCCTTGATGAATTGGACGATCCCCACTTTCATGCCCTGCCCGAGCGATCTCATCGCCATGCCGAACGCGGCGGTCGATTTTCCTTTTCCGCTCCCCGTGTGGACAATGATGAGACCTTTCTCGTCAGTCGCTTCGGCGAGCTGTCGGTCCTTCACCTCATTGATGCGGACCATGCGTTTGCGATGCGCCTCGTTGGCGGACAGGGTGCTTTCTTCGGGATCAGCAGGCACGGGAAGCTCCCTCCATTCGAGATCTTTGCATCACGGTTTCAAGCAGGCCTGAAACGTCAACGGACTTTTCGAACTCGTCGGCAAGTCGGTCCAACGACTCTTGCAGCCGCGATTGCGATGATCGCGCCAGCAACACATTCCGATCGAGCCCCTGCTTAACCAGAAAAGCCTGACGAAAGTTGTCGTTTGCAAACAATCCATGCACGTAGCAGCCCCAGATCCGTCCATCACGTGCATGGGCGCCATCCAAATCCTGCTGGACGGTCTCGGAATGTTCCCGAGCTGGATTGGACCGCGCTGTCAGCCAAGCGCTCTTGGAAGCCGTCGTGCCGATATGGATCTCGTAGCCTGATACGCCTTGCCCCAATGTGCCGGGTGCGATCATATCATCTCGAATCGAAAAACGCACCTGCCGCGTCAATTTAGTCGGTTGGTAGCAGGTCACGGTGTCCAACAAACCCAAACCTTCACAGTACACCTCATCCGACTCAAATCGTTTTGGGTTCTCAATCGCCCTGCCTAACATTTGATAGCCACCGCAAATGCCGACAAGTTGTGTGCCCAGCGATGCAAGCTCCTTGATCCGATCCGCAAGGCCCACCTCTCCAAGCCAATGTAAGTCGCGAATGGTGTTCTTCGTTCCTGGCAAGATCAGCACATCCGGATTCCCAATGTCGCTCGCGGATTGAACATATCGCAATCGAACGCCGGGTTCTTCATTGAGCGGATCAAAGTCATCAAAATTCGCAATGTGTGGGAGCTGAACGACAACGCAATCAAGCTGCCCTTGGGTCGCCAGCACCTCACCCGCGTCACAGGCTGCGATCCCATTTGCATTCGATGTTGAGGGATTCAGCGAAACGGAATCCTCTTCGGGCAGGTGCAAATCCTTTATCCACGGCAACACTCCCAGCACGGGAACGTCGCTTCGTTCTTGAAGGATATCGATACCCGTGTCAAACAAGGATCGGTCCCCGCGAAATTTGTTGACCAGCATCCCGCAGAACAGTTGGCGATCTTGCTCCGGGATAAGCCAGAGCGTTCCAAGCAGCTGCGCGAAGACACCGCCACGTTCGATATCTCCAACCAGGATGGTTGGCGCTTGGCAATGACGGGCAATGGCCAGGTTCACCATCTCAACATCCGCGAGATTGAGTTCCGCCGGGCTGCCCGCCCCCTCGATGACGACCATCTCAAACTTCGTTTGCAAGCGATCAAGAGCAGCCGTGATCAACGGCCACAGTCGTCGGCGTTGCGCAAAGTACTGCCGTGCCTCAAGCGCCGGTGTGGCTTCTCCATTGACAACCACTTGGGATCGCGTGTCGCCTTCCGGCTTCAGGAGAACTGGATTCATGTCCGTTTCCGCATCCACGCCAGCCGCGATGGCCTGAAGTGCTTGCGATCTCCCGATCTCACCGCCGCTCGCGCAAACGGCCGCGTTGTTGGACATGTTTTGAGACTTGAAGGGAGCGACTCGCAAACCACGCCGGGCAAGACATCGACACAGCGCCGTGACGATCAAACTCTTGCCCGCGGACGAACAGGTTCCCATGACCATGAGAACGGGTGCTTTGCCGCGGCTACTCACTGACGATCACCTCACGACCGTTTCGGCTTGCTAAGGCAACCAGCTCTTCGATCGGAATCGACTCGGTGATGAACCGGACGGATCCATCAGTCATCAGAACGTTCGCGCCCCCGGTGTGATACGAGTAAACTTCGTTGTCGTTGCTGCAGTTGACGCCACACGGACCGGGCCGGATCGCGGTATTCCCATCCGTTTGTGCCCCATCGATCAAGAAGCCCTTGTTGTGACTCGCCCAAACCCCGCCGGTCGGAAAGGGGCTCGTCACGCTGGAAAACCCACTCCAGGTCTTCGGGCTTGATCCGTCGGGTACCAAACGCCCGTTCTGATAGAGCTCGGGACGCGCTGCGCATTCCACCAACAAGATGGTGTTGGAAAGCCCATCAAAAATGTCCGCGAATTTGGTCCCTTTGAGCGTCAGCACCCCGCAATTTCTGGGGTCGCCCAATCGACTTCGAGGAGGGAGGGAAGCATTGAGCTGGGTTCCGATGCCGCCAACGTTGGCGTAGTCCGTCGTCGCTCCGTTGTAGAAGTCTCGTGGCGTCAACGAGAACGAGGAAGATCCACCCGGATAGTCCACCAGTGCTGTCCACTCGAATCCCGGTCGATCGGGAACCGACGGACAACTGAGAAGAGGCACGTTGGTCGCGACGGCTTCTTCGTTCTCGGGATCATGCCAGTGAAAATCTTGGTCAAACTCCTTGAACAATCCATCCTGCTCGACAAACGGGAGCACCGCGGTGAACCAGCTTCCGCGTCGTGTTGTCCATGCCGCCCCTGGACCTGGCGAAGTGGACTGTCGTGGCAGAATCTTGAAGGCAGATTCGTAGTTGTGGACTGACAACCCCACTTGGCGCAGGTTGTTTGTGCATGACATTCGCCTGGCTGCCTCGCGAGCCGCCTGAACGGCTGGCAACAACAGTCCGACCAGGACGCCAATGATCCCGATCACGACCAGAAGCTCGATGAGTGTGAACGCAGGTCGGCTGGACAAGCGAGGGGCTCTGGCGTCCAGCCGGAGCCAGGGTGTTTTATTGACGGACATGGGATCACCAATGTCCAGGCAAACGTGATTCACGACGCGCCTGAACAAATCGGGGCCTAATCGGGCAAGATCAGCCGAAATGATTCGACCGCGACAACCGCCCCAATCCAGGAGGGCACAATGCTATCTTGCCTGAGGTAGGTCTTCTGACTCGCCAACGAACACCGCTCAAGCCTTCTCGCCTCGGGGCAATGGCATTTGAGATCGATTGGTGAACGCCCTTTCATTCGAAAGGACAGATGGCACACAGCGGCCGGACCGTCCCGGAGTCTCACCGGAGTTCCCTGTTCACGGGCAAGGAGAATCCTAACCCGTCACCACAGGCTTCCGGAGGATAGCAACTCACATGGTGGCGTCAAGCGCTTCCGTGATCACAAGCGGCTGGCCTAGCAGGTGAAACGCCCGAGCCGTCAAATCACGGCTCAGGCGTTTCTATTTCATCGTGATGCTTTCGGTCGCTAGCTGCTGCAACAGTCACTGCAGCAGTCGCCACACACACATTTGGAATCGCAACCACATGCATCGGTTCCACAGCAGCAATCGCAAGCCGTGGTCGTGCAGTTACAGGTTCCTTTTTCGCAGCATCCGCAGCTATCGCTCATATCTCTCTCCGATTCGAGGGTTCACAACACGACCAATCGTTCTCAAAACAATCGATGAGGTTGCATGAAACAGGTTCTGATGGCTCGCTTCCGCAAGCGTCTGAGAACTGGTGGACCATCTCCAGCATCCGATTCAGATCACTGATCTTATGTTGGATTTCTTCGGTCTTCCTGCGGCACGCCTCCGCAAGTCGGGGACGTGTTTCGCTTGAGCAAAGCGCGATGTCAAGCAAGTCCTGAGCGTCCTTCAGAGAGAACCCAAGTTCTTGAACTCTCTTGATGAACCGAATGGTCCGCACGTCAGAAACGCCGTACGTGCGGTAACCCTTCGTTCGCGTGGGCGTTTCCAGAAGACCCTTCCGCTGGTAAAAACGGACAGTCTCGACACCAACGCCCGCCGCCTTGGCCAAGGCCCCAATCGTCATCGGCTCGCTTTGCGTGTTCTCCATGGACACAGTATACGTTCCGTACCTAGGTACAGAGTCAAGCCAAAAGCGGCGGATTCTGACAGTTCTCGTTGATCGCCACCAAGTTGACCCTCCCACGCGCAGCGTAGGGAGGGTCGAAATCGAGCTTGAAGCGAGATTTCGGGGAGGGCCCGGGTACGATGTCGTGGCAACGCGATTGTTTTCTCGCGACGTCAGTATGCCCGCAAACGCCTGGAACCCACGTAGACCGAGATGAGCAGGAGCCCACTCGAAAGGAGGGCAAGCATGGCAAAGGCGGGTGTGCCCAGGAAGCTCAAGCTGGACGAAATGCTCAGTTGACCCGAGTTCAAACTGGCGAGTGTGAGGAGCAGAGCGTATCTCTCAAACGACAATAAGCTAAGGAACTGAAACGCGTCAAAACGAAACGCCAACAGGTTGAGCGTTCCAATGACCAGAAGATACGCGAACGAAAGCAAGTTGGGTGCGGTTTGGTTCTTGGCGAAGGATGCGATGAGCAAACCCAACGCGAAGTAGCCGCAGGTCGCCATGATCATGGTTCCCCAGAATAAAGGGGAAAGCAAAGTCGTTGGCCCAAGTGCCGCGGCGATCAGTGCACAGCAAGACAGCGAGAGCCCGCCATGCACCAGGGCTTTGGATGCGACGAATTCGAAATAGCTGGCAGGCGTCAGAAGGATCGCTCGTAACGAGCCACGCTCTCGCTCCTGAGCAGTGAGGGAAACGAGTAACCCGCATGCGGAAAAAAACTGAACCGCCGTCAAGAGCGTTGCGCCGATCAGCGAAAGGCTCAAGACGTCCGCCACGGACACGTTTTCCAGGGAAGCACGCGTCGCCGCGTTTCGTGTTGGTGGGCTAAGCGGCTGGATTGCCTCGAAGAATTGCGGCATGCTTCCAAAGTGCTCGAGCGAAACCGACAAGAACCAGCGCGTCACGGACCAGAGAACTTTTGGATCGGAGCCCGGATAACGGTAGACGATCGGACGTCGGAACTGATCCCGATCGCGAAAGAAGGC
>JBCCYK010000347.1:0-5381 GCA_039189905.1 Planctomycetota bacterium
GATGAAACGTTCGACGTCTTCGGGTTCCATCGGCATGGGTTTGCCGGCCGCGCCCGTGAAGTCACTGATGCCTCCCGTCTCGCGAACCAGGAACCACGTGTCATCGTTGATCGACATGTACACCATGATGTAGCCGGGAAGCAGCTTGCGTTTGGTGACACGACGCTTGCCGTCCCGTGTGAACGTGGCCACGTCCTCGGTGGGGACCACGATGTCCCCGAAGAACTCTTCCATGCCTTCCATCTTGACGCGTTTCCGCAACGCATCGGCGATGGAGTCTTCTCGGTTGAATGCGACCTTGAGGATGTACCAATCCATCGGTGATTCCTCGACCGACGGTTTGGGGGCCGCATCGGGATCCGCCGGTGCAGGAGGCGGCGGTGCCGGGGCGGCTTGGGACGCTGAGGCCTCGCCTTCGGCTGCTTCCGGTGGGGTGGCATCCACGATTTCCACAGCAGGTTCGGCAGATTCGTTTGGCGGCGTTTCGTCGCTCACGTCGTCACTCCGAGCGTGCTAAAGATAAATTGCCAGATCACGTCAAACAGGAACAGTGTCACGGCCAAGGCGAAAATCGTAAAGATGACCACCACCGAAGCTCGGATCAGCTCATCCTTGCTAGGCCACGTGACCTTGTTCATCTCCGCTTCGACGGCGATCAGGAAATCAGCAAACCGCGGCCAATTCACCAGGCGAAAGCCAAACCATAAGCCAACCGCAAGAATCACGGCGGGAATCGCGCGGCCGGCCACGGAGGCGTCGCCCATCATCGAAGGCAACATCCCGAAAAGCCGCCAGCTGCCTAACGCCACCACCACCCAGACGGCCAAAGCCGTCAGCTGGCGGACGATCCGCCCCTGGGTCGGCTTATACACGTCGCGCTGAAATAACTCGCTCAACAGCGGCGTGTCGTCACCACTCGCGCCGCTCTGTGCTATGTCTTTAGACACCCGTTCGCTCCTAAATGGACCATTTCGGCCCGGGAATCACACGGCGACCCACGCGGTCACCATGCTGGGCAAACTCACGAACATCCTGATTCGCAAGGGAAAAAGAGCAGGGGCGGCGGGAATCGAACTCGCAACCGCTGGTTTTGGAGACCAGTGCTCTGCCAATTGAGCTACACCCCTGAAAAAAGGACCGCGGCGATGGGAGACCCCCACCGCCGCGTCGCTTGAATTTAACGCATGGGACGTCGGCCGCGAAAGGCCAACGCCCAACTGGGAAACGGTCGACGCTACTCGACGATCTTGGTGACCACGCCGGAGCCAACGGTGCGTCCACCTTCGCGAATCGCGAAGCGAACCCCATCGTCCATGGCAATCGGTTTGTGCAGTTCGACGGTGACTTTCACATTGTCACCGGGCATGCACATGTCGGCCTCAACCAGGTTGGCGGTGCCGGTGACGTCCGTGGTTCGGAAGTAGAACTGAGGTCGATAACCGCTGAAGAACGGCGTGTGACGACCACCCTCGTCCTTGCTGAGGCAATAAACTTCGGCTTCAAACTTGGTGTGCGGCGTGATGCTGCCTGGCTTGGCAAGACACTGACCACGCTGGATTTCTTCGCGTTTCACACCCCGAAGCAGGCAACCGACGTTGTCGCCCGCTCGACCCTCGGTCATTTCTTTGCGGAACATCTCGACACCCGTGCAGGTGGTCTTCTCAGGGGTGTCCGAGAGACCGACGATTTCCACTTCTTCGCCGACTTTCACGACACCACGCTCGATACGTCCCGTGGCAACGGTCCCTCGACCTTCGATCGAGAAGACGTCCTCTATCGCCATCAAGAATGGCTTGTCGTCTTCGCGAGTGGGCTCCGGGATGTACTCATCCAACGCATCCATCAGCTCCGAAATGCACTTGCTGGCTTCGGGATCGTCGGGCTTGTTGTAAGCGGGCAGAGAACTGCCGCGGATGACAGGAACATCATCGCCGGGGAAGTCATACTTGCTCAGGAGCTCCCGAACTTCCAACTCAACAAGCTCCAGCAACTCTTCATCGTCGACGAGGTCACACTTGTTGAGATAAACCACGATGTAAGGCACACCCACCTGGCGAGCAAGCAGAACGTGCTCCTTCGTCTGTGGCATGGGCCCATCCGCGGCGGAGACCACCAAGATCGCACCGTCCATCTGGGCGGCGCCGGTGATCATGTTCTTGACGAAGTCGGCGTGGCCGGGGCAGTCGATATGGGCGTAGTGACGCTGGTCCGACTCATACTCCACGTGAGCCACGGCGATGGTCACCGTCTTGGTCTCGTCGCGGACCGTACCGCCCTTGGCGATGTCCGAATAACCCTTGGCCTCGGCCAATCCCTTGGCGGCCTGGACAGCCAGGATCGCACCGGTGGTCGTTGTTTTTCCGTGGTCAATGTGTCCGATCGTACCGACGTTAACGTGCGGCTTGGTACGTTCAAAAGTTTCCTTAGCCATTCTGATTCACCTGCGTGCGCGGTCCGGACCACCATCACACGGAAGATACGCTTCCTGTGACCCCAGTCATCATCGTCCGTGCTTCACACCCACGGGAAACTCGATGTCAACTGGGCCGTCCAGCCCGCTATCGATCTCAATCAAATCGAAACGAAACGGGAAAGCTGCTGATGGGATTTGAACCCATGACCTCATCCTTACCAAGGAGGCGCTCTACCCCTGAGCTACAGCAGCGAACGCGGTGAAGACGCAGCGATACGCTGAAAGCGACTCACAATGAGCTTCCGTTCGCGGCTGCCGGCAGCAGAAAGCCAATTGCGAGTGGCTCACAGCCAATCGCTGCGGCATCGCCGCAAAGCGGGTGAAGGGAATCGAACCCTCGTATTCAGCTTGGAAGGCTGCTGCTCTACCATTGAGCTACACCCGCGACCGAAGGTCCAAGGCAAAAAGGTTGCAGGTCAAAGATGATTTCATCCATCCCCGACCTGTCTCCTGGTACCTTCAAACCTTTGAACTCTCAACAATGGGGGCTACAGGATTCGAACCTGTGTAGGCGTAGCCAACGGATTTACAGTCCGCCCCCTTTAACCACTCGGGCAAACCCCCCTGATTCACTGTCTCAGCAACCTCGAACGCGGTTGCTGCGAGTCTCTCGTGCTTGTTCGACCGTGTTGTTTGTTTCCTAATTTCTATTGAAGTTGCTTCCAGACGGTACAAAACGTCGACCGACCAGGGACTCCCGGACCAGCATCGCCGAAACGCCGCTGGAAGGCCTCTTGATCAGCCATCGACCGGCAAGCCAGCGGAGGGATTCGAACCCACGACCGGCTGATTACAAATCAGCTGCTCTGCCAACTGAGCTACGCTGGCCAGTCGCATCCCAGCAACACCAACCTGCTGCTCATCAAGCACTTCGTTGATCAAGCAGTTCGGCCAATTTCACCAGGCGGCTGTATCACTCGAAGTCGACACGCAGGTCAATGCGTACAGTCTCCGAAACCCTCCCAGCCGGGCTGGGCGGTGGATCGGCAGAGTGTACAGATCCGCGATTCCCCCACAAGATGGAATCAGGTCAAAAACGGGCGGCACGGCGAGGATTCTTGCGAACTCGGCAATGCCGCTCGACACCGCATCTCGCCGCGTTTGGGGCGGGGACGCCTAGCCAGCGGTTGTCATCAAAAATTTCAGACGCCTCAAATTTCCTTGTAACGGACTCGGTTACAAAACGCTGTGTCCGGTGACGAACCCTTCTGGTCATGTGACCAGCAGGATGGGGCGGGTCATCGACCCGTGCCCATCCCACCTCATCGAACCAAAGCTCTGCAAAGTCGAAAGGGAAAAACCATGCCCACCGATCACACACGTTGGCAAATGTGGCGTTGGTTTTCGCGACCCGACGTCGGGGACCTCTGTCTCCACGCCAGGATACCCTCGCGATCTCAAGCAAGCTGTCGGTTCAAGTCGCGCGGCTGAAAGAAGTCCTTCTCAGGGCTTTGGACGGTCCCGGCGCAAGGCTCCGTCCTGAAGGAAGTCAGCTCGAGCATGATCAGATCGCGACCCATCTGTCTGGCTTGACGACACATGTTCCTCGAACAGAGGTTCGCTGCCGCGCTGTCTGGGCTAAGCTATTGCCACCTATCCAAGGGGCGACTTCGAGCTCGGCAGGCCAACATTGCGTTTGATCACGACACTTCTCAAAGGGCACCAAAAACGGATCCGGAACCTGTCCTGGAGCCTCGACGGTCGTCTCCTGGCGTCCGGTGATGACGCTGCGCGGGTCTGCGTCTGGGACCCGCAACGAGGTGTGCTGCGTCAAAGCCTCTCCGGGCACATCAGCCAAGTGACCGGAAGTGGCTGGAGTGAAGACGGCATCCTGGCGACGTGCGGTCGCGACAGCCAAATCATTTTCTGGGATCTCGACCGTGACCGCCCCGGCAAGGTCCACCGCGGGTCCACCGCCCTCGCTTGCATGACTTGGGCGACTCGGGATTTGGTTTTGGCGGGCGATGAAAAAGGCCGCGTCATGGCGGTCGACCGCGGAACGCAGCGCGCCGACGTGGCGGATGTCCACCACCACCCGTCGCGAATCATCGGCCTTGGCGCGAACCGTGATCAGCGCTGGTTCGCCGTCGCTCACCAAGATGGCACGGTCGTCGTTCTCGACGCGTCTTTCCAAGTTCAATGCCAGGTGAATCTTCCTCTTCGAATTCGGGGCATCGCGGTCCACGATCAGCGAATCGCCATCTGCGGTGAAGACCCTTCGGTCCTGTATCGCACGCTTCCCGACCTGGCTCCGGACTGCACGCTGACTTCCACGACGGAGCGTCATCACTGTGTGACGGTTTCCCACGACGGCGAGCAAATCGTAGCAATTGGCAATCGCGGCAAAGCAACGTGCTGGACGACCCCGCCGTCTTCAACGGTGGAAACGTTTTCAGTTCCGTCAACGGAAGCACGCATCCACAACGCCGCCTTTCATCCCCACCAACGTGTGCTGGCCTACGTCGGACCCGATCCGACCACCATCCAAATCGTGGATCGTTCCACGGCCAGTCCCGATCAAAGATCCTCCGAAAAACCGATTGCCGCATCGACCCCCCCTTCCAGGAAACCTTCCGTGGACGACCCGAAATACGACGCCTTCATCAGCTATCGCCGCTCGGAACCGGACAAGTCATTCGCGCGAGGTCTTGTGCGAGATCTTGAGAGCGCGGGCTACAAGGTCGCCATCGACGAAAGAGATTTCGTAGCGAACGAGACGTTCCTCGATGAGATGGAACGTTGCACGCGCGAAAGCCGATTCACCATCGCAGTGATTTCGTCGCAGTACTTTGAAAGCGGCAACACGGAAGAAGAAGCGATCATCCGGAAAGTTCGCGACATGGCGGTTCGGAAACGGGGCCTGATTCCGGTCACGCTCGAAAAGGTGAGCCATCTTCCGATTTGGCTA
>JBCCYK010000348.1:0-5380 GCA_039189905.1 Planctomycetota bacterium
ACGCGTGATGCCTGTGCGCGGGATGTTTGTGCTCACCCGACTTCGGCGAAGTCGGCGACAGTCGCCGTGTTCTCCGAACGCGGTTCGGCGCACGGACGTGGCGTGTCGGCTGGCCCGAGCGGACACGTGATGTCCGTGCGCGGGATGTTTGCGCTCACCCGACTTCGGCGAAGTCGGCGACAGTCGCCGTGTTCTCCGCTGGGAACCCTGGGGCGTGAAACGTGAAATCGGAACGCGTCTCCTCGCCGGGTTTGTGGCGTCGGCTCGCCTGCCAGGATAAACTCTCGATTTCTCTCTGACCCGTCGAGGAAAGAGCACGTCCACACACGAATAGTCGGCACGCTCGCCCGGAGTCGCTGTCCGGTCGCACACCCACGCCAAACGAAATCGCGCAGGAATCCCAGCATGAGCTTTCGCCAAAACCCATCCCTGAAACGCGGCATGATCCCGGCGGCCGCACTGGCAACGCTGTCCCTGACGGCTTGGGCCGTCGAGCCCACCCGCAGTGATTCGACTTGGCCACAATGGCGTGGGGTGTCACAGGATGGCGTTGCGATTGCAGGGGAATACCCGATGCGCTGGAGCGAAGCTTCCGTGGCATTCAAGGCACCTGTTGCCGGCTTGGGCGGTAGCACCCCGGTTGTCGCAGGCGATCGCGCGTATTTGACCAGCGGCGTGGACGGCCAGAACACCCTCATGGCGCTCAGCATCGAGGATGGCAATGTCGAATGGCAATTGGAGTTGGGGGATGACAAGGGCAACAAACATCGCAAGGGCAGTGGCAGCAACCCGTCGCCCGTGACGGACGGCGAACACGTTGTGGCCTACTATCGCAGTGGCGACTTGGCTTGCGTCTCCGCAGACGGTCGCAAGCAATGGCATATCAACCTCCAAAAGGAATTCGGCGAAGACACACTCTGGTGGGACCTGGGTTCCTCGCCACTCCTCGTGGACGGCATGGTGGTGATCGCCGTCATGCAGACCGGGCCAAGCTACGTGGTCGCGTATGACATGGAATCCGGAAAACAGGTGTGGAAAACCGATCGACAGCTGAACGCACCGGAGGAGGCCGCGCAGAGCTACGCAACGCCGCTGGCCGTGACCGTCAATGGCGAATCCTGCATCGCGGTGATGGGGGCAGATCACCTCACCTTGCACCACGCATCGGATGGGAAGACGATCGGAACACTCGGCGGATTCAACCCGAATGGCGAGCGTTTCTTCCGCTCCATTGCATCTCCGGTTGCCGCGGCGAACCTGATCGTGTGTCCCTACGCACGCGGTGCGACGGTGACCGTGGTTGATATGGAACAATTGGCCGCCGGTGCCGTCACAGAGGCCATCGTGTGGTTCCGAGACGATCTTGGCAGCGATGTTCCCACGCCCACGATTCACGGTGATACGGTGATCTTTGTGGAGGACGGTAAGCCTGCGAAAGGTTCCGTGATTGGGGTCTCAATTCAGACAGGCGAAACGCAGTGGACAGTGGAACAACCACGAAGTCGTCATGGGTACAGCAGTTCACCGTTGGTCGCCGACGATCGAGTCTACGTGACGGGTGAGGACGGTCGTGTCTGTGTCATTGGTCCCTTGTCATCCGCGAACCCCGAGTTGTTGGCGACCAACGATCTGGACGACGACGATCTTTACACGGTCGCCAGTCCCGTTCCGGTTGACGGCGGCTTTTTGCTGCGGACGCGTCATTTCCTCTATCGCATCAACGCGCGCTGAGGGCCCTCCAATGGCGCTTTATGCATTCGATGGGACGTGGAATGATTCCAGTTCGCCCGAACGGGATGTCACGTTGGATACCAATGTGCATCGGTTCCGAGAACTGTATGAGGAGACGGCGTACTATCTGGATGGCGTCGGCACACGTTGGGGATTGATTGGGAAACTGGTGGGCGGCGCGACGGGCGCGGGGGCCTCGACGCGGGTGCAAGAACAGTTTGCCAACCTGCAGCAAGCATTTCGTGACGGTGACGAGGTCATCGACGTGATCGGCTACAGTCGCGGCGCGACCATCGCACGGCTTTTCGTTCACCAAATCGAAGAGGCCTTTGACTTGATCGTTCGCCGTGACGGCGAGAAGCTGCAACAGGCGCCGACAGTTCGTTTTTTGGGGCTCTTCGACACTGTCGCGTCTTTCGGCATCGCCTGGACGGATGACGATGACTTTCGCAAGGATATCCCGGAGTTCGTGGAACACACCTATCACGCGATGGCCCTTGATGAGACGCGTGAGATGTTTGGCATCGAACGTTGTCTGGGAAATCGTGCGAAGATCACCGAGGTTTGGTTTCGAGGGGGCCATGGCGATATCGGGGGCAACGGCACGTATCGCGATCGCAACAAGGTGGAGCAAGCGAACGTGCATCGGTCGTTCATCACCTTGAACTGGATGCTCACGAAAGCCCAGGCGTGTGGGCTCCCCGTCCGCGCTTCGTCTCAACTGGAAGACGCCGCCCCAACCAGCACGGAAGCCGCGATCACCGCTCGCGAAGGAGGTCTCAATGTGGGCCGTGCAGGCACGCTTTCGCGGCGGATCCACGTCGGTGATTTGGTTCATCACTCTGTCGAACAGACGCAACTGACTCACGGCATGGATGGCCGGCTGCTGCGGCGTATCCCCGTGCCAACACGAATCGAAGATTTGGTTTTGGAGAGGGAAGCGGACGGTTTGAACTGGGTCTCCGCGCCCGACGCGGATTCGGGTCCCGACAATATCAAGGCGACTGACTCCTATCCGTCGCTTCAGCATCTCAGCACACGTCGATACCCATTCGATGTGTTGCCGGCGCGGACCTGGCGATCGTGGCTTGAGATTTGGGAATTGGAGCAAATTGGGGAGAAGGACTTTGACGACGAAAGGTTGATTGAGTTTTGGTCGCCCCGCGAAGCGGACCGTGCGCTAGCCTGGGACATTTATGTCGAGCTAATGACCCGGATCACCGTTCAAGAGTTGAAGGACACTGAGGGGAACAGCCAGGCAGCGTTGACGAGCGTGTACCAATTGTTCCCTCTGTCTCGCGAGTGCATGAAGCGCCATGGTGTCGACTCGGCCAACGCAGCCACGCTAATCACCTTGTTCCTAAACAACCGTGTTCGTTGGTTCACCGCCAAGTGGCACCCGCTTTCCAAGAAGATTAATGAGGGCTCCGACGCCTGCGATTCGGTCTTGGTTCGTGAATTTCGAACCGAGCTAAGAGAGAAAATCCAGCCAGCACTCAGGCTCTTGGCCAATGCCCTCTCCTTGCTGGCAGACGCGAAAATCTAAGTTCAGGTCGTACGAATCGAGCAGCATCCACCTCGATCGGTTTCCAGACGCGTACACTGCGGTTCGAAATCCATCGTGGCGCCCATCGGGTCCGGATGATTTTGTCTATCACGCATACACTGTCCCCTATCCAAGGAGATTCACCATGATGAAACTTCCCAGTTGGCTCGCGTGCTCGATCGCTCTGTGCCTTGTCTCCACCGCCGCCGCGGCGACTCCGATGACGTTGGACAAAGAGGCCTCGTCCATTGAGTTCGTTGGCACCAAGCCAGGAGACAAACACGAAGGTGGTTTCAAGGCTTTTGCGGGCAAGGCAACGGCGGACTTTGCGGATCCGAGTGCTAGCACCCTCAGCATCGAAATCGACGCCTCAAGCATTTGGTCCGACAACAACAAGCTGACCAACCATCTCAAGAGTCCCGATTTCTTTGACGTCCGCAAGTATCCGCAGATCAAGTTCGAATCGACCAAGGTCGAAATATCGGGTGAGGAAATGTCGAAGGCCAAGATCACCGGCAACTGGACGATGCTTGGCAAGACGCTTGAGATTGAGGTCCCCGTGGTCGTCAAGCACACGGAGACAGGGTTGGACATGATGGCCGAGTTCAAGATCGATCGCACCAAGTGGGGCATGACCTACGGCCAAGGCAAAGTCGACAATGAAGTGAGCGTGAACGCGAAACTCGTGATGAAACGCTAGCGGCGGTCGAGCGTTTTGACATTCGATCAATCGGTCCTGCTCGGGTGCGTGATCGCCCCATTTGTTTTGTCGGCGATCGCGCTGGGAGCGGGGCGTTGGCTCAAAACGTCGACCAAGATCGATTCGGTCTGTTCAGCTGGGCTGCGATCCGCGCTTGTGGCATGGGTTTTTGCCATCGGTTGGTGGGTCGCTATGGCTGTGGCGATGATGGCCCGGCAGGGGTTCCAACTGTGGCCGCCGGATTCGTGGCAGCGATGCGTTTGGCCCCTGCTTGCGTGGAGCTTCCTCGCAGTGGGGGCGATCGACACGAAGGACCGTTCGTGGCGCTGGCTTATGACCGTCACGCTTTCGGGCGTGACCAGCTTCCTGTGTTTGCCACGAGGCGAGGCGTGGGAGGATACCTACGAGATCCAGGGGCTGGTCGGCATCGGGCTGACCATCAGCATGGTCGCTAACGCTTGGTCGTTGGATCGCATGGCTCGACGGGGTACCGAGCGCTGGTTGCTGCTGGTTTCCCTCGCTGCGTTTGGCGGTCCGTTCGCTCTCGCTGCGAGCACCTACGCGAGCCTCGCGGAGTGGGGCCTGGGACTGGTAAGCGCGACCACCGCGTTTTCACTGGCCGGGTTGTTGCTCAAGATGGATTTGGTCTGGGCAGTGGCGCCGGGCGCAGCCTCCGCGAGTGTCTGTTTGCTCGCGGCGGGTCGCTTTCAAACCTATGAGGATCATCCGTCCTGGCTGTACGCCGTGATGCTGTTGTTCCCGTCTTTGGTGGCCTCGGTGGATGCGCTTTTGCAAGGCCGGTCAACTTGGATACGGGTCGCGGTCGCGGCCTGTCTTTCGATGGTCGCCGTCGGTACAAGCGTTTGGTACGTCTTGATTCGCGAAACGGAAGCTTGGTGACGCCCTCTTTGGAAGGTCCACCCAGCGATATTTTGCGCGAGGTTAGTGGATGTACCCGCGGCCTCCAGTGGCACACACGAGCAGGCTCGATTTCGGGTGATAGCTTCCTGGGGCGTAGAGATCTTGGTGTCGCACCAGTCGTACTTCGAGATGCCTGCTGACCGTGTAGAAAGTCACGTCCGTGGTGCCGTCAGGACTTCGTGTGACACTCGGTAGCATGTCCGTTGTTGCATTCACCGCGTGTTGGATCCAAGTCCAATCATCGTCGGAGGGTGCTGAAATCAAACGGTGGGAGTGCCAATCAGGCTGGGCCAACGAACCATTCAGGGAGTCGACCTCGCGAATCAACATGGAGGCTTGCATGAAAGAAGACATGCTTTGGTCCCCGGTCACGGCCTCAGCAATCGAATGTTGCTGTTTGGGTCGACGACCTCGCCATAGATCGGTTTGGGCTTGCCAAGACGGGCGAGATGAAATCAACCACGGCCACAGGCGACCAAAAC
>JBCCYK010000349.1:0-5369 GCA_039189905.1 Planctomycetota bacterium
CTGCGGGCTGGATCGAACCACGACCCACGGCGATCACCGTCGCCGCCCTCGCCGCGGGTGTGGTCGAAGAACTGCTCGTTGTCGAAGGTCAAGATGTGAAACAAGGCCAACTGATTGCCCGACTGATCGCCACGGATGCGGAGATTGAGGTCGAGCAAGCCACAGCGACCTTGCAGAAGAGCGAAAGCGAGCGGCAGGAAGCGGAAGCGGAACTGAACGCTGCTCAGCTGCAACGTGACAACCCCTTGTACCTTCGTTTGCCTTTGGCCGAGGCCAGGGGCGTGCTGGCAAAGGCACCCACCGAAAGTGACAAACTCCCCTATCTGATCGAGGCGGCGGAAACGGAACTGAGCGTCCGCCAACGAAGTTACGAAGCGAAGATGCGTGCCGGCGATGCGGTTCCGGGTTCGCCCGTTCGAAACGCGGAAGGTGAACTTGCCTCGGCCCAAGCCAATCGAAACGAACTGAAAGCCCGCGTTCCCAACCTTCAACGTGAAATCGAAGCCCTGCAGGAAAAGGTGGATATCCTGGAGAAGCAACGCGCGCTGCAAATTGACGATCACGGTCGCGTTGCCAAGGCAGAGGTTCAGCTTCGAGCCAAAGAAGCGCTCCGCGATCAATCATCCCTTCGTTTGCGTCAAGCAGAACTTGATCTGGAGAGGATGCACGTGGTCGCGCCCATTGAAGGAGCGTTTCAGGCGAACACCCTTTCGGACTTGGTGGATCTGATTGGATTTGTCCACTGGTTGGGTTACGCCTGTGTGGGCTTGGTCCTGACATTAGTGGCCACCACGATGGTGATGAGCGTGCAGGATCGGCTCAAGGAGTATGCGGTGTTGCAGACGATCGGCATTCGGCCCTTGCGTGCGATGGGGATGGTGTTATCTGAAAGCACCATCCTGTGTTTCTTTGGCGGTCTACTGGGTGCGTTGCTCGCAACTGTTTTGCTAGCGGTGGGCGGTTTTGCGATCGGAGCCGAAGGGGCAACCATCGCATTCAAGCCGTCGCTGGGCTTGCTTGTTTCTGGCGTGGTCGTTTCCAGTCTTCTGGGGCTCCTTGCTGGTCTCGCACCTGCGATCCAAGCGGCCACCGTACCTCTCGTCAAGGCACTGCAGTCCGAACCGTGTTGATCGCATCTCGGCGATCTGCGGCGACAGTCGCCGCGTTCGCCGAACGCGGACGCGCACAGAAACTCTGGCTGCTGTAACAACACAGGCATGCAGCCGGCACGCTAAAACGGCAGACTCACCAGAGACGTATCGATCTCGGCAGCCGCGGCATTCGCGTTTTCCAAAGCGTTGAGCACACTCAGACGTGTGTTGAACAGAGCTCGCTGGGCCGTCAACAGCTGAAGATAATCCGCTTCCCCTTCTTCAAATGCCAGGGATGCCAGTGCATACGCCTCCTCGGCAGCAGGGACAACCGTTGTCGCCAGACGCATGTGTCGATCGCGCGCGACCTCATAGCGACCCACCGCCGCTGCCAGGCGTGACTCCAAGCTGAGTCGTGTCGCATCCATTTCGTTCGAAGCGGCCACGATGCTCGCGCGTGCCGACTGAATGTTCCCTTGATTGCGGTTTCGGATTGGCAGGGGAACACTGACACCAAAGGTCGCGAAGGTGTCATCCGTTGCCGCGTCGTAGCCGACACCCGCTTGGCCGGTGACGTTAGGAACAACCTGACCGCAAGCCAACTGGAGAGCCCAACGTGCGCGTTGCAATTCTGATCCCGCTAGCGACATCTCAGGACTGCTCGCGACCAACTCCTGGACAAGCGTCTCCCAAGGGCGATCATCCAGCGACGTAGCGAGATCCCCGCTAAGCGACTGCGTTTCGATGCTGGGATCACCCACCGCCGCAGCAAGTCCGCGCATGCTAGCAAGGTAATTGGTCTGTGCGTTATCAGAATCGATCCGCGTCTGCTCGGCTTGCACCCTGGTCTGCAACAAGGCCAGCCGGGATGCCTCCTCGGCGTCAACCAAATCCTCGACTGCGGAGATAGACTCCTCGGCCACGTTGAGAATCTGAGCGGTCAGCCGCGTACGCTGTCGGGCGACCAGCGCACGATTGAAAGCTTGACGCACCCGAGCGAGGACCCGTAGCTCTTCCATCTTGAGGCGAGACAATTGCTTCTGCACCTCGTGACACGCGACCTGTTCGGCAAGCCGAAGTTTGTCGGCGGTCACGATTTGCTGCGAAATCGCCACGGAGTGCAGCCCGCTGGCCTGCTCATTTCCAACCTCTTCCGATTGGTACTGGAGGACCGGGTTGAAAGGCAACCCAGCTTGCGTCCGCTGGCCTCGCGCCGCCGTCACGCGAGCCTGTTGTTGCCGGATTGCGGGGTGCAACTGGAGTGCGATCCCTTCGACTTCTTGCAGTGTTAGTCCAGTTTCACCGTCCTCGGCCATCTCCGAGAACGAAAAAGATGCCGGACGCAGGTAGTGCGACAGCGAATCTTTTCGCGGGAAAGATGCGGCAACCAACGTGCCGCGCACGCCCGTGTTCGGATCCAGGCCGGAATGCGCGATGCCTTCCGAAACCGTCGCAGTATCACCGTGGGTATCGTTGCGCGACGAAGGCGCTGCGGAAGCCTCGGGCGAGTCGACACGGGCCATCCCGCGTGCGTTTTTCCAACGCTCCTGCGTCGTGCGGCATCCTGCGATGAAAACAGATCCAACGACGACCACGGCCAGCAGCGCGATCGAATGCCAAGTTCTTGTCACGAAATCCGTTCCGTGTCATTTCAAGGTGAGCGCAATAAATCCGACAGTTCTCGACGATCGCCACCACTGAAACTCAGCCAAATCGAAATCACCCTCCCGCGGCTCAGCCGTGGGAGGGTCGGCCCGCGCAAGCGAGGCCGGGGAGGGCCAGTCGCAAGAAAACAATTGCGTTCTCAAGACTTCGTACCCATGCCCTCCCCGAAATCTCGCTTAAAGCTCGATTTCGACCCTCCCTTCGCTGCGCGTGGGAGGGTCAATTGGGTGGCGATCAGCGAGAAGTGTCAGAAATCCAATGGTTCTTTACGCGAATCGTCATGCACTTTTCCGTCCGCGTACGAAATCCTCGGTGTCGCCCGGACGGCGTTCGCATCGCGGACGGTTGTAACGATTGCAGGGATCATGCCTTGTGCTTAATCCGTCGTTAGCATTGGATCAGTCTGTTAGTGACACGGCTACCATCATGGGTTCACCCACGGTTCTGCGTACAAAGCGAGCGCTGACCGGTCGCTAACGCGATCCGGCTGATAGGCGAACTGGCAGTGCAATACGATCACATAAACCCAATGTTTTCTGATACATCGTTCCAAAGTCGTTCGTGCGAATACAGTGTCCGGGCTAGGAGTTTGTTGATTTCTCAAAGTTGCCGATCGCTCCGTCGATCGTATTGCGCGAAACGCTGCGATTGCGGAGCAATCCGCGACCATCTTGCGATCCGGAAACAAAGATCAACTGACTGAGAGTGCACGATCCAATCATTTTTTGGTGTCGGCTCTGCGAGAAGGGGTTTCGGCTCGACGTCATGATCCATCAGTGCTCGTGAACATCTTGAGCAGACGCGTCGAAATCTCCGCTGTAAGGCGTGCCCTCGACAACGCCGGTGATCGTTCCGGCGTAAGTCTCAAGCGTTGAGAGGCTGTCCTCGGTGCCGCTGTAGCGAGAGGACTTGCCCGTCGGATCTTTGGGCGAGGGTTCGGGCTCAAGTGTCAGTTGCATTTGTGGTGACTGGATCGCAAGTTCGATCGAACCCGCATCAATCGGAACCGGTGTCTTCTCGTCACCACCCAAGACGTAAGCGACGGCTTGTTGCCGCTCTGGGTCGATCGTCAATTCGACGTGGTAGGTCCCGCCTCCCCAATCGACAACCGTTCCGCCATGCGGGCCGACGCCGTGCGCATGCCCTGCCACGGTGCGATCGACCAGGCTGCCATGGTCGTGTCCGTGCGGATGAGGATGGTCATGATCATGAGCGTGCTCCCCGTTCCCGCCGGCCGGCGTCACCGTCACCGTGCCCTGGTCCGTCGTGTCACATCCAACGATCGCACCAACCAACACGATCGGCAAAAAAACTTCCATCACTTTCATCGTCGATTCCTATATCGAATGGGTCTCGTCCGTGGTTGCCAAGTGTTTGGCGTCACGGCCGCTGAATCTCAAAAACAAGCCAGGGTGAATCAAGAACTCGCAAAAGACCGACGAGATCAGGCCGCCGAGAATCACGGTGGCAACCGGATACAGGATCTCGCGTCCGGGCGCGTGCCCACCCAATACGATTGGCAACAAACCAATGCCAGCTGTCAATGCTGTCATCATGACGGGCGCCAATCGCTCCAGACTGCCTCGCAGGACCATCGCCTCTCCAAACGTTTCCCTTTCTTCTCGCAACAAGTGAAAGTAGTGCGTGACCAAGAGCAAACCGTTCCTGACCGCAATCCCGCCCAGCGAGATGAACCCGACCAAGCTGGCCACCGTCAGCGTTTGGCCTGTCAAAACCAGCGCGAGCACGCCACCGATAAATGCGGTGGGAATCGCATTGAGAATTTGCAGCACGATGGGCAGGGACGGAAACAAGATCAAGAGAACAACGCACATGCCCGCGACGGAGAAAACCGCAAGCACACTGATCAATCGGGTCGCGTTCTGTTGGCTCTCAAATTGACCATCGAATTCAACGTGATAGCCGGGCGGCAGACTCACGCCACCTTCGATTCGACTTTGAATGGCCGCCACCGCGGACGACACGTCACGCCCCTCGGTGTTACAGCGGATGACCACACGCCGGCGTGCGTTCTCGCGATTAACCGAATTGGGCCCTGCTCCCTCAAAGATTGTGGCGACTTCACGTAACTCGATTTGCCCTCGCTCTTCGCGCCGATCATCGCCGTCGCGCCCGCCGATGTGCGGCAGGTCGATTCGCAGCCGACCGAGATTCTCGTAGTCCGTTCGATACGCTTCCTCCAAACGCACCAGCAAGTCAAAACGGCGTTGACCGACAAACACCTCCGAGACCACTTCGCCTTGGAGTGCGGTTTGAAGCATGTCCGCGACGTACTTGCGAGTGATGCCGTAGTACGCCAGCTCTTGACCGTGCAATTGGATGTGCAGTTCGGGCGTGATGCGAATCGGCTCAACAATGGGCGGCGTGATGCCCGCAACGGTTTCAATCGCGGACTTGACGCTTTCACCGGATGCGATGAGCTGATCGAGATCATCCCCATAAATCTTGATGGCGATCTGTGCGTAGACTCCCGAGACCATGTGGCTGATCAAGTGCGCCAAAGGTTGTTCCACTTCCACATTCACGCCGGGAACCTCATTGGCAACGCGCTCACGCAGATCGCGGATCGTCTGGTTCCTGCTTCGCGCGGAA
>JBCCYK010000350.1:0-5274 GCA_039189905.1 Planctomycetota bacterium
CGGCGCCACCGCTCCGCTCAGAATCTTAACGAGCGTGCTCTTGCCGGCCCCGTTCTCACCCAGCAACGCCAACACCTGACCGGGACGAAGTCGAAGAGTCGCGTTTTGCAAGACCCAGGTTTTGCCGTAGCGCTTTCCCAGATCTTCCGCTTCCAGCAGGATTTCACTCGATTCATTCATGCCCGCATTCTAAACAAATTCCGACACGAACCACCGAGTGCCCAAGGACATTCACCGAATGTCAACGTGCATCACCATCCCACATGACTTCACCCTCCCGGCGAAGCGGGGAGGGTCGGAGACCAAGCGTTCAGCGAGGTCTCCGGGGAGGGCCGACCGCAAGGTTGATCCCCGCTCAACTGGCCCCAATGCCAAGCAACCACCACCACGAGGCAAGGAGACCCACCTGTCACCGCCAGCCAACGAAGCAATCGCTACAAGTGATCGCAAGCCGTTTCAAACGCGTCCTGAAAATCACTCGCAACGGCGATCAAATCCGTTTGAATCCAACCCAACCCACGTTCCCTCACCGCCCGGATCGCGTTCTCGGGTGAGACACCTGCGTCTCGGATGATCATTTCGTAAGCCAATTTTCCGGTCGAAAGGTTGATCTCGCCCACCAACTCGAAGCCGATCTCTTCGAAAGGCTGGATCACGTATTCCTGAGGGCCAGCCACATACAGCGAATCAAAAACGGTGTACCCCCGTTCTTGTAGCGTTTCCACCACCCTCGGCGCACCCGACCACTCCAAATAGATGATCTTGATTCGGCTTGCTTGCAGCAGTTCCGTTGCCCCATTCAAAACCTTCTCCTCCGCTCCCTGCACATCGATCTTTAGGAAGTCAATCGTTTCGCCCGCGAACTCCTTATCCAGCGTCGTTGTTGGAACGCTCATGGCTTCCTCTCGAGGACGATTCCGAAGGAAACCCAAGAGCGACCGTCCGCGGGTTTCTCGAACCTGGCTTAGGCTGGCTCGCAGTCCACTCGCGACCTCGTTTGTTTTGTCCCGAAGAAACCCAACGGAGGAATAGCCTTCCATGTTTTCCCATCCAGTCTCCGTACCCTGCACCACCGAGGGCACCACAAACGTGCTGGATCCAACTTCGTCACTGACCGCCTTGGGTACGAGCCTGATCGGGTTGCTCAGCTTGCTTGTCGTCGCATGAAAATGCGGGTGATTCCCGGGGAACGGTTCAAAGGCCACAACGCGCGTGTGCTTGCCGCCAGCCTCACAGAGCGTTTTCGTGACATCGCCAGCAGCGGCTCCCACATCAACGCATAGCCCCAGGTCCAGCGAACGAACCACGTCATAGATGCAATCACGTGATGGCTGGCGAACGATCTCAGCGAGTTTCCGAATCACCACATTTCCCTAACTCATCGCACGCCCTCTCGCCCCAAAGCATAGCCTAGCGTCCAAATCCTCGTTCGTCGCGACGCGGTCTGCATTCTCCTCCACTGGTAACAGCTCACCCGCAACAAGCCGACACCACCAAGTCCGATTGCGCACCTGAAACGCGGCGGCCCCAACATCCAACTAGGAAGGATACGGCCCAATAACGGGGAAGTATTAGATTCCTGGCATCAAGTCGTACTCGTACTCAGGGTGCAGCCCGGTACTCGTACTCCTACTCGAATCCACGCTCGTGCTCGAATCCACGCTCCTACTCGAATCCACGCTCCTACTCGAATCCACTCTCCTACTCGAATCCACGCTCCTACTCGAATCCACGCTGCGATGACTGAATCCGTGTTCGATCACGACGGCCTCGATGTTTACCGACTATCGATCGATTATGTGGCCGCCGCGTTGACCGACGCCAAGTCGCTGACTGGTCTTCACCGTCATGCCGGGGACCAATGGTGTACGTGCTGCCCAATCAATTCCGCGTGGACATGTGCCCAACAAGACTGCGGGCAAGGCTACCGACTGCATCCTCAAGCTCTTTGAGGACATCTGCCCGACCCTCATCCGCACCTTCACATTCGACAACGGAAGCGCGTTTTCCTCGCACGAGCGATTGGAAAAGGAGCTTGGCGTGCAGTGCTACTTTGCCGATCCGTACAACAATGGCCAGCGCGGTCTCAATGAGAACACGAACGGCTTGATTCGACAGTCCTTTCCCAAGACTCTACACTACGGCTTGATCAGTCATTGGAACATCACGCGAGTGACGAAAGCATTCAACGAACGCCCACGACTGAGACACGGTTTCCCAACGCCGTCCGCCGTTCTCGGCCCATGCGCGAAAACTGCGTTTCGGATTCGAGTTCGCACCAATTGCCTAGATTTGGACGGCGGCTTGGTTCTCGACGACACTCGAGCAGCATCTCATTGCGCCATGGCGAATAGTTCCTTGAAACCCTTGCGTCATCGCATTGGGCTAGCACTGATTGTTCTTTCATATTCCGCTTACCTCCTAGCAACAGGAGCGTTTGTGGCATACTCGGTGTTTGCGATGATGTTGTTGAGCATTAATAGCACTCCGACGATCGTGAGTGCGTTACCACTCATCGCTGTTCTTGTTCTTGTATTTGCTTGTGTATGGGCATCGTTTCTGTTCGCTGTGATTGGTTGTTGCTTAAATCGCAAAGCGGCTTACATGTTCGTTGTTCTGGTTCCCACACTCGCCTATCTGTATGCAAGCACTAACCTAACTGGTGGTGGATAGCAAAGATGGCTTTTACCGAAGTCGGGCTATGTGAGAAGCGTTGGGCGATGGAAGCGCGTACGCTGGCCGTGATCGCTTTGGCAAGCGTCGCGATGGAGGGAATTCGTGTCGATCATGCAAATTACTTCGGTGGGTGTGGGGTGGGTGCGAGGGGCGTTTCTCTCTGATCCGGTGGACTTCGCTGGTAGACCCCTGTCGTTTTCAATCCGTCACCAGCAGCACCTGCATGGCGCCGCCACAGGTCTCGCAGCGACAAGGCGGTTTGAGGAGTTTGGCTGGGTCATTGTGGCTGCTTTGCAGCACGAAGGTCAGGCCAAGATGGATCATCACCAGCCACCGGACTTCGTCCAGCGACAGCCGGTGATTGGGCTCTTCCATCCGTAGTAACGGAACTTTTGAAACCCGCCCGGCACGACGTGCTGCAAAAAGCCGCCGACCAAGCGACACGCGTCGGTCGTGCGTTCTCGGTAGCGATTCTCACCCGAGGGCTTGATCTTGTAGGGGGCCTCGCTTTTATCGAAGGACACCAAGCGATGGTCACTGATGGCAACGCGATAGACATACGGTGCCAGGTACTTGAGAACGGCCTGGCCGCTGCCGACCGGCTTGATGTCCACATTCCACTTCGTGACCCAAACGGCCGGGTCGACTTGGTCGAGCAAGCCAAGCTTGTCGAGCCGATCCTTGAACTTCGCCTTGTACAGGAACGTCCGATCACACGCCGTTCGTGACAGTGGTCACACTGCAGCAGGACGTGACCGAGTTCACCAGTCCCACAACGTCTGATCGCTTCCAGCACGCGACGGACGGGCACCGGAATGGAGGAACCGGAACGCTGCAGAAAAGCCGGTGCGTGTTGCCTCAGGCAACCCGCGATACTGGCCATGACTCAACGTCGAAAGAGTGCTTCGATGGTTTCTCTCGCGTTGGCCTCGGCGTTCTGCGTCAGATGCAAGTAGACGAGGGTGGTCTTCCACTTGCGAGGGCAGGTTCGGGAGTAAAAGATCTTCAAACCCGAGAAGGCGACGCGAATGGAACCGTAAGCGAATTCCTTCTCGTTCTTGAGGTAGAGGAAGTACTTGCGGAGCTGGTCTTCGGTGATCTTGTCGGGTCGTGTCTTGGCCCAATCAGCGAGTTGCCGCACCGCTCGCAGGTAGCCATGGACGGTGCGTTTGGCGAAACCGGCAAGCTGCAGGTCTTCGTGGCCGCGTGCGTAGAGCTTGGCGTCAAAGAAGGGGGAGGACTTGGGCGGATGGTTGTAGTTGACCACGGTGAGATTCCTTGGTTTGGGAAAGAGATTGGAACCAAGGAAAGATGCCTCCGCGTTTGAGTCGGAACGCGGCGAGTTGCTACACTACGCGCAAGGTGACGGTGTTCCCAAGCCACCTGATCGCGACCGCCACCATTCCGCCGCGGTAGCGGCTTACTTGAACAACAAAATGCACCGGTGCTGTGGGAGGTCCGCTCTCTGATTTTCGTGAACCAATCGCCGACGCTCGGTGACTTTAGGCATTATCCGGCTGAAGCCGACTCGCGTTTTGCAGACGAAGCGATCGACTTTCCATTCGGGTTTTCCCCGATCAACTCCCAGCACTTCGTAACCAGAACACACCATGAAACCGCTTCAGATCGCATTAGTTGAAAATGCCGCGGGCAATCGGCGCATCAGATGGTTGGGTGTTGCTGCATCCGCTCTCGTGCTGTCTCTAATTGCTGCGCCCATGACGGCGATAGCAGCAGCAATCATGGGACCACTTCCGGTCTTCATGACGGCTGTGGCCTTGGTCGGCCTGCTGGCGAGCATGGTTCGGATTGCCTATTCCACGCCACTCGACCAACTTCCAGTTACGCCCAATGATCCACATTCAGAATGTGTATAACCATGCGATCCCCAACATCAATTGGTGTCTTCGTTCTTGAGTCGGGAGGGTTCGGACGGGGTGACGCGGGAAACGGTGAGAGGGAAGTGGTTTGAAGTTGGTTTGGGGGCGACACCACGCTAGACTGGATGCCCGCAGGGACTGGGATTAATCGCCAGTGTTTTCAGCCGCGGTAAGTGACGCTGAAGCAGGAGGATTGCGATTCCATCGCGTTGCATTGCATGAAGCAGATCAGATTCTCGATCAGATACACGCTGGTTCTGTGTGGCTGCATTGCTGTCGCAGTTCGCTCGTTGACTCCATTCAGTCAGCCGGTTATCGAACACACCTCTGATCATTTGGACGTCGCCATTTGCCAATCCCTGGGTTGCTAACGCGCAGGATCGATGCTCTGGTGATGAGACCATACGCGATCCCTCCGTCCAGATTGGTATCTTGCGGCAGGGCTATGTTGAGCGAGCACCTCCTGGGCAATGGGCCATCGCGTTCGTGTTCGCCGCAGCGTTTCTCGTCAGTGTTTTGTTTAACTACTCAGCCAGACTTTTCGTGAACCTTTTGTGGGCATCCTGACAGGATCACTCCAGCAAAAGAACGGCATGACTCCGAAAGACGGGCCCTACGTCGAGGCAAGCTATGGTGAAAAATCCAAGACAGCAATTCTCACTACGTGCATTGCTGCTGTTGTCGACAGCGACTGGTATCTTGTTCTATGCGCTCGCGC
>JBCCYK010000351.1:0-5237 GCA_039189905.1 Planctomycetota bacterium
AGATCGGCGGACTACTACCGAAGCTGGAAGTCCTGTGGCTGAAACCAAGGCAAGGCGTCCACGCGGAACAACTGGCAGCGCTCAGGGGTTTTCAGCATTTGAGTATTTTTAGCCCCCAATCATTCACGGGAGCAGTGCCTTTTGCGGATGGTTGGGATGCGCTGAGCGCGATTCCAAATCTGGAACGTCTGGAGTTAGCCGATTCTGCTCGAAAACGGAACGCGGTCGCACTGGAACAACTACTGCAAAAACGCCCCACGTTACACATCGATTCTCGACTCACCCGCTCCAGAAACTACAAGGGGCTTTGAGTCATGGATTCCTTGCTGCGAGGCGCATTCGATCTGCATGTTCATTGTTCACCGGACGTCGTTCCGCGCGCACAGGACATGTTCGACCTTGCTCGTGCGGCCAGCGAATCCCGCATGGCTGGAATCGGGCTGAAAGATCACACCACGTCAACCGTTGGCCGATGTCACGCGTTAAACCGGATGTATCCAGACGGTCCACGGTTCTTTAGTTCGATCGCTCTGAATCCGCCCGTTGGTGGACTGAACCCGTCGGCTGTCGAGGCAGCTCTTTCCAGCGGAGTCGACATCGTCTACTTCCCGACGTACTCGGCGGACCATCACATCGCGCTGTTTGGTACCAAGCTCACTCCCGTTCCACATCCTGCGGACGGATTTCAACGGCTTTCAATCCTGGATGAGAATCAAAGGCTACTTCCTCAAGCTCGAGCGATCGTGGAACTGATCGCAAAGAACGACGCCGTCCTTGCGACGGGGCACATCTCGCCACGAGAAACCTTGGTATTGCTTGAGTTTGCTAAATCGCGAGGTATCGAGCGGATGGTTGTCACGCACGCTTCACAGTCGGTTCCCGACATGGCCGTGGACGATCAGAGGGCATGTGTTGCCCACGGCGCGATGATTGAGCATTGCTTCCTTGCGGTGACGGAGTGTTGCCCGGGAACGATTCCACTGGAGTCAATGGTGGATCAAATCCGATCCGTCGGCGCCCGCAACGTCATCCTGTCGTCTGACTTTGGCCAGCCGTCTATCGGCCCGCCAATCGAAGCCTTCGGGCAGCACGCAGGACGCTTACTTGAAATGGGTTTGAGCGAAGCGGAGTTGCGGCTGATGTTGAGCGACAACCCGCGCCAGCTCGTGACGAATCGACGAAGAGAGCGCGCGAATGAAGCGACGTGATTTTGCCAAGACCGCTGCCATTGCCACGCTGGGAAGCCCGCGCGTTCGCCTTGCCTTTGGTGAGCCGGTAGCAAGACCGACCGAGCGGCGTGGTCCCATGGTTGGTGTTCAGATTGCTCCGGTGTCATTGTTCGATGAAGGCATCGACCGCTGCCTCGACACGCTTCTGGAGAAGGCATCGATCAACACCCTGTTCATTTACTCGCAGACCTACCACGCGGGGACCAAGCCGAGCAATGTGCTGGCCACCGACCATGGTGTTCCCGTTCGTGACTTTCGAAATAGCCAGTTGCCATACCTATGGGTTCAACACGGAACCAAGGCGTTTGCCGGGAAAGTGGTTCAGCACGAGAGGCCAAACAAAGATCTTGAATACGGAGATCGCGACCTCTTTCGTGAAATCCGAAAGCCAGCTGAGCAGCGAGGAATGAAAGTCTACGCCCGTATTCTTGAAGCTGACGCTCGACGCGCGGCTCGCATCCCCGGGTACAGAAACGTTCTCACGATCGATCATGAAGGGAAGCGAGGGCACGGTCCGTGCTGGAACAACCCCCACTACCGTGAATGGGTCTATACAACCGTTTGCGAGCTAGTGACAAACCACCAACTCGACGGACTGCAATACGGGGCGGAACGTACCGGCCCGCTCTCGCATGTGCTTTATCGAGGCGTCACACCGACCTGCTTTTGCGAACACTGCGTCCAGCGCAACCAACAGAAGGGAATCGATGCTGCTCGAGCGAAGGTAGGCTTCACCAAACTCTTGGCGTTGATCCAATCCGTGGAGTCAAACTCTGCGGCTGGAAAAGCCACTCGGGCTCAACCTAACACGGCCGATGGCGTTCTGTCGTCCATCATGCGGATCATTTATCGCCATCCGGAGGTGCTTAGCTGGGACTACGAGTGGTTCCAGGCGGATGAAGAGATTTGTTCCGAAGTCCATCGTATCGCCAAGAGCATTTGCCCTGATATCGATTCCGGGCGGCACGTTGACCACCAGCGTTCGAGCTGGGATTTCTTCTATCGCAGTGCGATGACCTACGGCCAAATGGCACAGAACGCGGATTACATCAAACCCATCGTGTACCACGAATCCATGGGGCCGCGACTCCGCTGGTGGGTTCTCGATCGCGTGAAGGATCGCATCTTCCACGACCTCTCGCTTGAGCAGTCACTGCAGTTGTATTACGCGGTGTTCGGGCACGATCCTTCGGCGCAGCCCGGTGTCGAGGATCTTGACCGCAAGGGGTTGGGCCCTGAATACGTTTACCGCGAAGTTCTTCGCTGCAAACAGGCTGTCGGGAAGCAAGCGAAGGTGTATGCCGGAATCGGCATCGACATCCCCTGGTACGTGCCCAATGGAATGGAGCCCCGGCCCAGCGACCCCGCCCAGCTTACCGCGGCAGTCACAAGAGCATTTGATGCAGGAGCCGACGGCGTGCTCGCTTCGCGAGAGTACAACGAGATGCAGCTATCCAGCCTCGAAGCCTTCGGTCGAGGAATCCAGTGATCGATACAGTCTTGCTGGTTCGGGGTCGTTGCAACCGAGCGGCAACGGTCACGGCGTGCATTGTCGTTACCACAAGCAGGGTCGACGGAGATTTCGTCAACACTGATTGAGTCGATCGTATCGATACCCTGTGTCGTGCGATGCCAGTCCCATCAACGCTACTGGATTGTCAGAACATGACGTTTGATCGGCAGCCGAATCTGATCGGTGAGTTGGTTTCCATAAGACCGTTACAGGAATCTGATTTGGAAGCCCTCTATGCGGTCGCTTGCGACCCCATGCTTTGGGAGCAGCATCCGGCGAGAGATCGATACAAGCGATCGGTCTTTGAGGTGCTGTTCCAGGAATCCCTTGCCTCAGGAGGCGCGCTGCTGGTGAGCGATACCGCGTCAGGCAACGCGATCGGTTCAAGCCGATACCATGGCTACAACGAATCCGCATCGGAGATTGAAATCGGATGGACGTTTCTTCGGCGGACGCACTGGGGTGGGCGATACAACGGGGAACTCAAGCAGCTTATGCTGCGACATGCGTTTCGATTCGTCTCGTCCGTGGTATTTCTGGTTGGCCCTAACAACACGCGGTCTCAAAGGGCCGTCGAGAGAATCGGCGCCACGCGTGACGGTGTCCGCGTCGATGGGACTGGCTTTGAAAGCTATCTTTATCGCATCAACGCAAACGCGTTTCGCGACTCAAGGCCATGAGCGATCGCTTGGTTTGACCGCTTGTTCGGTTCGCGAGAAGTCCCATGTCGGCTGGTTGCTCCCGGTGGAACCTGCATGAATGCGCAGCTGGAAGTCGAAGGGACGCGAAATGTTCTATCGAGACAAGCGCATTTGACGTGTGAACCACGGCTTAGGCGGCAAAGAAGAATCTTGAGTCCTGTTTCGAGGCTGCAAACAATCAAGATCGCCAGCGTAAGCGACTTCTCGATGCTGCTCGATCGGTTTGGGTCGCGCAGTGCGATGACTTCTCACGCAGAGCCGCCAAGACGCGAAGACTGACGGGTCCCTCCCTTGCGACTTTGCGCCTTCGCGTGATCACTTCTGGATCGGCATGCTGGCACACGGTGATCGGAATGTGGGGTTGGTGTTGCGCGGTCCACGCAGTTCGGAATCTCCATGAACGGCCTCACCGGGCCGCCGCTGTGATCGCGATTCGTCTGCCAGTCGTGCGCCTGGCGATCAGAATCCCTTTTGTATCCGGCGTTACGTCAAGATTGACCGTGCTGAGTCGTCGGCTTGGGTCGCGCTGTGCGATGGATTCTCACGCAAAGGCGCCAAGACGCGAAGATTGAAGAGACTCTCCTTTGCGTCTTTGCGCCTTCGCGTGAGACCTCGCGCCGATGGCATCGGGGGCTTTTGAAGGACTCCATCTTCACAAAGTTGGTCGCCGAGGCTGGTTGTCGCGCTGCGGCAGGGTCTCCGCAAAGAACCGAGACTCTTGGCGACCATAACAGCTACAATAGCGAGCTGTCCGACACCGATCGATTCCTTGGCTATTTCTGAATGGGTCCTGACTCTTGATGCGACGTCCCCAAATCCTCTTCGTCGTGATGGCGATGCTGATTTCGATTGGCGCGGTCACCGGCGATGAGCCGCGGCCCAACTTTGTGTTCTTCATTGCGGACGATATCTCACATGACGACCTCGGTTGCTACGGCCATCCGACGATGCAGACACCGCACATCGATCGGCTTGCGGAATCGGGCCTGCGCTTCAACAACGCCTATCTGACGATCAGCAGCTGCAGTCCGAGCCGGTGCAGCATCATCACTGGACGCTACCCTCACAACACGGGTGCGCCTGAACTGCACACGACACTCCCAGAAGGGCAGGTGTTGTTTCCGGGGCTTCTGAAAAACGCCGGATACTACACGGCCCTCTCCGGAAAACATCACATGGGCAACTACGCCAGCGAAGGATTCGATTTGGTTTCCGGTGGAAAGGGCCCGGGCAAAGAAGGCGACTGGGTGGACCTCGTGAACCAGCGACCCAGGGATAAGCCCTTTTTCTTTTGGTTTGCGTCGACGGACGCGCATCGCAGCTGGGCTCAAAGCGATGAGGCCCCTGACTATCAGCTGGAGGACATGGTCGTTCCTCCTTACCTGATCGATGACGCCGCCACGCGAGAGGATCTGACGGGGTACTACCACGAGGTCAGTCGATTCGATCACTACATCGGGAAGGTGGTCGAAGAACTCGAGCGGCAGGGCGTGCTGGATGACACGGTGATCATCGTGGCCGCTGACAATGGCCGACCCTTTCCGAGGTGTAAGACGCGGCTTTATGACAGTGGGATCAAGACACCGTTTGTCGTTCACAACCCAAAGCACGTGACTCAAGGAGTGACGGATCGATTGGTGAGCACGATTGATATTTCGGCGACGGTGCTTGACTTAGCGGGCATTGAGAAAGACGCACGCATTCAAGGGATGAGTTTCGCGCCGATCCTGAATGATCCCGCCGCAACGGTGAGAGAAGTTGTTTTCGCAGAGCACAACTGGCACGTTTACAAGA
>JBCCYK010000352.1:0-5234 GCA_039189905.1 Planctomycetota bacterium
ATCAACTGGCCGCACTATCCGCTGCAAGCTCGATCCCGATGGCGAGAACACTACGCGGAGTCAGGGCTTGATTCTCCACGCGACAAGTATGCCGCGTTCGTATCCGAAACCGACGAACTGCTCGGACGGATGCTGGATCAACTCGAAGCACGGGGCGTACGAGAAAACACCATTGTGGTCTTTCAATCCGATCATGGTCATTCCGTTGAGGAACGGACATTCCATGGCGGTGGGTCGGCTGGGCCGTACCGGGGACACAAAGGCAGCCTCTTTGAAGGCGGACTGCGAGTTCCCTCGATCGTCAGTTGGCCGCAGGTCCTGCCGCAGGGCGAGACACGCGAGCAGTTCGTCACGGGGCTGGATTGGTACCCCACATTGGCCGCATTGACGCAGACGCAGATCGCGCCAGAGCATCACCTGGACGGTCAATCCATCGTGCCTGTGATCGAGTCAAACGACGCTCCCTCGCCACACCAAGAGATGTACTGGCGACTTGGCGGCAATCCGAAGACCGCCAAGTGGGCGGTTCGCCAGGGCGATTGGAAACTCTTGGGCAAAGCGACGGAAAACGTCCGTCCTGCCGATGCCTTGCCGCTCACCAGCGAAGACAAAAAGCTATTCTTGGTCAACCTTGAAACCGATATCGGGGAACGACATAACCTTGCACGACAACAACCTGAGCGTGTGAAATCGATGCTGCGACTGCGTGACAAATATGAAGCCGATATCGAGGCCACTCAAGACACGCCGTGATGTCGCTCGTGTTGTGAACGGCTTCAACATGATGAGGGGCCCTGGATTCGAGGGGTGGGAAAGAAGTGCTGGAACAAACCGAAGCCGAAGCAAGCATTGCGATTCATGAACTTGCACCGGAGATCCCGCCGGAACGGGCTTTTGCCGCTCTTCAGCATTTGCCGCACTGCATCTGGTTTGATTCGGCCTCGGATCGTGATTCTCAGCGCGGCCGATTTAGCTTCGTCACGGCCGATCCGGTCAACTGGCTATCGGCTGAACTGGGCGATGAGAATCCCTGGCCGACCCTGCATGCGTGGTGCCAGCAGTTGCCGTCTCTGTCATCCCTGAGGACGGAGGCTCCGGACTTGCCGCCGTTCTTGGGTGGGATCGCAGGCGTGATCGGCTACGAGGCCGGATGGTGGTTGGAACCGACGCTTCGGGAGTCTTGCAACTGGAGCGAGGCTATGGTGCGTCAAACACAAGCGATGGCGGTGGGAGTCTATGATGCCGTGATCGCGTTTGACCATCATGCTTCACGCGTTTGGCTGGTTGCCAACGGTTTACAGCGTGACTGGACCCGCTCGACCGAAGCGTCCCATGAACGCGTTCGGACTTGGCAGTCGTTCTTGGCGAATGCGCGGCCGACGGAGCCTCGACAACAGGCCCCATGCCATGCAACAAGCGTCCAGAGTAACTTCGACGACAACAGTTATTCCCTGGCCGTCGCCGACATTGTGCAACGAATTTGCCGGGGGGATTCGTTTCAAGTCAATCTCGCGCAGACGCTGACGACGGATGTCGATCTTACGGCAGTCGAGCTCTACCATCGCCTTCGCAGTGGCAACCCCGCGCCCTACGCCGGCTACTTGGATGCCGGGGATTATCAGATCCTCTCTTCGTCTCCAGAAGGTTTCCTTCAGGTACGTGATCGCGAGGTGATCACACGTCCCATCAAGGGCACGCAGCCGCGGGGCGAAGACACGGCATCCGATCACCAGCTCGCAGAATACTTGCAGGCAAGCGAGAAGGATCGAGCCGAAAACACCATGATCGTGGACCTCATGCGGAACGATTTGTCCAAGGTCTGTCAAGATACGAGCATCGAAGTCACGGGACTCTGTGAGATCGAACGGTACCAGCGTGTGCAGCACCTCGTTTCGACGGTCCGCGGACGGCTTCGTGAGGAAGCCTCGGTGGTCGATCTGCTGTGCGCCGCGTTTCCCGGAGGCAGCATCACCGGTGCCCCGAAAGTCGAGGCCATGAAAACGATCCAAACGCTGGAGGGTCAACCACGTGGCGCCTACTGCGGCTCCATGGGATACCTGAGTTGCTGTGGATCTGCGGATTGGAACATTTTGATTCGAACGATCTCCAAACGCGGTCGCCAGCTTTCGTTCCCCGTTGGAGGAGGCATCACCGCTCGAAGCGATCCGGCCTCCGAGACCGCGGAAACCTGGCACAAGGCGGCAGGGTTGCTGGATGCGATCGGTGTCGTCCGCGGATCAGACGGAGACCATCGTTGAACCGTCATGAACTGCGGAATCTTTCCCCGTTAGTCTCTAAAACCCTCCGTGCGATTCGTCAGGCCCGTGTTGACGAGCCCCGCGGTTTTCGCGACAACGCCTGCCGAGAACTGGGACGCGTCGCGTGGAGCGCTCCGCGCAAACCCATCCCGGCTCATCCGGTGAGCCCCTTTTTTCTTCATTTCCTTCTCCTCTCGCTTTCGTTCGCAAATGGCTAAGTCCTCTGGCAAAAGCTTGGTGATTGTGGAATCCCCCGCAAAAGCCCGCACCATTTCCAAGTTTTTGGGCAGTGGCTATCAGGTGGAAGCCAGTGTGGGACACGTCCGAGACCTCCCCGGGGGCGCCAAGGAAATGCCCCAAAAACTCAAGAAGGAGCCCTGGGCGTATTTGGGCGTGAATGTGGAGCAGGACTTCGAGCCGGTTTACATCGTGCCAGCAGAGAAGAAAAAGCAGGTCACCAAGCTGAAAGAAGCTCTCAAGGGCGCCGACAGTCTTTACTTGGCGACGGATGAAGACCGAGAGGGTGAGGCGATCAGCTGGCACTTACACGAGCTCCTAAAGCCCAAGGTTCCCGTCCATCGGCTCGTTTTTCATGAGATCACGAAAGACGCGATCCAGCACGCTTTGGACACGCCGCGCCAGATCGATGACGGATTGGTGCGTGCCCAAGAAACACGCCGTATCCTCGACCGACTCTACGGTTACGATGTCTCACAGTTGCTTTGGAAAAAGGTCGGTCGCGGCTTGTCTGCCGGGCGTGTGCAAAGCGTAGCCGTGCGTTTGATCGTGGAACGCGAACGCGAGCGGATGGCGTTTGTCAGCGCCACCTATTGGGACCTGGATGCCATCTTCACGACGGCGGACGGGGATTCCCTGCCCGCGAGGCTGACGACGGTGGAAGGGCGTCGGATCCCATCGGGAAAGGACTTCGACCCGGACCCCGGCAAGCTGACCAAGCCGGACATGTTGCAGATGGATGAAAACGCCGCGCTCGCGCTGCGTGACCGGCTATCCACGAGCAACTTCCAGGTGACCAAGGTCGAGGTGAAGCCGTTCACGGAACGACCGCGAGCCCCGTTCACGACCAGCACGTTGCAGCAAGAAGCCAACCGCAAGCTGGGCTTCACAGCACGGCGCACCATGCAGGCGGCTCAGAAACTTTACGAAAACGGCTACATCACGTACATGCGGACCGACTCGACCACGCTTTCAAAAGAAGCGGTGTCGGCGGCCCGCGGCCTGGTGCGAAGTGAGTACGGGGAGCGTTTTCTTCACGACACCGAGCGCGTTTACAAGGGCAAAGTCAAGAACGCGCAAGAGGCCCACGAAGCCATCCGTCCGGCTGGCACGCCGTTCAAAGTGCCCTCCGCTGTTCAGGGCGAGCTGGATCGAGATCAGTTTCGATTGTTTGAACTCATTTGGAAACGAACGATCGCCTGCCAAATGGCGGACGCCAAGAAGCAACGGATCAGCGTCACCATCGAGGGCGGGGGCGCCACGTTCACGGCCTCGGGCACCAGCATCCTCTTCGAAGGCTTTCTTCGCGCCTACGTCGAGGGAAGCGATGACCCGGAAGCCGAGTTGGCAGACAAAGAACGGCTGCTGCCCGCCGTGCAAGAGAGCGACCCGCTCAAAGTCGCCTCGTTGGACCCGTCTGATCATACGACGCAACCGCCCGCACGATTCAGCGAAGCCTCGTTGACGAGGACCCTGGAGGAAAAGGGCATCGGGCGTCCCAGTACCTACGCATCCATCATCGACACGATCCAGAAACGCGATTACGTCTACAAGAAGGGCAGCGCCCTGGTACCGAGCTGGACCGCGTTTTCGGTGACACGGTTGATGGAACAGCACTTCGAGCCGCTCGTGGACTACGAGTTCACGGCTCAGATGGAAGATTTTCTGGACACGATTTCACGCCAAGAGGCGGAGGCCCTCGAGTACCTCAAACGCTTCTATTTTGGTGACGAAGCAGACGTCGTCGGCAACGCGGAGTCAGAGAAGGTGGCCTCGACGGCCATCGGACTAAAAAAACGGCTTGACAGCAAGATTGAAGAGATTGACGCCCGCGCCAGTGCCAGATTCCTGTTGGGCGTGCCGGATTCCGGCGACAGTAGAGAGGAAGTGTTTGTTCGTGTCGGGAAGTACGGGCCGTTCTTGGAACAAGGCGAACGTCGGGCGCCGATTCCAGACGGCATGGCACCCGACGAAATGAACTTGGCCACGGCCATGGAACTGTTCGAGTCGGCGGCCCGCGAGGACGAACCCCTCGGCACACATCCGGAGACGGGAAAACCCATCTACGTGAAAGTGGGACGTTTCGGCCCCTACATTCAGCTCGGCGAAAAAGACGACCCAGAGAAGCGCAACGCTTCGATCCTGAAGACGATGAGTGTCGATGAGCTCACTCTGGAGCAGGCTTGCCAGCTGCTGACGCTCCCGCGTGATCTTGGGCAGCACCCGGAAATGGGTGAGCCAATCATGGCCCACGACGGTCGTTACGGGCCCTACATCAAGTGCGACAAGGAGACTCGGTCGCTTCCTGCCGAGATGTCGCCGCTGACCGTCACCTTCGAACAAGCCATTGAGCTTCTCAAGCAGCCCAAGACGCGGGGTCGAGCCGCACCGAAAGAACCCATCAAGAAGTATGAGAAGCCGTCCCCCGTGACGGAAAAAGAGGTGAGGGTTCTGGAAGGTCGCTATGGACCCTACGTGACCGACGGGGAGACCAACGCGTCCATCCCAAAGGGAACGGACCCGAAAGAACTTGGTTTCGACGTAAGTTACGTTTATCCGATGATATTAGACCTCTACCTCATAGTTTTACTGCTTGGGCGCTCTGGTGCCTGTGGTAGCCTCTGTGGTGTAAGTTACTGCTTATGACTAGTGTTTATCCCACATAGTGTCTAAGCTTGACTGATGATGTGATCAAACCCCAAAACAGTACACCATCACAAGATGGAGATATGATATAAT
>JBCCYK010000353.1:0-5223 GCA_039189905.1 Planctomycetota bacterium
ACACGCGGTTCGTCGTTAGCGTCATCGTCATCGTGCTTCGATTCGTCCACCGCATCAGCTTCAAGACCGTCAGGGCCTCCCCCCCACAGAAACGGGCGTCGACCCCGATGCCACAGGCACCTCAGGAGGTGGACGGGTAGGATGCAGAAGAGCAGTGGAAGACATCCGCACAACAGTTCGACCGACAGGGTCAAAAACAGGAACTGAAGACGAATCCGACGAGGGCAACTGAAGAAACAATTTATCAGGAGCCTCAATGGTATGAACAACATCATCACGCCATTCCGTAGCTGAAGGTGTAACCACAGCCATAGAATTATACACCGAACGAGCGAGACGACAAGCGAATCCAGGCGGGACGACTTGAGCGAGATGGCGATGACAACGCGTGTCGCTCCAAGTCGACGGCCACTGAATATCATCCCGCCCGAAGACTTCAGCAGTATGCTGTACCGTCAAGGTTTGCATGCTACTGCAATGAGGTCCAAGCTGCAAGAGTGAGGTCGTTATTGTGAACGTCGGCAAATCGGCGCTCCGAGTATGCCCGAAGCTAGATCGAACAATCAGCTCACGACCAGGATATCCATATGCCCTCCGATAACGCTTTTGCAACGAAGGTGGATCGTACGGTACCACCGGCAAATCCAATTTCAAACTAGACCCGATGAGACGGACGCGATGGCACATCAAATCGTCCGTGACATCATACATGTCCAAAACACGTGAGTTGGGTAAAACGTGCTGCAAATCAGGGGCAACCGAGGGCTCTTGCTCTAAGGTGTAAGCACCGACCGGGGGCTTAGCACTACTCATGAAGCGAATGGCCCATCGCGTGTGCTTGATGCCATCAGACACGTTGCGAAACATCATGTTCGCGTGAGAACTGAGCTTGCAAGACGGGCTCGCATGCCAATAGGACTCCGGCCATAGAGTCCGGGGCAAGTACTGTTCAATCAGTCGATATGCAGCTTTGCGTTTCTTGCCAAACTCAAATTTCACCACGGGAATTGTGGGAAAATTCAACCGATGCACTAAAATAGCTTCCGGGTCGTTATCAATAGCCACAACCACACGAAATGCAGTGCCATAACGTGCGTTGCAAGCCATCAATCCACGTGTAAAACCGCCAATACCACAATATAAAAGCACCACTGGTGTGACGGTCAAGCGAACGTGGACCAACGAAGCGAAAGCCAATTCGGGATCGCGTTGGCTATCCCTTTCAGTCCTGGTTGTTGAACCACTGTCTTCTGGCAGCGGCTCAGGATCAGGACGCGGTGTCGTGGCGGTAGCACCAGAAGTAGGTTCATCCTCCTGGCGCTCGACCGTCACAACGTGAACGAGCGAGTTCTTCTCTTCAGCGAGTTGACTAGCATCATTCGTAACAGTTGGTTGGTCTCGCGGCCACAGATGGCCAATCAATGGCTCAGCGTATGTGCTATATCCCAAAAACACGGCTTGGTAACGCGGAACATACGTCTCATAGCATTGTGTATTGCGAATCGGGATCCGCACAATACGAGGGTTGTCAGGGTCGTAGGAATAAGCACCTTCTGGCACTTGCAAATCCGATGATCCGACACTCGCCACTGTGAAAGCTTGACCGGGTTGCAGTGGTCGACCCAGTCGACACGTGCAAACTGTCCAAGTGTTGGGCTCCAACGAAACACTGTCATCAGCGAATGCGAAAGTATCCCAACACGGTGAAGTGTCGTCCATCTGTGACTGGCCATCGACATCTTCCTCATCAGGAGTAGATCGAATGACAAACGCGTGGTATCCTCCACGTGGTTCGTCTATAGCCCAGTCATCAAGTACTGGGTCACCCAAGTCGAATGGGGTGTCCAAAGACGACGCTGCAATGAATGCCCGGCGCGGCTGACGTGGTCCTTGCGCCCGAAGCGCTTGCCGAACCATATCATGCGGCGGCGTCATTGCGGTGGATCCATGAGCATGGTGTAAACCAAGACTCTTCCCAAGGCGCACCGCCTTGCTAGCTTCCGATGCAAACCGCATTGTCAAAGGAGGCGGGATCTCATCGGTCGAACCATAGAGAACGTATTTCACGACCGGCCTACCACGCTGATCCATGTCATACGATATCCACGGGTTGTGGACCCTCAGCCGATACCGCGCAAAATCCACCACAAGTCCAGACATGAACGCAAAAGGGGTGCCCAGAATCGTGAGCTTCGCCGTGTGCTCAGCGACCATGAAAGGCACGTGACAAACATGACTTTCAAACCGTACCAAAACAACAACGAACTCGTGAATCCGGTTGTCCGGATCATCACCAACACCCGTCAAGGTACGTGGTGACACCGGCAGCATACATCAACCGATCTCGTTTCCACTCGTCAGTCTTCTCGCGGCTGACGACCGAGATATCAGCACCACTATCCACAATGGCTACTTTGATCGCGCTTGTCGATCCATCCCGACGTAGAAAAACCATCGGAACATGCACCAATTGCCCGGCTTTGTCTGCCATTTGAGCATTCACTCGCACGACAAAAACATGCCCACTCGGCGCCTCGACTGTCGGCGTCGATTCGTGGACACAGCAAGCGGACAATGGTGACTGATCCACTTCACAATCCTGATCGAAAACATCAGGTCTGTCCGATGCGGCCCATTCAGATTCGAGAGCGTCGTAGTCGATCTCGCAATCACCAAGAACAGGTCCATGGAAATCAGCAACTTCATCAGGAATGGTCGATACGTAGACGTCATCCTGATCAGCTTCGAGGTGATCCTGCACCATGCGGGCGACGTAGCCTCTGTAGTTGCTACGTGGCCACGACTGATGGAAATCTTCACTCCGTCGCTCTAGATCTCGATCACCTTGTTGTTGCGATCGCGCCATCATGACTCTGCTAACTTCATTCGCGACCTAATTCAACTGCTCTCGCGTCAAGGCGGAGGCCACAGTCGATTGAGATTGCGGGGCAGTTCCCGACAAAGTCTGAGAGGCATCAGGTGCAACTGTCTGACCAACAGGAGTCATCTGCGGCGGCAACAGCGGCGGCGCGGATTGCACAGCAGGGGCCGCCGTCACGGTCGGAGGTGCAGCCACAGGAGCCTGTTGAGCTGCATTCACCGTAGCTGGAGCGGGTCGCTGTTTGGGCTGTCCAATCGGAGTCCAGTCAGTAACACCGCGCTTTCCCACCATACGTGCAGTCCCAGTCGGATCGTAGTCCGCGACGACCTTCGACATTGACTTTGGCCGGACAACATCCATCACGATGTAGGTCTTGCCAATTACCACAGAGCTCGCAACGTCGCATAATAGCATCAATCCGCTTTTCTTCCGCCGATTTGTCTTTCTACTTCGTTGGATCCTTTTTCTTCGTCTGTTTCGACTCCACTGGCAAGGCTGGAGGATCCTTGGACTTGACTTTGGATCGCAACGATCGCTTTGTCTTCTCCTCTTCCATGTCCTTTAATGATGCACACTTTTCTTGCACATTCAACTTGGCTTCGATGTTCATCGCCATACGAACGATCTCGTCGAGTTTCTGGGGTTCAGCTTTGACATCCGTGACAGCCATCAGATTCTCTAATTTCTTCTTAATCACCGGAGTCAATCCCCTCACCAAGGTGTCTCGTTGGAACGTTTCACCCATCAACTCGCGATTTCGCTTATCGCCTTGAGCTCGTTTCAGCGCCAACTTCTGCGCAGCGTAATAGTGTTTCACGGTACACTCGTGAACATCATCGGCACAAGATGCTTGCGTAACATCATAGTAATCCGCGACTTTCATGGCAGGAGTCTGCGTATCAGGACACATCTCCGCCAACATATCAAGTCCGTACATGTAAGCTTCTCGGTTGGTATCCTTCTCCCACTGGAGAGCCCGTTTACTCAACTCCAACTCGGGATGTTGGACAGCAAATGGAATGTTATCTCTTTCTGTGGGATTCTCGTCCCGTAACTCGAAAAGACGAGCGTGCATAGCCGACTCCACGACATGATAATGTTTGTGCATCAACTTGCCGAGAGTGTAGATGTCGAACTGCGTGCGCGTGTGAGGCCCTTGTTGTTTTGCCAATCGGATCCAGATATCCATATCTGGCTGGTCTTCCTTGCCAGTGATCTCGGGGAGTGCCAACAGCTGCTTCTTCTCTCCTCGATCCGATCGATCTATCGTTTCGGCAGACGTTTCGGTAGTCTGTCTCGAACGCCGTAACTCCTCGATGGTTGCTAGAGCTTCTGCTCGTTGTTCTTGCAACATCGATCGTTGGTCGTCTAGTATCGACTTGTACGACCCGGCCATCATAGCCATCATCTCCTCCGCCGTAAACGCTCCAGCAGGTGCTGGCGTTTGCGGGATTTCACCCCACGGATGGTGCGGGGGACTCGGCAGCTGGCGCAGGTGCCTCCACACTAAGATCGTCCTCCGTCTCATCTCCCTCATCAACCTTGTATTCCAATCCCAAAGTGATTGCTCGTGCTTGGGCTTCACGCAACTCTTGTCGTAAACGCCGCATTTCAGCTCGAGTCTCTTCAATAGGTCTCGTTCGTCGGCCTGGCGCTTTTCCTCGGCCTGCCGTTGAACTGCTTCGTCGGCCTCACGTTTGGCCCGTCTCTCGATTACTCTTTGCCTTGCAAGTGCTCTCGTCTCCATGGCACTTCGCGGTGGTCTAGGCGTCGTCGGTGGCGGTTCCACCGGCGTCGTCGTTTCCTCTTCACCTTCGTATTCCTCCGGTGTCATTGTCTCTCAGTAACGTTCCTCTCTAGCCGTCTAGGCTCTCGATGAGTGGAACCTCAAGTTGGTCTTCAACCAGGATGCACTTGTACTACAAGTGAACCGAAACTTGCCCCTCGTTGGGGCTTCTCAGAATCGATACTTCCGCCCCTTCCAACGGACGGCCACAGTGCTCTTGCTGAAACTCGGCTTTCCGAGTGACACCTTGTTTCTCGATCTGACGGTGGCCTTCGTAACCCAATCAGACGGGTGGCCGTTGACCGCGCAAGTCGTGAACCGCTTGGTTGTCCAGTAACAGAAGTCGTCCAAACCTCTGCCAACACAAGCAATTCGAACGAATAGGACCAGTTGATCAGCTGGTGTCCCCAAATTCGTCCCACGCAAAACCGAACGTCAGTAGGTCTGACGTTGGACGTACGTGCACGTCTGATGCACGCACGCTTTTGTCGAACGACGGCAAGCCGCTCTACTGTGTTCCTGTGCACGTAAAGAATGCAAAGTTTGCTCACCCCCC
>JBCCYK010000354.1:0-5086 GCA_039189905.1 Planctomycetota bacterium
GCAAGCGCGACCAACTGGCCCTCGCCCGCGTTCATGAGGTCCCAAGCCACTTGCGTTTCGGTCCCAAAGGGTTCGTTGCCGATTTGATCCGGTTTGTCCACGGCTTCCACGCAACGCAAGCGACAGCCATCCATCGCGGGATGGGATTTCGAAAGCGTGACCGTTCCGATGACGCGCGCGATACGCATGATCAAGTCGCCTCCTTCAACGTTTCGCCGACGAAGGCTGGCAAATTCGCGACCGTCACAATCGCGTTCACCGTTGCCATGAAGTTCATCATGGATGAATCGCAGACCCAGCAATCAATGGGGGCCTGCCCGGCAAAACGACCGATATCGCTCAATCGATTCACCACGACCGGAAACCATCCGGACTTCTGGGCGTTCCATGCTGCGGTTGCCGGTTTGTCAGAAACCACCACACCGTGCTTGGATTTCGGGCAGAGCTTGACCCCACGGCGTTGGACCTGCGCACGGATGCCCGATTCGACGGTCGCGTCTGTTGAATCAACGGTCAATCGAATGGGTTGCTTCTTGCGGCTGGCTGGTGTGCGACGCGCAACGGGTTCGGTAGAAGAATGCAGTGCCGCGCCTTCGACGCGCAAACCACGTTGACGAATCGCGTCTCTCGCGGAAGGGGTCACGACGCTTGTGGGACTGACGACGATCTCTTGAATCGCATTCGGAATCTGCTCGATCTGTTCCAGGCTGACAACGGCTTCGGAGAGTTGCAAACGCGTGGCCGGCGTGGCACTTTCCGACGTCAAACGACGCAACACTTCCGCGACGATGGCCTCGACTTGCACGTTGCCTTCGACTCGCGAACGCAACGCAACCTCGGCGCGTTTCTCAGCGCTTGGCGATGCATCGTTCCGGGAAAGCGTCTTGGGCAAGGTATTCTCGTCAGTCAATCAGGCCCATGACACTCCAACGTGCCGGGCAGGTTTTGGTTCGGGTGATGGCCATGAGTGCTTTGGCATCGCTGGTCAAAATCACGCGATCCCCAGGTCCACAACCAACAGGATCCAGCACGATCAGGGGCGCCCCATCGTCGACATCGTTGACGCCGACGGGCTGGGCAATCACCAAGCGGTGCGTTCGCAACGACTCGTGCTTGATGGTGCAATGAGTTCGACCCAAGACACGTGCTGGTTGCATGTCAAACCACCCGCAATTCGTCGATCATGCTGCATCGACGTTCACGCGTGAACGTGATCGGAGTCGTCACGCCTTCACCCGTTGGTCCGGCAATGGAGAAGGACAGGTAGCCTTCGCCACCCAGCCCCAAGCCTGCCATGCATGTCCCGTTCTTGATGAAGAGCGTCGTGTCCAAGGCACGCCCCATCTTGGTCATGTTCGAAACATTGCGTGAATGAATGATCGCCGTGTGTCGAAAGCCATGTTCGTAGTGTTTGGCAAGTTCAATTGCATGGTCGACGTCGCGGGCCCGCACGAAGGGGATGAATGGCATCATCTGCTCGACGCTGACCATGGGGTGATGCTCGTCGGTTTCCCCAAATACGAGCTCGAAGTCTTTCGGGCATTTGGCACCGGCTGCGGCGGCAAGCACCGACGCGTCCTTGCCGATGAACTCCTTTGCGGCAACTTGATGGTTGTCGTCTCCGGCGGTCGTGATGGCTTGGGAGGTCAGCCTCGCGACTTGCTCGGCGTTGAGTTCCAAAGCACCTGCACGTCGCATCGCAGCCATCATGTCCTCAAAGACAGACTCCACGACAAAGACTTCCTTCTCCGCGATGCAGAGAAGATTGTTGTCGTACGCGGCACCTTGAATGATGCACCGTGCGGCCCGATCCAAATCAGCCGTTTCGTCGACCACGACGGGCGGATTGCCGGGACCGGCGACGATGGCTCGCTTCCCACTTCGAAGGGCCGCCCGTCCCACCGCGGGCCCCCCCGTCACAAAGATCAAGGCTACGTCGCGATGATGGAACAAGGCATCTGCCGACTCAAGCGTGGGCTCCGCGATCACACAGATCAAATTGTCGATGCCGGTCTTCGCTGCGATCGCTTCGTTGAACCGACGCACGCCCTCGGCAGCGATCTTCTTTCCGGATGGGTGCGGGTTCACAACCACCGTGTTGCCACCGGCCAACATGCTGACGGCGTTGCCCGTGATCGTTGGCAACGAATGCGTCACCGGGGTGATCGCCGCGATGACTCCGAACGGGGCACGCTCGATCACCGCCAAGCCATTGTCGCCGCTGAATGCCTGGGTCTGCATGAACTCGACGCCGGGACTTCGCTCGCCAAGCGTCTTGAGTTTCTCGATCTTGTGCTCGGGCCGCCCGATCCCCGTTTCTTCCATTTCCATCAATCCCAGCTCTTCGCACTGGGAGATGCTGATGTCCCGGATGATCTCGATGATTTCGCGGCGTTCTTCGATGGAGCGTTCACGCAGTTGCAAGAAGGCATCCCGGGCAGCGGCAACGGCTTCGCCTGCATCGTTGAAAACACCGTGCCGGCCGTGTGCTGAAACACCTAGACTGGATTTCAGTGGGGTCGCGTCACCCGGTGGCATGGGGCCGACTTCCGCCAGAACCTGGGCGACAACACTTCGGATAACCGATTCATCAAGTTGCATCGTCATTCTCTCGGTCGTAGACAGCTTTGTTTTCAATGTGGACGTGGTCCACGATGCCGGTGATCACGGCGTCGATGGGTAGGTCTTTGGTTTCCGGCGTCAGGCGAGCGCTACTGCCTTGGCAGATCAAAACGAAATCTCCCTCGCCGGCACCCAAGGTGTCGACCGCAATGAACGTTCGCCCGGTCGTCACCAGCGATTCGCGTTTCTGTGGGTCCAGCCGAAACGGCTCGACCACAAACAGCTTGTGACCCGTCATCGCAGGCACCTTCTGGGTGCTGACGACCGATCCGGTGACACGTGCAAGGAACATGGAAACAAGAACCAATGGGGTTAGCGGGCCAAGCCCGATTTGGAATTCAATACGTGTTCACGAAAGACCCAGCGCGCGTTTGGCGCGGGTCGCAACAATCCATTCCTCATCCGTCGGGATCACCCGAATCTCCGTTTGGCTGGCTGCGGACTGCAGGGCTTCCTCGACGACCGCTGACTCATTCCGTGTCTCGTCAAGCTCAATGCCAAACGCACACAAGTCGCGACAAACGGCCGATCGAATGCCCTTCGCGTTTTCACCGATCCCACCGGTGAAGGCGATCAAATCGACGCCTCCTAACGCGACCATCATGGAACCGAGATGACGCCGGATCTCTTCGACGTAGACAGCGAGCGCGAGCTCGGCGTCCGCGTTCCCGGAAGCAGCCGCGTTGTCCAAATCACGAATGTCACCGCTCAGTCCTCCGCTCAGGCCCAGCAGACCTCCCTCGGATGCAAGCGTCTGCAACGCCCCCTCCAAATCGAGGCCCGTTCGCTGCAGGATCAATGGCAAGGCAAAGCCATCGAAATCACCCACGCGATTGTTTTGAGGCAATCCTGTCTGGGGAGTCATGCCCATCGTCGTGGCAACGCTGCACCCGCCATCGATCGCGGTGATGGAACTGCTACCACCCAAGTGACACGAGATCACTTTGGCGTCGCTTCGGCCCAACAACTGGGCGCTCCGCCAGGCGATGTACTGATGACTGGAACCATGGAAGCCCCAACGCTTGATCTGAAACTCCTCGGTCCACGCCTTCGGGATCGCGTAGGTGCGACGCGAAACCGGAATCGTGTCATGGAACTCGGTTTCAAACGCGGCCACGAGTGGCATCGCGGGAAACCGTTCTCGCAACAGATTCATCGCCGCAATGTACGGCGGGTTATGCGCCGGTGCCGCCGCGTTCATCTCCGCCATCGCAGCCAGCACATCATCGTCCACCAAGAAGGTGCCGCTCCGCCGACCGCCATGAACCGCCTTGAACCCAATCGCTTGGATTTCTCCGGCATGCTGCAGGCAACCGTGGTCGGGATCACTCAGTTGAGTCAAGCAGGCCTCGACCGCAACGCCGTGATCGGGCACGGGCTGCTCGGTGGCGTGGTGATAGTCCCCGATCGTCACTTCACAGGGACTCGACGCATCGCCGATCCGCCCCACCGCTCCCTTCGCCAAAACGCGAGAAGCGGGATCGATCGAGGAAGACTCGATATCGCCCGAAACATCCAGCAACTTGTATTTGAAGCTGGTGGAACCCAGGTTCGCTACGAGGATCAACACGGTGGTTTCAACTCCATTTCCAATAACGACTCAATTCAACGGCTACGGGGAAGGCACCCGAAATCAGGTAAACCTTCGTTGCGACCACTCACGTTCAGGAGAAGTACGCTTTGATCGTTCCTTCGGTGGGACGTGGGATGATGTGGCTGCTCAGCAACTCACCCACTTGGGCTGCCGCGGCGGAACCCGCTTCGACCGCAGCGCGAACGCTGCCGACATCACCGGTGACAACCGTGGTGACCAAGCCCCCACCCAAATCGACTCGCTTCAAGATTTCCACGTTGGCGGCTTTCGCCATCGCGTCGGTGGCTTCCACGAGCGGAAGCAAGCCCTTTGTTTCGACCAATCCGATTGCATCGTTCATGATTCAGTTCTCTTCAGTTGCTGGTTGATTCTTGATGTGGTTGTTATGCGACCGCTCGGACTCACTTGGAGCGCGCCGTCGGCAGCTTCAGGACCTTTTCCAGATCGCCGTGGGGACGCGGGATGACTTGAACGCTGACCACTTCGCCAATGCGACCGGCTGCGGCGGCACCTGCGTCGGTGGCGGCCTTCACGGCGGCGACATCGCCGGTCACGAAGACGCTTGCCAAACCCGCACCAACTTTGTCCCAACCGAGGAACTTGACATTGGCGGCTTTCATCATCGCGTCGGATGCCTCCACCAGGGCGACAAAGCCCTTGGTTTCGATCATCCCGAGAGCTTCACTGATCTTTGCCATGGTAACGATACCCTTTCAAACCTAAGTGAGGTGTAACGAGGAAACAGGGAATACGGGAACAAGTGATTGAATCGGAGAGACGCTGGCCTCTCAGTGACTGCACGCACATTGAGGCGACGCGGCGCGTATCGAAACTTCGATCGCTTTGTCGAGAACACAGGCATTGCCTTCA
>JBCCYK010000355.1:0-5065 GCA_039189905.1 Planctomycetota bacterium
CAAATTGCATGTACCGCGATTTCGAGCCGATGAAGCCCACTCATCGAAGAAGGAATGAAAGACCTTAGAAACGCGGCCTGAATAGTTCGGGACCAAAAAAAAACGGCGAGCCAGATCTGAAGAACAAACACCACGGTCAAAATCGGTTGTCGCCACGACCGCGGCAAAATCGGAGCCGCTGGGAGAAACGCGTGGGTCGGGCGTGCTACAGCACTTGCCTCTTATGACCCAGACGAACCCTAAAAATGATCCCTCTGCCGGTGTAATGTGGCGATAACCGCACGGTTGCATCCAACCGCTGGTGCATTCTAGGCCGCACCCGCCTGACAGCAAGGTTGATCGGTCAATTTCATGCCCCGCTTGACCCCTTTAACGAGAATGCGTTGCCGCGTTATCCCGCTTCAAGCGTGTGCGATCACCGAAAAAGAAACGCTCTCAAACTAGCAACCATCTGGCTCGGCTCGCTTGCGGCAATCGCAACCAGAATCCCCAAGGAGGCCAAACTCGACAGGAGCATGCCCCAGCCCTGCCTCGGTCGGATCACACCCGTGCCAGTGAGTTTTCTCTGAAGTGCGGTCGTCAGGTTCTCAAGTGTTGATGGCAAAACTTGCGACTCCAGAAACAGGACACTCGTTGCATCGTGCATCCGAATCCCCTCCACGCGCATGTGCACCTTGGGCCCATCAAGAACCAGGATTCCCGATTCCGGCTCCACCTTGACCAATCCGCCCGTTTCCGAGCCCACTTGGCGGAGTGCTTCGAATACCTGCTCGGGACTTCGACCATAAACCACGATACGCGGTCGGCTGGTCAGACAAACCAGCAGCATGATCAAAACATATAGGATCAGAATCGGGATCCAGACGTAGCCGTGCAAGATGGCCGCTGCGGCGCGAGGGAAGAACAATTCCACCGGACCAATCACAACAAAACCGCTCATGGCCATGAAAAGCGCCACCCAATCGCGTGCGCCCGTAAGCACCAATGTCTTGCCCAAAACCCGGATGGTCCCCAACACCAAGAGGTAGGAACTCAGGGGAATGATCGCAACGGCCAGGGCGAACGCGTCAAACATCAACGAGAACCTTCCGATGTCACCATGGCGATAACGGTATGGCCTGGAGCCGGTGCAATGGGATCATCCACGGAGTTCAAACGCAACGAACCATCTTCTTTGATCGTGCACAGGACCACGGTACCGGGACCATTTCGATCGCGGAAATCTTCATAAGTGTAGGTTGCTGTCAGATTCGTCGTCTTGAACTTGGCACCCGCTTCAAAGGCATGTTCCATACTGGAAAACGTGCAATTGTCTGAAAAAAGCTCGCGTCCCATGATGTCCTGAGTCAGTCCCCGCTCACCGCCGGAATTCTTGGAATTGAAAGTCAATTGAAAGACCGCGGAGGAACCAAACAGGGAACGACATTCCCGTTGGGCGAGCGAATTGACTTCATCGTTCGGTGTCATCGCCAAGAAACGACCGATACCAACGAGGTCCAAGTCTTCACGAACGTGTTCGTTGAGTATGTTCGCACAGACGGCGTTGAGCCCGTCGACGCGGGCCTTTGAGATCTTGTTGAAGTTGCTGTCGACCAAGACGACCGGTATTCCCGCTTGATGAACTTCGCAAGCAAACGCGCGCACCCAAGGGCTGGCTCCCGCGATCAAGAGTCCGTTGTCGGATTCATCGGCCAGTCGAAGCAAGCGGGCGAGTGGCTCAGCGGCGATGCCATAAACGGCGACCGTGGCGATGATGACCAAAAAAGTGGCGGTCGCCAATTGATCCGCGCCCTCGATGGCACCCGCGGTTCTGCTCTCCAAATCGAGGGCAAAGACGCTGCTCACGGCAGCGGCGACAATTCCTCTTGGTGCAAGCCCGGCGACGAAGGCTTGCTCGCGGAAGCCAAGTGGGCTCCCAAGCAACGACAAGAAAACCGAGGCGGGCCGCACAATCAAGATCAATGCCAGCACAAAACCAATCCCAGGCAATCCAATTGCTGCCACATCGGCAAGGTTGACGCGTGAGCCGAGAACCACAAACAAGCACCCGATCAAGAGTGTCCGAAGATTCTCCTTCAACTCAATGATGTGCTCGATGGAGAAATTCTTTTGATTGGCAAGCCAAATCCCCATCACGGTCACCGTGATCAAGCCTGACTCATGGGCCAGCGTGTCGGACAACGCAAAAAGCAGCAGTGCGGTTGCCAGGGCCGCCGTGCCCTGAAGGTGATCGGGCACCCAAAAACGCCGCAGGGCGAGCGTCAGCATCGCACCACCGATGGCGCCCAAGGTCAAGCCGACCGCGGCGGTCCAAACCAACGCGCCGGTGAGACTCGCCATGGTGGGTGCGTTGGAATGAACCAACTCTTCGTAGACCAGTACCGCCAGCACGGCACCCACGGGTCAATCACAATCCCTTCCCATTTCAGGGTGGCAGCCACACGCTTGCTGGGACGAACCTGTCGCAGAAGGGGTCCAATGACGGTCGGTCCCGTCACAACCAGAATGGCCCCCAACAAGAGACTGATCCTCCATGGAAATCCAAGGATCCAAATCGCAGCGGCCGCATTGCCGACGAAGGTAAACAAGGCGCCAAGCGTGACGAGACGTAACGAGGCGGAACCGGATTCTCGAAGCTCACGGAGCCGGAGTGATAATCCCCCTTCGAACATGATCACGGCAACGGAAAGCGATACGATCGGAAAGAGCAGGTTTGGCCCCGCGCCCTCATCGCCGCCCGTCAACTCCGCAAAAAAAACGTCAACCTGAACAAACTGTCCCAGCAAGATGCCAAAGATCAGCAAAAGCAGGATCCCCGGCAAACGAGTCCGCCACGCCAGCCATTGCGCGGTGACACCCAGAGCAGGGACCAAAGCCAGGTAGAGCAGTAATTCCATCGGACCTCGTGGACGGTAAGAGCTTTTTGACGAGCGATCCGGGCATGAAGTCCGTCGAGGAAACCGTAGCGTTGTCCGCCCTGCCATCCAGTGCGACCCGCCCCTGATCTTAGCCCGCTAAGCAGACGCTTCCCATACCAGCAACCGTCTGGCCTTGCCTGCGGCCCGCCGGCAGCCGAAGCATGGTCAAAATCGGGGTTTACGGGAATCTCGAGGTGCCGCTAGCATGCGCGTGAAACAGACTCGGTGTGCCTGAAGGACAGACGCTGCGGGGCACCCGCTCACAAAGGAATGTGCGATGTTCAGTGTGATGACACTGCTGGTGATGGCAAGCGCGGCTGTCACCTACGGATGGACCAGCGACGGCAAGGACGGCTTACGGTATATCGTCCAGATTCCGCCGTCCCAGTGGGATCAAGTGCGTTCGGCGGGCAATCTGAGATGCGTGATCGCACCCGAGGTGCAGGGGCGCGTCACGGAGATCGTGGTCCGGCTTGGCCATGGGGACGTTCCGCGAGACACGCCCCCGAATGATTCGGACCACGCGCTGATACCCGTTCCTCAGATCACATCGCCTGCGGGGGCGGTGAAACCGACTTCGGCCACAACGGCGTTGAAACCTGCGCCCCAGGACGCGGCGATGAGCCTGCCGAACGCGTTTCCACTGAACAACCTTCCCGAGACGATCAACCAGCAAGCACGCGACGTCGGCGACGCCGCAGCCGTTGCGGGAAACCAGTTACGCGATGCCGTACGCGGCGCGGCCGGTCAACTTGGTATCTCTGAATCGGGCTTTGGAACCAGCGCGCTGGCCCCAGGAGATCCCCGAGCACGCTTGGCACCCTCAACCGCCCCAACGCAGGCTCGCGAAAGTTCCAGCGTGACGGGCGTCGGCGGTGCCACACAACGCGCCGGCGATTGGTTCGATCTGAACGAGCGTCGAAACTCGCTTCCAACAACCGCCCCGACTGCGCCGGGCTTTGGGCGTGTGCAAGGAAGCAACGACGCGTTGAGCGCGTCTAATCGCCAGCAAAGCTCGACAAACGATGCTCGAAGCCCTTCGATGCCAGCCACGAGCCCAGCCACGAGCGCGCCAGGGCTCGGCATGCCCAGTCCCAGCACGGTCAGAGCCGGCGCTGCCAGTAGCGGTTTGCCCGGCGGGTTCGGGCAGTTTCCAAATGGGGTTGGCGGGATGACGCAACCCAATCCAAACGCATCTACGCAACCGCGCGGCGCGAGTCAAAACAGTTCGGTCTACGCCAACACAACCCCCAACTCTTCCAGCGTTGCCTATGACCCCCAATTGACACCGGCGCAGGCACAGTTGCTTCCTCCCAACGGCTACACCTTTGATCGTCAGTGGCGACCCATGGATCGCGAGGGTTACTTGCTTGATGCCAAGGGCAATCGTGTGGACCAACGGGGCAATCTCATCAATCCAATCACCGTCCAGGATCCCCGGTCCCGCCTGGCTGGCAACAACACCACATCAACACCGACGAACAACTCGCAGCCGAGGCCCGGTGTGAACTTCCCCGGAATTCAAGGGGATCCCATCCCAACAAATCGACCGACCATCAACAGCCCTCTTGCGGGGACGAACCCCCAAGTCAGTCTGACGAACGGAGCCGGCTACCCGAATGCTTACGCGACGAACGGAAACCAAGGCGGCTTTCTGAACACCCCCACGGCCCCGATGGATCCGCGGCTGGCGACCTTAGGTCAATCCACGCTTGGAGGATCGATGCTGGGATTGCCGAACAATGGCTACCCCACGTCACGCTATCCTGGTTTCGCTGTCAATCAGCCTCCCAACGTGAACACGGGAAGTTCGGCGGCCACGCAGAAACGCGATGCAACGATTCGTTCCGAAGATCGCGTTGAGGCCAATCAGACGAACGAGATCTCAGGGGCGAAAGCGAGCGTGGGCGCCACCAGGCAAAAGATGGATGCACAGCCCATCTTCAACGGTTTGCTGCTGATTTCGATTGTGGCAAATCTCTACCTGTTGCGATGGCTGCAGAACATGCGAAGTCATTTTCGCGACCTGGTCGCTTCGAAACGCGCCGCGGGCAGCGTTGCCTGATGTGTTCCCTGTAGCACAGCGCGATGTATCGATTCAAAGAAACCTGCGAAGTCGGTGAATAACCATACCACCAAACAGTCAA
>JBCCYK010000356.1:0-5017 GCA_039189905.1 Planctomycetota bacterium
GGCTTCAAAATTATCATAGTGCGTTCCGGCAACTTCCCCCCGGTTCTGTAATGACGGACGCTCTGAGGCCTGTTCCTGTCTGTTCGTCAAGCAAGATGTTTGCTGCGGCGAATGTCAATTTCGAGGCGGGCCAGGGTGCAGGGCACCAGCGTACAAGTTGGATCGTCCACCTACTCCCTTTCATCGAGCAGGCAGCGCTCTACGAAAGTTGGGATTTTCAAACAAGCGTCGCTGGAAATCGAACGGCCGCCGAGACCGATGTTCCGATGTTGTACTGCCCAAGTCGGCGAAGTACGGTCACCAATCCCGCCATTATGTTTCAAGGTTGGCTCGGAGGCGGAAACGACTACGGTGGGAGTGTCGGAGGATGCAATGGTTGGCACAACTGCGGTTTCCACGAATTGTGGCAGACCGACTACGAGGACCGAACGCTCGGTGAACACAAGGGTGTTTTTCATGCGGTCAACCGTGGGGTTCGGTTTAGCGAAGTCATGGATGGGTTGTCTAACACGGTTGCGTTGGGTGAATTGCAGCGCCTCGACAAGGGACTGCACGTCACCACCAGCCGAGACGGTTGGGCGGTCGGAGGTGTCTCCTCTCATTTCTCGACTTGTAGCGATGGTTGCTACGCACCGAACTCAGACCATTTCGAGGCACCCGGCAGCAACCATCCCGGGGGCGTGAACCTAGCCTTCGCAGACGGCCGAGTTCAGTTTCTGACGGACTCGACTTCGGCGGCGATTCTGAAGTCCATTGGTGGCATTGCAGATGGTTCGGCCGAACAACCACCACAGTAGCTGAGTTTGCGAACCACGCCTTGAATCGAAATCACCTCTGGCTTCGAAACTCGAAAGCATGGCTTGCGTTGCTGCTCGGGATACACGCCATCTTGCTGGCGTACAGCGGATGGTGGCAAAGTCCGACACTGAACGAGCCTGGGCATTTGGTCGCAGGGTTGCACCACTGGAAGTCCGGTGACTTTACGCTCTATCGCGTCAATCCGCCGCTGATTCGTTTGGTTGCCTCAGTCCCCGCAACGCTGCTTGGTTGTGAAGAGGATTGGTCGGGATACTACGAGCATGTAGGGGCTCGGCCGATATTCGACATGGCCGAGGATTTTGTGATCGCCAACGGCAAGAGTTCGCTTCTCTACTATCGGCTAGCGAGATGGTCGCTCAGCCCCTTCAGCCTGCTGGGGGCCTGGGTTTGCTTCGCGTGGGCGAGAGACCTTTTTGGAGATCTCGCTGGACTGATGGCGGCGACGCTTTGGTGCTTCTCGCCGGCGATTTTGGGGCACGCTTCCATGATCGCTCCGGATGCACACGCGACTTCATTGGGTCTTGCCGCCTGCTACACCTTCTGGCGGTGGCTTAAAAGGCCAACTTGGCGACAGGCCTTTTTCACGGGTGTCGTGCTTGGTCTTGCCGAACTGTCAAAGACGACCATGATCCTGTTCTACCCGCTTTGGCCCTTGCTTTGGATCACCTACCGTTGGCGTGAAAGACATTTGATGACGCTGCGACGGTGGCGTGATGAAGCCGGGATGCTGTTTTGCCGTATGCTGATCGGGTTGTACGTACTCAACCTCGGCTACTTGGGCGAAGGTAGCTTTACCCAATTGAAAGATTTTCGATTCGTTAGCGAGATTTTTGCCGGGAATGGCGAGAACTCTGTTACGGGAGGCAACCGGTTCGCCACGATTTGGCTAGGTGAGTTGCCGGTTCCTCTTCCGGCCAATTACGTCATCGGCATCGACGTGCAGCAACGAGACTTTGAAGACTTCAGTAGGCCATCGTACTTGCGTGGTGAGTATCAGGCGAAAGGTTGGTGGTACTACTACGCCTACGCAATTCTGGTGAAGGCTCCGCTGGGAACACTTGGCTTGGTCCTGCTGGCGTTGCCTGGTTCATGCTCTGGTGCTGGTTCCCAGGCAGACCGACGGGATTTGTTGATCCTGTTGGCTCCGGCGGTGATCGTTTTCGTGGTCGCTAGTTCGAAGTTTGGCTTTAGTCACCACAGTCGTTACATCTTGCCCAGCGTTCCATTCGTCTTCGTCTGGATCAGCGGTCTCGCACGCCACGTCGTTTCGCTCTTTGAGACGTCGTCGACAGTCTGGCGACGACGGAACGTGCTGGGATCAATCAGCCGTCGCCGTTGGCTGTCTTCTGCGACTGGCTTGATTTCGATCTGCCTCATTGGCTGGTCGACAGCGAGCAGCTTGTCGGTCTATCCCCACAGCATTTCGTACTTCAATGAGTTGGCAGGAGGTCCAAAAAACGGGCCGTCGCATCTGCTCAACAGCAATGTCGACTGGGGACAAGACTTGCTGTTCCTGGAGAAGTGGATTCGAGACGATCGTCACGCGCCCGAGATGCCAGTTCACCTTGCGTTCTACAACTTTTACAGCCCGTTTGATCTTGAGGTCGAGTGCATAGAACCCTGGCCGTTTCGTCGCCATGAATCCGACAGTCCGTCGGTCCCTGATGGCGTTTACGCAGTGAGCGTCAATTTGCTGTACGAGTTTCCCTGGCCGGTTCGTGACCACGATGGGCATCGCTATTTCATCGACAATCGCGCGATGGCTTATCTGCGAACCCAAGAGCCCCTGGGCTGGGCTGGCTACTCAATTCAAATCTTTTCCGCTCAGCAAGTTCGCGATGCCTACGCCGCGCCAGTGCAGCCGCCACTCTGGCCAGGCTTTGTTCAGGATCGATAAAGGACACTTGGGTTGCCTTCTTGACTTCGTTGTTCGTCACTATCGGTGACGTTTGGGCCCAATCTTTGTTCAGTCACTCAAGAACACAGCTCTCGACAATACCTGAGAATATGATGAAGCCGGCGCTTTGAGGAATGAACCACCGCCCGGTTTCAACCAAACAAATGCTCTCGTCTACCCTTGTCCTGCGAGTAAGAATGCGACGCAAACATCCTCGCGGTCGCGAACCTGGAGAACCCAACGCGAAAGGGTCATCCCCCATTCGCGTGAGGGTGATTGCGGCAGTCGATGTTTCCGGGTCTGGCATCGCAATAGAAAATCCCGTAGGCCTCCAGTGACGATACTGCGGAGCAAACAAGATCCCAGTTTCCCTCGAACCACTCGCAACGTTCCGCTTCATAGTCTTCCATAACCGATTCTTCGAAATCGGGGCGTTGATTGATATATGCTTTGCCGAAGTCCAAAATAAATGGGGGCGATACGATGGTCATTTCAACGATGAGGAAGTCGTTGTCGCTGTCGACGAGTTGCGGAATTGTGAACCCGTCCAGCTCCCAAACGCTGTGTTCCCTCAGGATTTCGTAGCAAACGAGTTCAGTTTGAAAATTACTTTCACGATCGAACACCTTGATTGCCGTTTTTCTGCTGGTCGGCCATACGGATCCCTCTTGGCCCATTCCAAGTAGATTGGCAAAATCCGGTACGATCTCGCGTGCGGCACAGTATGCCGTGGCTCTATCCCTCGCAGTCAACTGATCATGGCCCGCAACCGTAGTCCCTATTCTGCACAGGTCGTTCTGCGTCTTTTCATCGCCGGTCAAGCGTTTTCGTTGTCCCAGGTAGGTCCCGACTTCGTCGTCCTCCGAGATCTGCCCGCCCAGGCTAGCGAAGCGGGGACCGGTCGGGTGGATGTCATCGTCGACGATCGGGTCGCTTCTAGCAACGAGTTCTTTTTCCCCCACGGGATCACGGTGGGGTGCAAGAAGGTTAGCTACTTCTAAGCGACGCGGCCGTGTCCGATGTTGGATCGATAGGTACTACTTTCCGGACGATTGGATCGGGCTTGCAATGGAAAACGTCCCGCGACCTAGTATTGTTGCCCACCCTAACGCTTGCCGTGGCATCCACGTTGGTCGTTGGTATTCGGGTCCCTTCTGGCGGTATGGAGTGTGCCGGTTTCGTCATTATCGGCGGTCTCCGATGACGGATGATTGATGGCTTCCCCTCCCCCTGTGCAATCAAAAAGCGGGACGGACTCTCTCTCAGACAGCTAGGCCTCGGAATCGCAGAGGAAGCTACACCAGCCCAGGAAGGACCCAACTGGGTGGCCGCTCTGGGTCCCTCGCCTGCGTGTCAATGACGTGCGGTGTCGGAAGTCGCGATCATTTGGCAAAGCAGTCCGGCGTATGCAGGTGGGTTCGCTGCTGACAATTCTTGCGGGTCCCTTCCGGAGATCGCTTGCCCGCTGCGGTGCCTTCAAGCGTGATTTATCATTCGAGAATCCGTCCGTCCGGTAGACGGCCGCCGGGTTTTGGGGCCGGTGTGCCGCGGGGTGCCGAATTCTGAGGCCGGATAGCCTGCCAAGACCTCGTGATCGCCCGTGTCATTTTCCTCAAAATTCGAGGATCGAATCTCGTTTTGGGGTGGGTTTGGTGTCGGATCTCAAAACTTCATTTTCTGCCGGGCAAGACGCACGCCTGTTGAAGCGGCTGACGGGTAGCGAGCCGCGTCGTTTTCGACCCGCCCCGGGCGTTCCGACACTCGGGATGCTTGGAAAGCGTTCCGGGTCCTCCTGGCCGGGGTGGACAACCGATCGGGTTGGACTTCCCAAACGACTCGCTGGCATCATTTGGAAACCTTTTCACCCCACCACCATCATGCAACACCGATGGAGTGGGCGAGTCACCCGCTGTTCAACGCCGTCGCCTGACCGTGATGGCTTCCAAGGTAGGCCGGTAGCTCCGGCCGCACGATCCGCTTGGCCGTCGGCGATCCCTTTCCGCCCTGGCCAATCGGATCGGCCTGTGTTGCTGTTGAAAGGAAGCATTTATGAAAGGCAGATCGTTTGCGATACCGGCGCCCGAATGGCCCCGGGGATTCATAGTTGGGTTCTTTCTGAGCGAAACAGCATTGCACATCGACGCAGCAGGGTACGTCACATTGTGCTGCCTCTCTTGAAATTGGAAGTCTTCCATCGGTGAGTTATTTTCACCGCTGGAGGATTTCAGATGACCCGAAAACGACGCTCTTTCTCAGCTGCTGACAAGGCGGCCGCCGTTCGCAAGCACCTTGTCGACAAGA
>JBCCYK010000357.1:0-5016 GCA_039189905.1 Planctomycetota bacterium
CAAAACCGTTCCCTCCCCGAAATCTCGCTTGAGGCTCGATTTCGACCCTCCCTTCGCTGCGCGTGGGAGGGTCAATTTGGTGGCGATCCGCGAGCAGGGTTCATCGTAAGCGTCTTGATCTCTCATTGCGAATGAGGGAAATCCTGTGGGACCGCGTTCGGCGAACGCGGCAACTGTCGCCGAAGTGGGTGGCTCGCCTCAGTCGAGGTTCTTGAAGCGAATGTTCTTGAACTCGGCCCACATGGGCTTGCCGCCGTGCAACTGCAAGGCGAGGACGCCGTCCGTCAAGGCTCGCTCAGGTGAGTCGGTGAATTCCATGATCAGGCGCCCGTTGAGGAAGTGTTGAATGGTGCGACCCTTGGCCACGATGACAACGTCGTTCCAGTCATCGAGTCGAAAGAGTTCCTGGTATTCTTCTTCCCCCATGAAGGTCGCTACAACCTCTTTCTTGTCGGTCCAAAGAGTCTTCTGGCCGACCAAGGCGATCCGGCCTCGTTTGCCACCTTCGTCGTAGATGAAACCGGAGACACTGGGGAGCTTGTTTTCGTTACGGACCTCGTGCTGATAACCGCGAACAACCCACTTGTTGCGGACTTTCCCCTCGGTAATGTGCCTGGACCGATACTGGATTCCCGAGTTGTTGGTGGCGCTACATCGGAAGGAAAGACGGACTTCAAAGTCACCCGTGTTGCCGCCTTGCCAGATGAGAAACGTGTTGCCTGTCGTTGGGTTCTCCGATGTTGTTTCGCCATGGATCACGCCGTCGCGGACAGACCACAACCTGGGATCTCCGTCCCAGCCCGCAAGATCCTTCCCATTGAAGAGTGTGACCAAGCCGTCTTCCGGCGGCAGGACCATCTTCGCGAGTTCGGCCGCGTCATCGGCACAGGCGATTGGCAAAGCAAGCAAGCAGAAGAGGCCGGTCGCCAACAGGCGACTCACGGATGCACGCTTCACGGACATTGACGTGACGAACACGGGCAGACTCCGAAAGGGGTGGGAATGTGGCGGGAATGGTGCGGGGCGCGGACGTGGAGAGCAGCAGAAGCTCGGACTAGAAGCCGAACTTTCGTCTCGGTGGTGTACCGCAGCCGCATTATGCTCACTGCCGAACAGGAAGTCACTCAGCCAAACCGAGTTCCACCAAGATGTCGGCCACCCAGTGGCTGTTCAGGCGAGCGCCGGAACCGGATTCCGGATTGATGAGCAGACCATAGCCGTCGTCGAGATAGTCCAAGAGGGTTTCGCCATCGACGATGAATCCACTGATTTCGTCGTCTTGATCAAAGAGATCCGCGTGGTCGGCGACAAATTTCTTGGCATACTCGGGCGACGAAAAAGAAACCAAATAAGGCTCGGACTCATAGTCGGCGGTCAGCGCGCCCAGGTCCTCGCTGTCGTCATCTTCCCCGACATGCAACAACACGAACTCATGGGACTGAATCTGGTTTGTGACGGAGGGCACATCACCGCGATCGACGGCTTCTAGAAGCCGTTCGACATCCAGACTGGGTTGGACAGACATGCGGTCTCTTGCCAGTGAAGGGGGGGACGTGATGTGATCCTTTCACGCCGACGAAGCCTCCCTTGCGTGCCGATAGAATACCCAAAGTCGCCAGATTGAGAAAGGTTGGCCAAGGACCGGCACCGGCTCGATCGACTATTCGTTGCCGCTCAGTACCGACATGAAGGCCTTTTGGCTGATTTCCACGCTTCCGACCGCCTTCATCCGTTTCTTCCCCGCCTTTTGCTTCTGAAGCAACTTTCGTTTTCGCGTGATGTCCCCGCCGTAGCATTTGGCCGTGACATTCTTGCGCATCGCAGGGACCGTTTCTCGCGCGATGACGCGACTCCCGATCGCAGCTTGAACGGCGACTTCGAACATGTGGCGTTCGATCTCGCCCTTGAGTTTCTTGACGACCGCGCGGCCTCGTCGGTCGGCATCCAATTTGTTGCAAACGATCGCGAGGGCATCGACACGATTTCCGTTGACGAGGATGTCCAAGCGGCAGAGGTTCGCCGCCTCATAACCCACCATTTCATAGTCCAGCGTCCCGTAGCCTCGGGTGCCGCTTTTGATCTTGTCGTGCAAATCGTAAATGACCTCCGCGAGTGGGATGTCATAGGTGAGCATCGCGCGGTCGGCACCGAGGTACTCTTGATTCTTTTGAATACCGCGTCGCTCCTGGCAGAGTTTCATCACGGCGCCGATGTACTCTTCGGGCACGATGATGTTGCATCGGACGATGGGTTGCCGGAACTCTTCGATGTCACCCGGGTCCGGAACATCTTGCGGTTTGTGAATGGTGACCTTCTCGCCGCGTTTGTCGATGATCTCATACGTGACATTGGGAGCGGTTTGAACCAAATCGATGTCGGATTCCTGTTCCAACCTCTGTTGCACGATCTCCATGTGTAGCAGTCCGAGGAATCCACAACGAAATCCAAACCCAAGAGCCTCACTCGTTTCCGGTTCGAACTCAAAACTGGGGTCATTGATCGCCAATCGCTCCAGTGCATCGCGTAGTTCGCTGAAGTCCTGCCCGTCGCTTGGAAAGAGACCGCAGTAAACCATTCGCTTTGGGCGATCATATCCGGCAAGTGGTTGGGCAGCATCGTCACCCACAACACTAATGGTGTCACCAATGTGGACATCCCCCAAGCTCTTGATGTTGCAAATCAAGTAACCCACTTGGCCGGCGGACAACTCACCGGATGCCACACGCTGGGGCGCGAATTGCCCGAGTTCGACCACGTCGTGCGTTGAACCCGCCCTCAAAAAGCGGATCTTCTGGCCTTTGCGAACCGTCCCCTGCATGACGCGGATATACGTGATGGCACCCCGAAAGTCGTCGTAGTTGGAATCAAAAACCATGGCCTGAAGCGTGGCTTTCGGGTCGCCTTCCGGCGCGGGAACTCGCTCGATAATGGCGTCCACCAAACCGTCCACGCCAAGGCCTGTCTTGGCGCTGACACGCACGCATTCATCCGGATCCGTCCCGAGCGAATTCATCATCTCCTCCGCCACTTCGTCCGGTCGCGCGTGGGTGAGGTCGATCTTGTTGATGACCGGTACGATGGCCAAATCATGTTCCATGGCGGCAAACGCGTTGGCAACCGTTTGTGCTTCCACACCCTGGAAGGCGTCCACGAGCAACAACGCGCCCTCGCAGCAGGCCAGCGAGCGGGAAACCTCGTACTGAAAATCGACGTGACCGGGTGTGTCGATCAGATTGAGCTCGTAGTTGGTCCCATCCCGGTCGAACCGCATCGTGACCGCGCGCGCTTTGATCGTGATGCCGCGCTGTCGCTCGAGCTCCAGATCATCCAGCAATTGTTCCTTCATCTCGCGCGTGCTGACGGTGCCCGTCGTTTCCAACAACCGATCGGCCAACGTGCTCTTGCCGTGATCGATGTGCGCGATGATGCAGAAGTTTCGGATTTCAGTGCGGGTCATGCGTTTTTGCAAATCGTTAGGAAAAGCCTGCGAGGAACAGGTTCAAGACATTCGTCGCTGGATGGATTCAGAGGCCAGACTGCTTGCGTGCGTATCCGGCGGCCCCCAGGTAACCCGCATCCGAGCCAAGGCTCGCGAAGGACAGTGTGGTTCCCTCAAAAACGTTTGGGAATGTCCTGTTGCGAAACTCCTCGCGGATTCGAGTCAGGAAACGAGTCCCGACCGGGCACGATGCGCCACCAAAGTTCATCGCACCTCCCAAAACCACACTTCCCGGGTCCATCGTGTGTACCAAGGAAGTGATGCCAACCCCCAGCCAAAATGCCGTGTCATCCACGATGTTGATCGCCAGCGGGTCATCCGCCAATGCGGCCTCGTAGACACGCTTGCTCGTCAACTTCTTGTCGCCAGACTCGTCCCCAAATTCATTGAGCGAACTCTGGGGGAATTCCGCCATCTTCGCCTTGGTACGCATCACCACGCCGGTCGCGGACGCGTAGGCTTCCAGTTGGCCGCGACCGCCACCCCAAGCGCAGATCTGACCTTGGGGCGAGGCGTCGACCAAAATGTGACCACACTCGCTGCCAAAGCTATTCACGCCGTTGACCAGTTCGTCGTCGACAATGATGCCGCCGCCCACGCCGGTCCCGAGTGTCAGCAGGATCATGCTGCTGCGAGCTTGACCGCTGCCCAACCAAAACTCACCGTAGGCCGCTGCGTTGGCATCGTTGAGGAAGCTGATCTGACGGTCAGTCCGCTCGGCCAATCGATCACAAATGGGAAAGTCCCACCAACTGGGCAGTTGGGGGGGAGCAACCAATAAGCCGCGCGGAAGATCCATGGGACCGGGTGCCCCCATGCCGATTCGCGGTACTTTGCCGCGAACGTGAAGGCGCGTCTCGGTTTCCGCAATTGTTTCGGCGATTCGCTTGACCGCCACACCAGGACCTTCGGATTCGTTTGTCGGGACCTGTTCGAATGCAACCGTGTGCCCTGCGTTATCGACCAGGCCGCACTTGATGCTCGTGCCCCCAATATCGATGCCCCAAAAGTAAGGGCCATGGGAATCGGCAGGGTCAATGAGAGTGGGCATGATCGAATTGGGTTCGCAGGGTTCCGAGTGGCTGTCGCAGCAGGAACACGGTGGATCCGAAGTGAAATTCAACGATGGCTGCGGCGCGGTGGTACCGGAACGCGTTGCCCGCCAGCACAATTGGGTTTCGATTAAGCTAACGCCGCGTTGTGCAGCACCCCTGACGCAGCGCCATTCCCGCTGGGCAGCGTACCAACCTGACGGCGTTTTTTGAATTGCATCTGTTTCGGCGTGCAAGCTCACCCCCAAGAGGCCCACACACCATGGTTCGATCTATTTCCCCACCAGCGCAAAGGCAATCGGTCGATTCGGTCGTTTGCAAGCTCGTTCAAGTTCCCAATTCGATGCTAAGTCGCGTGCTGTTGGGAATGCTCCTAACGAGCTTGTTCAGCGTGTGCTACGCCGACACGGACGCCATGAAACCGCTGACGGAGCGTTCTCGCGTCTACAAGAATGTGGATGGACG
>JBCCYK010000358.1:0-4953 GCA_039189905.1 Planctomycetota bacterium
ATCTCGGGTTCGATGGCGCGCGACGAGAAGCTCGCCATAAGTCGACGCAGTGTCGCGGCGTTCGTCGAATCACTCGCAGAGGAGGATCGCTTTGAATGCATGGCGTTCAACCTCCAACCGACGCCGCTCTTTCAAGGTCTGCGGGTGGCCTCGAAGGAAAACCTCCATGCTGCAAGCGCCTTCTTCAACACGCAGCGAGCGAGAGGCGGCACGGTTCTGGGACCGGCGCTGCGATCGGCTTATACCTATCGTGATGACGATCGCCCTTTAAACGTGGTTCTGCTGAGTGACGGCATGACCGAGACGGGTGAGCAAGCCGAGTTGCTTCAGTTGATTCAATCACGTCCAGAAGGCTCCCGAGTCTTCTGTGTTGGCGTCGGCAACGAAGTCAACCGCCCGTTGCTCAAGCAGATGGCCGAGCAAGCAGGTGGCTTGGCCGCGTTTGTTTCCACCGAAGACAGCTTTCGCCGTCAGGCTCACCTGATGCGACAGAAACTGATTCGACCGGCGATCGAAGACCTGACCGTTCAGTTTGATGGGGGACGTGTGGACATGGTGGAACCCAGCGAGTTGGGAAACCTGTTCTATGGCACGCCCTTGCGTTTGCTCGGCCGCTACGGCAAGAGTGGTCCCGTGGATGTGACCTTGCGGGGGACCATCCAAGGCAGTCCCTGGTCGCAAACGGTGCAGATCGCGTTACCTAAGGCCGACGAAGGATACAGCCCGATTGAACGAATGTGGGCCTATCGGCGGGTGTCGCGGTTGTTGGGGGAGGAACGCAGCGGGCGTGGGACGCAGCAGGACGAGATTATCCGTTTGTGCGAAGGTTATTCGATCGTTTCACCCTATGCATCGATGCTGGTGCTTGAGAACGATGCGGAGTACAAGCGTTGGAAGATTGAGCAACGCAATGCGACTCGAATCGAGCGTGACCGACGCTCACGTGAGCAGCTGCAGACGAAACTTGCGACTTTGAAGCGCGCCAATGAAACACGATATGTTTCCACACCCACCAAAGAAGCTTCCACCGCAAACAAGTCGGTCGAGACCCCAACCGTTCAAGACACGGCGGTTCCTCCATCGCGCCTCCCTATGTCAGATCGGGGTGTGGACCTCGACGTTCCAACGCCGCGAAGTGGAGGCGGCGGTGGCGGGGCAATTGATCCGATCACAGCGACGCTCGCCATTGGTGCCGCTGCGTCGGCCTACTTCGGTCGACGCCGACGCAAAGACTGACAACTCGGTTGGGTTTGCAGCTTTAGTAGCACGGCTCTCCGAGCCGTGAGGTCATCGGCTGGGAGAGCCGAGCTACTATCTTCACAACGCTAGGATCCAATGTAGATCAACCAGCAGATCGTGCCAGCAACGACACATCATCACAGTCATGACTGACAACAGAAACACTTCGTGCTCCAGCTGTCTTCGTAGACTGATTTCGTTTGTCGGTGACTGTCCGGTCACCATCGCAATCAGCTTCGTAGCGGTCGTGGTCTCGCTGAAGCCGGAGTTTGCGTCCCTTCTCGAACTCAACTTTGGACGTGTTGCAGACGGGCAATTATGGCGTCTGTTTACGGGCCACCTCACACACTACAACGCCGAGCACCTTTTTTGGGACTTGGCGATGTTTTGCGCCTTGTCTGCGATCTGCGAGTCTCGACACGGTGGAGGCTACTGGGCGGCGATCATGGCCACCTGTGTTTTCATTTCCGGTGCCGTTGCCATCACGTGTCCCGGGGTTCTTGTCTACCGGGGGCTTTCTGGGCTCGATACGGGACTCTTTGCCTGGTTCGCGATCGATCAGTTTCGGCGCAACCAACGAGCCGGTGATCAAACAGGCCAGTTGCTGTGGAGCCTTGCCTTCGTAGCCCTGTTGGGCAAGCTGGGCTTCGAGTGCTTCACTGACAGCACGCTCTTCGCTGACTCTGAAGACTTCGTGCCGCTCGTGCAATCGCACGTAGCGGGAGCGGCGTGCGGCATTGTCATGGCGCTGGCCCGGATATTGCACCAGCCGCGCAGCGTTAGCTCCCGGTTCGGCGAACACAGTGCGAATCGCATGGTAACCGATCGCTAACGCGATTCGGCTGATACGAAGACTGTTGTTGAGATGCGATTAAATAAACACAGTGTTTGCTGAAACATAGAGACAAAATCGTTAGTGCGGATGCAATATCCGGGCTAGCCCCATTCGCCCGGCGAATCGAGCCGGCTTTCGAGTTTATCGAACGTGCAGATCACCACTGATCGGTTTCATAGAGATCTTCTTTGATTCCGATGATCTTGCCATCCGGCACACCGACGACCCCGCGGTCTTTGTTGGCATACGGGCACGCATTCAAAACGTAACGCATGCAGGCCAGGCGCGCTCGTTTCTTGTCATCGCTCCGGACCACCGTCCAAGGCGAAAACGTGGTGTCCGTCGCCATGAACATGGACCGTTTGGCTTCCGTGTACTCATCCCACATCGAAAGTCCCTTGGCGTCCACAGGGCTGAGTTTCCATTGCTTCAAACGATCCGTCTCGCGGGCTTTGAATCGTCGAAATTGTTCTTCTCGACTGACGGAAAACCAAAACTTGAACAGGCGAATGCCGTCGTCGATCAGCATGTTCTCCAGCATCGGTACCTGTCGCAAAAAAGCATGGTGCTGCGATGACGAACAAAACCCCATCACCGGTTCAACGACGGCGCGGTTGTACCACGAACGATCAAAGAGGACGATTTCACCGGCGGTCGGTAACTGATCGATGTAGCGTTGGAAATACCATTGCCCTCGCTCAGCTTCGGTCGGTTTGCCCAAGGCCACGACCCGTGCCGCCCGTGGGTTGAGGTGCTCCATGAAACGTTTGATCGTACCGCCCTTGCCGGCCGCATCACGGCCTTCAAACAGCATCACGACTCGCTCACCGGTCGTTTCCACCCAGTGTTGTAGCTTCAAGAGTTCCACCTGAAGCGATTCCTTTTGCTTCTCGTAGACTTCGGACTTCATGCGATAGTCATACGGGTACGTGGCGCTCAGGATCTCACGTTTGCTGGCGTTGCGGATACGGTTGCGAACCTTCTTGGGAATCAGATCCTCTTCAATACGCGGCATCGACGCGGAGTTTTTGGAATCAAGAACGGCGGTGTTGGAATTGGACACGGCTGGATCGGAGTTGGAGTCGGACTGGATTGGAGAAAGTGGTTCTGGCGTTGCGGAACCAACGTTTCCCGGCGCATCCGTGCGGCGAGCGGGGAAACGCTCGCATTCGGGTGGCAGGCCGGGCCCGTGCGGAGAGACGTCGAGGCCCGGCTGAAAGAAGACAGATGCCTACTTGATAAACAGCATCTCGGCATACGTCGGAAGCGGCCACAGATCATCGGCGATGCAGCCCTCCAGCTTGTCCACGCAAGCCCGAACCTCGAGCATCGCAGGCAGGATCGCATCGCAATGGTGCCGCGCGTCGCCAAGCTCATCTTCGGAGTGGTCGTCATTCATCGCAAACTCCAACTTCGCGATGCTATCTTGGAGTGACTTCACCAAACCCGTGATGTGATCGAGGGTGTCCGTGTCGAACTCATAGCCGACCAGCTTGAGGTTCGCGCAGGCGGACGCCAGCTCATTCTGATAACGAATGGCCGCTGGAAAGACCATCGTCTTCGCAATGCTGAGTGCCAAGCTCGCTTCCACATCGACGGTCAGGCAATACTGCTCCACGTAGGTTTCAAACCGGCTATGCAGCTCGCGAGCCGAAAGGACGCCGTAGTTCTCGAACATGGCTTCCGTTTCCGGCGTGATCAGCTGTGGTAGGGCGTCCACCGTCGTCTTGAGATTGAGGAGTCCTCGCTGAGCGGCTTCGTCATGCCACTCTTGCGAGTAGCCGTCGCCATCGAAGATGACTGGGCCACATTCATTGATGATTTCGGTCAACAACGTTTGGACGGCACCATTGAGTTTCTCCGGATCGCCCTCGGTGGCAGCTTCGAGCTGCGTGGCGCAATAGTCCACCGATTCCGCAATGATGGTGTTCATCGCGACGAGCGGACCTGAGATGGATTGGTTCGAACCGACGGCCCGGAACTCGAATCGGTTTCCTGTGAACGCGAACGGGCTGGTTCGGTTGCGATCGCCCGCGTCCTTTGGCAGCGGCGGGAGAACATCGACTCCCACCGTCAGCGTGCCAGTGGGTAACGAGGAACTCGCGCCTCCCTTCTTGATCTGTTCGAACACGTCGGTCAGTTGATCGCCTAGGAAGATGGAGATGATCGCGGGCGGCGCTTCATTGGCACCGAGCCGGTGGTCGTTCCCCGCGGAAGCCACCACGGCACGCAGCAAGCCTTGGTGCCGGTAGACCGCGCGAATAACGGCCGCGCAGAACACCAGGAACTGAGCGTTCTCGTGGGGCGTGTTTCCAGGGCTCAGCATGTTGCCCTGGGAACTGCTCCCGAGGGACCAGTTCACGTGTTTGCCGGATCCATTGACGCCCGCAAACGGTTTCTCGTGCATAAGGCACGCCATGCCGTACTTTTCGGCGGTCTTGCGAAGCGTCAGCATCATCAGTTGCTGGTGGTCGGCCGCAACGTTGGCCGACTCAAAGACGGGGGCAATTTCAAACTGCCCCGGTGCGACTTCATTGTGCCGCGTTTTGACGGGAATGCCCAACTTGAAGAGCTCTCGTTCGGCTTCCAACATGAACGCGAGTACGCGTTCGGGGATCGCCCCAAAATAGTGGTCGTCAAACTCCTGCCCCTTCGGTGGCTTGGATCCGAACAAGGTTCGCCCCGCGCTTACAAGATCGGGACGCGCGTAGTAGAAACTTCGGTCGACCAAGAAGTACTCTTGTTCCGGGCCGGCGGTTGACGCCACAAAGGCGCCATCGTGGTGGCCAAAGAGTTTGAGGACACGCTGGGCCTGTGTGTTCAAGGCCTGCATCGACCTCAGCACAGGTGTTTTCTTGTCGAGCGCCTCGCCCGTCCAG
>JBCCYK010000359.1:0-4832 GCA_039189905.1 Planctomycetota bacterium
CCCAAGTGGTTGTAGACCAACAGATGGCGACCGTCATCCAGCGTCACCGCCTCGATACCCGAGTTGGGGTTGGGCAAGTCGGTGCCTTCGAGCCCAGTCCACTTAGCCATCGAACCATCGCTCTCGGCCGACGCGATCACGCCCTCACGCGTCCGACAAAGCACCTGCAAGCGTCCGTCGCGGTGCCGCAGGAACGTGGGTTGAATGGCCTGATACTTGTCCGCGCCCTCGATCGGCCCGATGCGTTTCCACGTGGAACCAGGGACTCCATCGACCAAGCGCACCGATTCGAAGTGCACACGCCAGCCGTCGGATTCTGTGGACGATCCGCACAACAGTGTTTGTCCATCGGGCAACAGGATCGGCTTGGATCGCACCGGCCCATCGATGCCCTCGGGCAAACGCACGCGATCACGGAACGTGCGTCCGCGATCATAGCTCACCATCAATTCGCCCCACCATTCCCTTGGGCTGGGACCGACCTTGAAAAACAGTAAGGTTGGAGCGTCTCCTGGTGGCTGAAACAAAACCGGGTTCCAGCACGGGTATCGCAAGCCATCGTGCTGCACGCCGTCGGCCACCTTCGTGGGGCCGTTCCACTTCAAGCCGTCGTGATAGCTGGTCCAGATAGCGACGTCCGGGTTCTTCTCTCGTGTCCCTCCGAACCACGCCGCCACCAGACCACGCGAAGTCTCACAGATCGTCGATGCATGACATTGCTTGAAGGGTGCTTTGGTGTAAACAAATTCCTCGGTGACCAGCCCGGGGATCCGCGTCGACTCCGGTGCAAGAGGCTGGTTTGAATGAGTCTCGTCCGGCCCGAACGAAACGCAATCTTGGTGGCGAATGTGGTAGATCCGTCCATTTTCGCTGCCGACCAGAAGATCCGGTTTCCTATCGGCATCGAAATCGCAAACGGCGGGACTGGACGTATGACCCGCCACATTGCGTTGTGCCAGATTCCCAACTCGCTTCATGACGAAACTGCCGTTTCGCGTTTCGCAGTTGCGGTACCACGTCGCGTTCTCCGAATTGACCAGGAGATCGGTCCTGCCATCACCGTCCCAGTCCGTCATCGCGAGCTTGACGCGACCGGATCGCCCACATGTTCCCGGATTCAGCCGCAGCGGTTGATGGGACTCATCGACGAAGACTCGCTCGGCTTCTCCAAACGCAGACCGAAGCGTCAGATAGCCCTCTTGGTCCAGCATCACGAGATCCAAGTCGCCGTCTTCATCAAAATCCAGCAGCAGGGGTGTTGTTCGCCACTGGGTTACCGTGCCAGCAGTCGGAGCCTGCTGCCACGACCATGCCGGCGGCATCTCAGGGTCAAACGGCTCCCAAGGCACGTTTCGGAAGTTGCCCTTGCCGCCGAACAAACAACCCAATTGCCCATGGATGGAGTTGTAAACGATGTCTCCAAGGCCGTCTCGATTGAGATCAGCCACGCTGAGTGTGGTGTAACCCCATTTGGCTTCACAGGGCCCTTGGATCGAACCACTCGGACCGGCCATCACCCGGAAGGGAATCGAGCTGTCCTGCTCCTGCGAAACCGTGATCAGCTTGGGTGCTTCCCAAATCGGTAGGCCGTCTGCGCTCGTTCCGATGTTTTCGAAGTAGCCGATCGAACCCGCCGTGTTGCCACAGAAGATGTCTTCATCGCCATCGCCGTCCCCGTCGTACGCGTGTGGCGTCGCGAGGGCGCCAAACTTGAGTGTGTCGGCCTCTTGTCGCAAGTAATGGGGTTCGCGGAACACAGGCACACCGCGCTCCAATCGCCCCGTGTTTTCAACGAGAGCAACACGTCCATCTTCGTCCCCGACAATCAAATCCCAAACCCCATCCCCATCCCAGTCGACCGCGGTCGGGGTGATCATCTGGAGGTGCATCGTCAGTGCTTCGCCACCTTCCGATGTTAGGCGGTGTCCTGCCGCGTACTTGGGTGCGTTCCGCGTCCCGACGTTCTGAAAATAGGTAAAACCATCCAGGAACTCACCACAGAGCAAGTCGAGATCCCCGTCACCGTCAAAGTCAGCGAAGTTGGGTGAGGGCCAACCATACACATCCACATCGCCGCCACCGGCCTGCAAACGAAAAGGCTCGGAAGAGTAAATTGGTTTCTGATCGTCGCCCTCGTTGAGCACGAGATAGACATAGCCATGCAGTGGCCCGTTACGCCACTGGCCATTGCGATCGTAAGCGTGATCCCATCCGTAATCCGACCAATCGCCAATCCCAATCGCAAGGTCATGATCCCCGTCGGATTCATAGTCCACATATCGCCACATGACAGCGCGTGTGCGACCGGAGGACAGTGACTTGGGGCGGACAGGCAGTCGAATCGTCCGTGGCTTCGCGAAGTCAAAGAGCCCCGTCGCTGGATCCCGCACAAACTCGTTGTTCTGCTGCAGGATCACCTTCTGGTCGCCCTTTTGGCTCAGCATCATGTAGTGGCCAGCGTTGCCGACACGAACCGCCGGTTTGAACACGGGATCGGGGTTCTTCCCATCCTGAGTTGGATTTTCAAAGAAGTACACGCCCTGGCTTGGCTTGTCGGGGCAACCCACCAGCAAATCCATGTCGCCGTCATCGTCGTAATCGAGCGGCATGGGATACGCCCACAGCCCAACGCCAAGATCAACCACCAAGCCTGGGTTGTTGTATTTCAGCGGTTGGAGCGCGTACTGCTCAGAAGACGCCTGTCGAGAACTCAAGGCACCGACAAGGAGCCAGCCGAAAACGCAAGCAGATCTCCAACCCATCAAGTTGATCGTCTTCCATCGGGAATCCAACGTCATGGCTTGCCTTTCGCTCGCATGTCCCCAGGAATCCTCAGCAAGACCTCACCCGTCCCCGACAACAAACGCATGTCACGAACACGAGCCTGCCCTTCTCCGTCACACACATCCACACGCAGCTTGTGAATTCTGCCGGTCGTGTCCAAATCGATCGTGTGTGGCCGCCACTCACCATCGCTCATCACTTCGAACGGTATCTCCGATCCTTTCGGTAAAACGGTTCTCGGATTGATGGTGAAATAGAGGGCCCCATCACCGACGGCTTCGCTCGCCAATTCAAATGCGAGTTGGTAAGGACCCTGCGGTAGCGAGCTGGGAAGCCGGTCCAAGGCAATGCCTGGGTCTTCTCCGGTGCAATGCAGCGTTATCACATTCGAGCTGATGTCGAGGCGTGTGTTTTTCCTTGCGCGAATCGAGGGTTTGCCCGTCGCTGGCTCCTTGGCAGACGCCTTCTTGTTGCCACCCCCATTCCCGCGACGACCGTCAACCGGGTCCAATGAAAAGTTGGTCCATTCCGGATGCTGCTTGACGGGCGGTGCGTCTCCCGGCGGAGATGATGGCCGCTCTTCGGAATGCAGAATCTCCGAAGCCATCGTGTGCCACTGTTCGACCAGACTCTCCAGCCGTTCTGGCATCGCGTTTGCCAAGTCATTGAGCTCCGTGCGATCTTCGTCCAGGTTGTACAGCTCCCAGGGTCCGCGCCGAAAACTGACGGCCTTCCAGACCCCATCGCGAATCGCTCGGTCCTGCGAGAACAGGAAGTGGATCGGCTCCGTTCGTTCGAACAACTCTCCTTGGAACACGGGTAACAAGGACCGACCTGAGATGGGGCGACCCTGTCGGTCGCCAACCGAGGTGATCGTCTCGGCACCGGCAGCTTCCACGATGGTGGGCAACACGTCGATCAAGTGAGACGGGGTCGTCTCGATCGAACCCGCTTGCACTTGCAAACCCGCAGGCCAATGCACGATCGACGGCGTTGCGATCCCCCCTTCGAACTGGTTTTGTTTGTAGAACCGAAACGGCGTGTTGCGTGCCCATGCCCAACCCGTCGAATCGCCAAGTGTGACATCGCCATCAGTGGGTTCTTCATTGACTCCCTGGCTGGTTCGATCGTAAGGGCACGCTCCATTGTCGGAAAAGAACCAAATCAGTGTGTTGTCGAGTTCGCCCGCCTGACGCAGGTCCTCGACGAGACGCCCTACCTCCTGGTCCACCCGATCAATCATCGCCGCCAGGGTTGCCATGCGTTTGGATTCAAACTGCTTGCGTGCTTCGCTCAAAGACTCCCAAGCGGGAATGTGATCCGGCCGCGGGCTGGGTTGTGTCGAAGCAGAAAACAAGCCTCCTTCCATTTGTTTGTTGAATCGTTGCTGTCGAAAGTGATCCCAACCGGCAGCGTAACGTCCTTTGTACTTGGCATAGTCCTCAGGTAGCGCATGAAGCGGAGCATGAGGCGCATTGAACGCAACGTATAGGTGCCATGGCCCGCCCTGTTGTCGAGCTTCCTCCAAGAATCGAAGTCCAAAGTCCACGTTGGCGACCGTCGTGTAGAAGCCGCTCTTGGGCACCTCCCACGGTTGTCCGTTGAGCCGAAACGTCTTGTCGCCATAGAAGAAGTTGCAGGCACCGCTCAGGTGACCGAAGTAGCGCGCGAATCCAAAGTCAGTGGGTTGGTTTGACAGATGCCACTTGCCCGTCATCGCAGTGAAGTAGCCTGCGTGACCCAGCATCTCAGCACTCGTCACCGCATGGCTGAGCTTCACATCGCCAGCGGCCTTGCAGTACTGCCCGGTCAGCAGGCTAACGCGAGACGAATGGCATTTGGCCGTGTTGTAGAACTGCGACAGACGAAGCCCGCCGCTGGCCAAGGCGTCCAAGTTGGGCGTGTCGATCTCGCCGCCGTAGCAGCCGAGATCGGAATAGCCCAAATCGTCAGCCACGATGACGATGATGTTCGGCTTCGAGTCGGTGCTGGCGTGCACCGCGTGTGTGGCCGAGCCCTGTAGGCAAGAAAATAAAAGTAGCGTGAGC
>JBCCYK010000360.1:0-4824 GCA_039189905.1 Planctomycetota bacterium
CCTTAGAGGGGTCACCACAAGTGCTTTTGAGCTGGAGAAGCCCCGTTTGACTGACGGAAATTCCTGATCGAGCAGTTGAGGCAACCCAACCCCATTCCTGAGGTTTTCCACAAACCCATGGTCAATCCCCGTAATTTGGTATGAATGCGTTTCTCACCCACGGTTCTCAACGACAACCTTGTCCGGCCTATGCTCGGACCGCATTCAAACGCTACCAAGCCTTGGTGGTCGTGGTCTGCGTCGCCGTCACGCCTGTCGTTTCCAGGGCCGTCCCTGTCGAGCCAAGCGCCCAGTCGAAGCGGCTGGCATCATCGCAGCGCGAGCCGTTGGATCCAGACGTCAAGCCGGCGTCCGGCGAAGCGCAGGAAACCATGTCAGCGGTTCGTATTCCAGAGGGTTGGACGATTGAGCTGGTCGCATCCGAGCCCGACGTTGCCAACGTGGTCGCGTTCGACGTGGATGATCGGGGCCAAATCTTCGTTTGTGAAACGTTTCGCCAAAACCAAGGCGTGACCGATAATCGCGCTCATGATGAGGCTTGGTTGCTGGCAGATTTATCATCCGAAACGGTCCAGGACCGCATCGATTATCACAAACGCTTGCTGGGTGATGCGGCCATCACGTACGAGCAACATGATGATCGCGTTCGCCGGTTGCGTGACATTGACGGTGACGGATGTGTGGACGAGTCCATTGTCGTTGCCAAGGGCTTCAACGCATTGGAAGAAGGGACCGGCGCGGGTGTCCTCGCGCTAGGCTCAGACATCTACTACACCTGCATTCCAAAGCTCTGGAGACTCACGGATGAAGACGGGGATGGAGTCGCGGAGCGACGTGAAGTCTTGGCCGACGGCTTTGGCGTGAGGGTTGCTTTCCGTGGACACGACCTCCACGGCTTGATCCGTGGCCCGGATGGTCGTCTTTACTTCACGATCGGAGATCGCGGATACCACGTCACGGTTCCCGATTCTGAAAACAAGGCGACGGACGGCTCCGATGCAACTGAGGGTGTGCAACCGGGCCGTCGTGTTCTGTCCAATCCGGCGGTCGGGGCGGTGTTCCGATGCGAGATGGACGGCAGCAATCTAGAAGTCATCGCAAACGGACTTCGCAACCCTCAGGAGTTGGCATTCAACGATCTGGGTGACCTTTTCTCGGTTGATAACAACAGCGACAGTGGTGATAAGGCGCGGATCGTTCAGATCTTGCCCGGTTCCGATGCCGGTTGGCGAATGCACTACCAGTACTTGCCGGATCGCGGCCCCTTCAATCGGCTCCGGATCTGGGAACCGCACCACGAGGAACAACCCGCCTACATTCTTCCGCCCATTGCGAATTTGACGGACGGCCCCTCAGGCTTGGTTCACTATCCCGGCACGGGTTTCGGCGATGAGTTGACCGATCAGTTCTTGATCTGTGACTTCCGTGGCGGCGCCAGCAACAGCGGCATTCGCTCGTTCCGTTTGGTCCCGGACGGCGCTTTCCACAAGTTGGCCGAAGACGCCGAGAGCATTTGGAACGTGCTTGCAACGGACCTGGCTTTCGCGCCCGATGGCAGCCTGTTGATCAGCGACTGGGTCAACGGATGGGACGGCTTGGGCAAGGCTCGCCTGTATCGCCTCTCCAGCGTCAATCGAGATGGCGACCTGGTGACATCAACCCGTCAAATCCTTTCAACGCAGTTAGCGGATCACTCCAATTCGGATCTCGCGCGTCACCTGATTCATCCAGATCGGCGTGTTCGATTACGCGCCCAGTGGGCATTGGCCGAGCGGGGGCCGTCCGCAGCACGCGAAGTGACCCAGGCACTCCATGAGGTCGCGTCCGATGTTGAACTTGCTTCTAAGTTTCGACTCCACGGGATTTGGGGCATCACCCACGCGGCCCGCTTGGATTCAAACTTGGCGGATGCGGCCATCGAGCTGGGCCAGAAACTGGCGAAGGACTCTGACCCCGTGGTCGTCTCAGCTGCATTGCAGCTTCTAGGTGAGATCGCTTCCGACTCAGGGTCTGCCAAGTTGATCCACTCCGGAATCACACACGTGGAACCGCGAGTGCAACTCACGGCCCTCTTTGCGTCGACGCAACGAAAACTCATGGCAGTTGCAAACACGGTCGTGGAGAAGCTCGCCGAGAATGAGAACCAAGACCCTGCCATTCGCCACGCTGGAACACGCTATCTGCAAACGGTGATGGCGGAAAAGGACCTCATCGCGCTGAAGTCACACCCCAGTGTGGCAGTGCGAAGAGCCGCGGTCACCGCTTTGAGGAATCGAGCTTCCGGATCGATCGCCGAATTTCTTTCCGACAAGAATCAAACGGTGACCCGAGAGGCAGCGTTGGCCATCTTGGACCAACCGATCCCCGTGGCGATGGTTGAGCTGGCCAATCAGATCACGCGTGATGACATTGCGGTGGAAGACAAGGCGTACCTGCGGCGCGTCTTGGTCGCCAACCACCGGGTGGCGAACGAGTCTGCCGCCGCGGCACTGGCAGCCTTCGCAGCATCCGACCAAAATCCGGCGTGGTCACGTGTCATGGCACTCGATTTGATCGCCCGCTGGGACTCAGACGACCCCCGCTGCCCGGTTACCAACCGCGTTCTCCCTCGCACGGTCATCCCATCGCAAGCGATGGCGGCAAGCGCGGTCGAAGCGCGTGTTGACGAATTGCTGCTTGCTCCCGATTCGATCAAGGAACGCGCCATCGATGTCGCTTCTTCGCTTGGCATCACCAAGATCACACCCGCCTTGATCGAACGTTTTCAGGACACCGCCATCCGCCCAGAAGCCCGTGCGAATGCGTTGCGGGCGATCGCAAGGCTCGCTCCTGAGCGAGGTCTCGCCTTGGCCAACAAGGTGCCCACCCAATCGAGTGTCGAGCTGGTATCCGCGAGCCTTTCGGTTTTGGCAGCGTTGGCCCCAATGGAAAGCGTGGACCGCTTCGTTCTGGCCACCAAAAGCAGCCAAACGCGACTACGCGGATTGGGATGGGATCTGCTGTCGAAACTCGACGATGACAAAGTGCGGGCGAGGATTCAAGCCGCGTTGGACGACTATCTTCGTGGGGACCTGCCTTCCGACGTGCAGCTCAATGTGTTGGAAGCCGCTGCCAACCGCCTCGATCCGGAGGCGATGAAGGCTGTGACCAGCTATCGCGACCAGCTCGCCGAGAAAGATCCCCTGGCGATGTGGTTGCCGTCTTTGCACGGAGGCGATGCCTCGATCGGCGAGAAGATTTTCTTTGGCAAAACCGAACTGTCCTGCGTGCGTTGCCATCGTGTGGATCGAGTCGGCGGAGACGTTGGCCCGGTGCTGACGACCATTGGCAAACAACGCGACCGGCGTTCGTTGTTAGAATCGATTTGCTTGCCGGACGCCAAGATTGCGGAGGGTTTTGAGACCGCGGTCATCGCAGACGAGGACGGTGGGGTCTACACGGGCATTGTTGACCTGGAGAACGACGAGTTGATCGAGATCATTGCCGCCGATGGCACTCGAAACCGAATCTACCAAGACACGATCATCGCACGTCGCAAAGGTCAATCATCGATGCCGGCAGGCCTAGCAAAACTGATGACACGGCGTGAACTGAGAGATCTGGTCGCCTACCTGGCGAGCCTCCAGGTGGATTCTCGCGCCGCGACCGACGTCGAATAAGGCGATGACAGAACATCCGGCAAGTGCTCCCAGTCGCTGGCCCATGGCAACGCCCATGGCATTCGTTGCGACGGCAGCCTTGATCGTGTCGGTCTTCCAAACGACTCGCAAACAACCGACGTTGGAACACGTTTCGCAACCCAGCGGGTTCTCGACCGCCAAGGCAAATTCCTCAACCGCAACGCCAGCCGAGGAACAGGGTCGGGAGAACATCGAGACCACGCTCCCTGAGGTCATCGCCATGGCGGAAACCGCGTTGGAACATCTCATCACCAACGTGGATGACTATACCGCCACCCTGATCAAGGAAGAAAAGGACCGAAACGGTGTGCTGCAGTCCGCCAACACGATCGAAATGAAAGTGGCCACACGTCATGTGGGCGGCAAATCCGGATCGCCGTTGAAGGTCTACTTGAAATTTGTCGCACCCAACGCAGTCAAAGGACGCGAGGTGATTTGGGTGGAAAATGAGAATGACAACAAGCTATCGGTTCGCGAAGCAGGGATACTGGGCGCGATGATGACCGCGAGCCTCGCACCCGATGGGATGCTCGCGATGCGTGGCCAACGCTATCCGATTTGGCAAATCGGGCTGACGAATTTGATCGAACAATTGATCGAGCGCGGCGGCGAAGACATCGGGGACCCCAATGTTTCCGTGACACTCGAGTCGGACTTTCCCTACGATGGCATGCGTTTGACGCGAATCGTCCTTCGTCGATCCAGTCCGAGCGGCAAGGACAATGACTTCTCCAGTGCCGAGGTCATCGTCGATCAGAAGCGACAGCTGGTGCTGAAATTCTGCTCTTACGATTGGCCGGACGCGCCGGAAGATTCTCCTGAGGTGATCGAGTCGTACAGCTATCAGAACGTCAAGCTCAATGTCGGGCTCACGGATCTCGATTTCGACACCGAGAACCCGGAATACACCTTCCCCTAGCCCTGACATTGCATCCGCCGCAGAGCGTTAGAGAGCGTCCAGCTTAGCAAGCCAGGCAAAAACCCTCGGCCATGCTGAAAATCTTACTCGTACCTCGTACTCAGCGAAGCGGTACTCGTACTCGAGACAGCAACGAGTCGAGTAGGAGTACGAGTACCGCCACTAAGCGGCTGAGTACGAGCACGATTTCCCTTTCCATTCCCGTGACAACGTCCCGATGGGTTA
>JBCCYK010000361.1:0-4712 GCA_039189905.1 Planctomycetota bacterium
AGAAAACCAGCAAGAATCATCGGATGATCGGCTGCAACTTCAATCTTTTTAGGGGTTTTTGCCATTGAAATAGAACCTTGACTCACCGCCAGCGGCGGTCTACCCTTGAGGCGTACCGATAGCGGCCCCGGTCACCGACCAGGAAAGTTAGAGGGTGCTGATTTCGCCAAGATGTAGGAATTGGACGCGAAAACAGCGGAAAAGACACTGATTGGGTAGGCCGTTCGCTGACGTCCTACCCTTTTTGATGCGCGTATGGTGGACCACGCGCCCGCTTGTAAAGAACTTGCGGGAGGTCCGCAGATTTGCGACCATCCCCGCGCGGAGGTTGCGCCATATCAGATACCAGGTCCATGGTGTTTGATTGCGGATTTATCTCGGCTGCTCCAACAGTCGAGGACTCCGCACTCTCTATTTGGCTCAAGAAACTAAGCCATCGCGACGACAATTTCAATCGTCGCCCCCCATCGTCGGCATCTCGCCGCACGAACTCCCCAAATCTCACTGTTGCACGTACCTGTCGCCAACTTTTCACCTGGGCGTACACCCTGCCCAACCGTCATCCCTTTTCGTTTTGCCTCGTCACGGTACTGGCGCTCTGGACACGTATGGTCTGAGAGCCCCACCACACGATGCTCATTCTGCGGGGGCCTACAAGACGAGGGGACGGCGCGACGCCACCTGAGGATTCAAAATGGTTGGATCGCCTGATTGACAGGCGGTCAGTGGTGTGCAAACCGAAGTTTTTGGGGAAATGGGTGGATCCCCGCATTGACGGTGGGGGTCGTTTGGAGTGAGCGATCGCGGAGCTACTGACACAAGCTCCTTGCGCAGGCGACCAGCTCCTTACGCAATTTCCGGGACTTGGATCCCACGCCCCCTCCCCGACCCGCTACATTGGCGGACTTCGCTGAGTGTGTCGATGCCGGCGGCCCAGTCGCTATGAAGATACCTGCCACATCAACGGCCGCTTGAGCATCAAGGGCGACTGGTCAAGATGATGCCTGCGGCTTTGGTCCAGGCTGTCGACCGCTGGCGGCCCACTGCCTTGCCGATTCGACCGAAACGATCAGCCTACCGCCGTGGAGTTCCTGGACGTCCAGCGGCTCGTCTCTACGTGCCATCGCAGCCTGGAGCGTTTGGTAGTGCTCGATTCCGACGACCGGTGCGATCTTGGCGGCTGTGTCGTAGTTTTGCGTTGCGACTAGGTCAGTCATTGTCTTTCCTTTCCGGCGCTGACGCTCCAGTTTTTTTATGCGCTCGGGTTTGAATCAAAAACACCCCGCAGCCGATCACGCTGTTTGTGTAACCGAGTGCATCGGCCGCAGGATGTGTAGGTTGCTGAGACTCAGCAGGGCCTTGCGGCGGTTTCCCGCCTTACGGAGACCGCCGAAGCGACCACCGCTAGCATCAAGAAGTAACTGGCTACTTACTTGACGGGTTCGAGTTGATTCGTTGCACGACCGAACTCTTCGATTAGCGCTTCGGTCAGCCGGTTCATTCGGTCGTGCGAGTACGGCGGAAACTGAGCCGCGATGTCTTGAATGCGGCGCTCATCCACGTGGCCGACCAGCGAAACGATTGGCTCGTTGTTGCCTGTTGCCACGCGTGTCGTGTTGTTTCGATTGTGCCTGACGCGGACGTGGCGAGTGATGCCGACCATGTTTTCATTTCGTTTCATCACAGTGTCTCCAGTTTGCGGCCGGTCTCACGCGGCCTAGGTGGTTGCAATTAGCTCAGTCGTCTTTCTTCGCCATCTCGATTCTCTCGCTTACCGCGACTGAATCGAATTCACCGCTCGCTTGCTCTAGCTCACGAAGTATCTCGTTGCCGAGATCACCCATCACAACCGCGTTGTAGTAGCTAGCGGCCTCTTGCGCGCTGTCTCGGTCTTGCCAGCCGTCGTTTTCAGCGCCGGCTTCGCGCCCTGCGCATGGCAACCCTGTGATTGCGCTAAAGATTACGTCGTTTTTTGTCGGCATCATCATTATCTCCAGTTTGCGGCCGGTCTCACTCGGCCAAGTATGTAAGTTAAAAACGCTCCGTTGTGAGACTCTGGAGCCAGTCACGGAGCAACGACCGGCGAGTCTGCGAAAGATCCAGACGGATTTTCCACGTTTTACATGTTTCAATCCGCATCCTGCTTCGCCCGCGTGCTGGCGGTTGCATCATGCAACCCAGGGGCACGCATCGCGACAAAGCCAATTGAGTTCAATCGGCTTTTCCACAATCTGCATGTTTCAATCCGGGCATCCTGCCCAACGCTCTCACTTGCCGCCGCGTCATGCATTGCTGGGGTGAGAGCGACAGTCGTCGAGTCTAGCCATTCGCGCGGAAGGCTTCGACAATATTCGCCGGATCGGCGTCCGGCATCGAAGCATGCAAGTCCAACAACTGCCGCAAAGACGATGGACCACCGTGGCCACCGCGAGCGGCGTAAAGAGCTTTGGTAGCAATCCATTTAGCCTCGCCGCGAGGTGAGCAGGAACCATCAAATAAGAGCTTGTCTAGCACGATGTATGGGTCAAAATCGTGCGGATTTTCGCGATCCTCAATGCGATCCACATCGCTCCAGTCAACATCATCCATCGACTCGACATCGTCGCTGATCCAGTACACGTTTACGTGGCGGTCACCGGCCATCACACCGTCGGCCTGCCACTCAATGCCGCTGGCATTGGAACGACCAGTAGCTTTTGGATCTTCGACCAAAAGGATGGTTTGGCCGTCGTATCGCACGCTTCCGAAGTCTTGTTGCATCGTCGTCATCAATCTGTCTCCAGTTATGGCCGGTCTCACGCGGCCTAGGTCTTGGCGAGCAGCATTCACTCGCGTCATGCAGATATTATTGGTAAGACACAAATGATTGTCCAGTCCTATTGTTTGTTTTTTACAAAAAACTTTTTCCAGCACCTGGTGCCCCACACCCCCTCCCCGCCCCGCTACATTGGCGGTATGGATAACCCCTACGAGCCACCAGCCGACGCCGATCCACCGCCGCCCGAGTCGACTTGGGCCCAGCGTCTTGGGCTGGATCGGGATGATGATGAGTGGAGCGAGCAGCGGCGGAAGGATACTTGGACTTATGGGCTGGGGTTTTTGGGGTTGTGGTTGCTTTCGGTGTTGATGGGGACGTTGCGGTGAGTCTGGTTTGGTGCATTGGCTAGAGGCAATCATGATTAAACAACTGAGACTCCATCGCCGGGGGCTGACGCTCATCGAACTGGTCGTCGTGCTTGTCATACTCTCGGCATTGACGGGCATTGCGGTCCAAAGTCTTGAGCCTCTTGCCGATCAGGCACGACACGAATCAACGCAGCGAACTTTAGAAGAGATCGACAATGCCTTTTTGATCCGGACATTGACGACGGGCAACAACATCGGCTACTCCGGTTACGTCGCAGACATGGGGCAGCTGCCTGTGCAAGACGCGATGGCTGACCCCGAAGATCAACTGGCCGCCTTGTACGCAATCGGTACCCAACCAGCGTTTGACATTGATGATTTTGACGACACCGATTTTGATCCTGTTGTCGAGGTACCTGTTGCTGCTGGTTGGCGCGGGCCGTACATCTCTCTTCCAAACGCTCAGAATGGTTTGCTTGACGGATACGGACGAACGTTTGCGTTGACGGTGGACGCTGGAACCCTTGAGGTGCGCAACCTGACAAGCCTGGGTGCGAACGGCACCGCAAGCAACGTCGACACTGGCTACAACGTCGACCAGTCATTTCCTGGCGGAGCGTGGGTCGAAACACGATACGAAGGTGCTTTCAACGTGGTCGTGCAAGACAGTGAGGGGTTGAATCCGGACCTTACGACCGGAGAGACAATCCGCGCCCGAGTGTATGGCCCAACCGCTGGCGCAGCGAGCTTGCTCCAAGAACAAGCTACCGCAGAGGCGGCCGTGGACGGCCGTGTTGCCTTTAGCGAGTTATTCAACGACATATCGTGTGGGCCGCGTGCGGTTGTCGCCTACATCACCACAGGGACAGTAGGCGACTACGCTGTTGTCGAGCAAACAGCGCCTCAGCAGATCATGGTGGTTCCAGGTCTTGGACCGACTATCACGCTAGTGCTTCGTTAAACACATCTGGCTCAAGCGTTTGGGTCGTATGACCCGCCTGAATGGTACTTGTCTGTGTAGACAAAGCTGGTCCCGTCATGTGTTCCGTGGCCGGATTCTGTCCACGGCGGCTCGGGGGAGTTGGACGTCCAAAGCTTAAATCGCTCAAGTCGCTCAAGTTGCTGATCGCGTGACCAGAAACCAACGAATCGGTTTATGTCGCCTGTCTCATGGGTCACTGAGAGACCCTGCCAATCTGCGGTCAAGTCCGTGCCGTCAAACGACACCACGAGATCGATCGACCCTGGTTCCGACTGCCCCGTTGCCGTGCTTTGATCGGATGTTACATAGGTTGGCTGGCTGGTGTCATCGCCACGCCCGATTCCGATTGTAGAAATAAGCTGCCCGTCTGCTGGTCGAAACGTTGTGATCGCATTGACAAACCAACCGCTGCTCACGCTGTCCCAGATCGTTCCAAACAGTGCGTAACACCTCCAGACAAAAAACGTCGCCGATGATTCATGCTTCACGACGGTGGCGTTGAACGTAAATGAGCCTAGGCCAATCTCGCTTTTGTAGATCGGGCGATTGGGCTGAGATGGGCTTGCGCTCACTTGCTCAAGAGCTGCAATAGATACCCCGCTCG
>JBCCYK010000362.1:0-4703 GCA_039189905.1 Planctomycetota bacterium
CAGGTCACGCTGTGCTTGCGCGCTACCTGAATCTGACTCCGCCAGCCGTTCGTCAATGTCCAGGCTCTGTTGATAGAATTCGCGTGCCGCATCGAGGTCACCCGCCTGCACGCTCACATCACCTAGCCTCTCCAACGAGATCGACAGGTCACGCTGCTCTTGCGCGCTTCCTGAATCTGACTCCGCTAGCTGTCGTTGTATCTCGAGGCTCTGTTGATAGAATTCGCGTGCCGCATCGAGGTCGCCCGCCTGCACGCTCACATCACCCAGCTTGTTCAACGAGATCGACAGGTCACGCTGTGCTTGCGCGCTACCTGAATCTGACTCCGCCAGCCGTTCGTCAATGTCCAGGCTCTGTTGATAGAATTCGCGTGCCGCATCGAGGTCTCCAGCCTGCACGCTCACATCACCCAGCTTGTTCAACGAGATCGACAGGTCACGCTGTACTTGCGCTCTTCCTGGATCTGACTCCGCTAGCTGTTGGGCTAACACCCACCCTTTCTGAATCCAAGCCTTGGCCTCGGTGACCCCCCGCCTTTCCATCACCAGATCGGAATGCTCAGCGCTCGCAAGCCAGGCTTGATGCAGCATCTCAGGCCAACCAGGCGCGATCTCCAATGCGCGTTCGCATGACTCGAGAGCTTTGATGTATTGCCCCTTGCTGATCAACAATTCCGCCTCTGTTAGCACGGGCGCGAGCGTGCGACGGTTCTTCGTTGCCGCGCCCTCCTTGCGTGCAGCAGCGGTTGCAAACAGGTCGGGTTTGCGGGCCTCCACAAACGCCAAGGCTTCGTCGACGCCCTGATCCTCCAAGATACGTAGCAGTTCCAGATATTCCTTCGAGGGATTCTCAAGGTTGGTGGTGATGGAGCTGAGAAAGTCATCTATTTCTGACACGCGTGTTTCTTTGCGATCCGCAGCGGACCTACGAGCCGCGTCACGCTCACGCCATTCCAAGATGCTTTCGGCTTCCCCCAGTTCTAGCTGATAGGTTTCTTCGATTGCGACCAGCAATCGTCCGCGAATGGTCTGCCTGCTCTGTTCGCTCAACCCTCGAGCGACGTTTTGCATCGACCACCATGTGCCGGCTGTTAGCAGCACAAGAACGGACAGGACACATGCCAGCGTTGCGACGGTGCGTCGGCGTGTCCGGTCAGCCTGCTGGCGAAGTTCCGAAAGTTCGTCGCGCAAACGTTCAACCGTCAGCTCCAGGCTCGGGGTGCTTTCCGCCAGATAGAAGAGATGTTCGTTGCCACTGAGAATGCCTTCGCGATAGGCCTGTTGCAGGCCCATGCGATGCTGGCGCAGCGTTTCGGCGTTCGCACCATCCGGGACGGAGGTGCAATCCAGTTCCTCCACGGGTGTATCGCGTTCGCATGCGTCCGCCGCCACGATCAACCACGTCTTCTTGCCAGCTTGCCGCGCGTACAAGAACTCATACTGCGTGTAGGAGACTTCGCCGAATTCGGGGTCGGGTTTCGGCGGGGCGAATCCGTACGCGTGGCCGACAATCTGAATGAGACCGTCGCAAGCATCGATCTTGTCTCGCAGCACGGCACGCACGTCACCTGGCTCGGTGCCAAAGATCTCTTGCATGACCGGTTCGTAGCCCAGTCGCGTGATGATGTTGGCCACGCTTTGGCGCGTGGTTCCGAACTCACTGCTGACAGCGGAGATGAAAATGCGTGGCTTCATCTTTCCCTTGGATTCTGCTCGTTGTTTGAGTGCTGCAGCTAAACCAAACGGAACATCACCACGCTCCATTTGGGCAGGTTGATGTAGAGGTGACCGTCTGCCTGCGTTTCTGGTTCATGAAACGCGTTGCCAGCGCCGTCCCAGCCACCGAAGTCGGCGTCCTGCGTGCATAGGATCTGAGACCATCGGCCGGACTGGCCGTCAGTGCGGACGCCGTAGCTGTGATTGGCGAAGTTTCGATCACCCAGATTGACAACGGTCAGCACCAGGTTGCCGTCTTTCCAGCGTTTGAACGCCATGACCTGATTGTCGCGATCTTCCTGTGTGATGATCAGCGTGTCGGATCGAAGCGCCGGGTTGTCCCAACGCACTTGATTGACGGCCGCGACCAAGCGACGCATCGGGATGCCCGTTGAATCACCGGCGATGCTCCAGTCGAAGCGATGGTCCCCATTGTCATCGTGTCCATCATGCCAGTATCCCCACGCAACGTTGGGGGCCCCCATGTGACACTCGCTGCCCATGAACATCATCGGGGTGCCAGGCATCGCGACGTTCAAGGCCCAAGCAAGGCGGCACTTGGAGCGCGCGTGCCAGTTGTCACGGCCGCCGAACTGATCGATCAGGTAGCGATGTCGGGCGTCCCAATTCGTCAGGCCTTTCTTGGCATTGCCCTTGTGATCATCCCCCACGTCATCGTGGGAACCCATCGTGTACTTGACCAGGTTCCAGGCATGTTTGAACCGGTCCCAACCCAGAAACGACTTGACGCGGTCGACGGGATTGTCGCCGTTGAGTGCACGCTGCATTTCATGGTGGGACCTTGCGAACCAGCTAGCATCAAAGTTGCCCCAAGTCGTGATCCACGGATCCGCGGGCAGATGTTCTGCGGTGAAGTACTTGTTGGGGAACTCCTGCTGCAACTCCCAGGTCACCTTCGAAAGCTGGTTGCCGTCGATCTGCGTCGTCACATCGAAACGCAACCCGTCCGCGTTGTAGTCCGTGAAGTACATCCGCGCATTCTGATGGAAGAAGTCCCGGACCTCTTCTTTCCACCAAGCGGGGCCACGTCCCCAATCTGTTGTTTGACCATCTTCGAAGTAAATGCCGCCGTGGTCCACCTTTCGTGGATGGACCCAGCCATCGAACTCCCAGAGCACATTGTCTTGTGGACCGGCGTGGTTGTAGACCACATCGAAGATCACCGCCAAACCATGTTGGTGCGCTGCGTCGACGAGGTGTTTCAAGTCATCCGGTGAACCATACGCAGACTCGGGAGCAAAGAAGGCCGCGGGGTTGTAGCCCCAGGATCGATCGTTCGTGAATTCCTGAATCGGCAAGGGCTCGATGGCATTGAAGCCCAATTCCCGGATATAGGCGAGTTTCGATTCCACATCTTGGAACGTCGCGATCGTCTTGTTCACGTGATCGTTACGGCCCGCGAAGCTGCCAACGTGGAATTGATAGATCAGGAAGTTTTCAAAGCCCGGCGTTTGAAAGGACGACCAAGCATACGGCTGATTGCTTGTAACGATCGATGCGTTCTGACTGCCCGGATTATGACGGGCGGGCTGAGAATGAAGGGTGTCTCGTGCGGCTGGATCCAGTCGTTGGAAAAAGTCGGTCCCGTTAAAGGAGAGCTCGAACCGGTACAGGTCGCCCGCTGAGACTTCCTTCGCAAACCCCTTCCAGTAGCCTCTTGCGTCTTTCGTCAGGTTCACGCGCGTCGCTGGGGCCGAGTTGTCCCATTGTTTTCCCGATTGAATCGCGACGCGAAGGTGGCTCACATTCGGAGCCCACACGCGAAAGTCACACCCTTCATCGCGCAGGGATGCGCCCAGTGCCTCGTTCATGCCCATCGTCTCGCTGTCTGGTGAATTCTTGCTGGTCGGCAGTCGAATTTTCAATCCGGTCACTTTGAATCGGCGATCAGGCGAGTGTACCTACCGCGAGGGGGCTGGCAGCCGCGATCAAGGGTATGAATCGCGCAAGGTCTCGTGCTGTTCCCTAAGCGGACAGCTAAAGGACATCCCTGATGCTTCGTCCAGGTTCAAACTTAGGGTAGCGAAACTTGCCAACGGCCTTTCGATTTAAGGCTTGCTTGCGATCGACTCTCATTTATCTCGCGCTAGAGTCTCGTGAGGTGACCGTGGTGACGCCAAGGGAGTGAGGCAAAAGGGTGGGCGCAGCCGAAGGAGAACCGGGATCAGCTGGTTCTGTTTGTCGAGAAGCTCGATAATGCGATTCCTGCCGAGCATGGCGTCCACACTCTCGACACGATGCTCAAGAAGATCGACTGGTCCCGCTGGGAAGCTTCTGACGATCTGACCCGCGGCCAGCCTCCGATCCACCCACGCATCCTTGCCGGCACCCTAGCTTTCTCACCGGTCCGAGCAAGTCGAGGCGGCTCTGGCAGAGATCCAACGCATCGAGGGTGAGGGGAAGAAGGGTGGACATGCGATCGTTGTCAGGTGGCCCGCTCAATTGTTCTTGCGTTCCTGGTGTGATCGGGCCATGGCCACAAGCCTTGCTCAGCTGAAGACAATGGCGAAAACACGCACGCGACTCGAAGAGGGCCTGCGGTGCTACTTCAAGCATCGAATTTCGTCGGGGCCAATGGAAAGAACCAACAACCAAATCAAAACTGTTCAAAGACAGTCCTATGGCACACGCGATCGCGAATACTTCGAACTCATGCCCTATTCCCTCCATGAGACGACGTACGCGTTAGTCGCATGAGCCTCTTTTCTTCCCTTGCCCGCTGGATCATCTCCTCGAGCTCGTCAAGGACATCGGGCCGGATCTTCTCGGCCGCGAGCATGTTCAGAACCAACTCGCTCGCCGAACCAGGCCTTTTCGATGGTCCATCCGGCTTTATCGTGGGTAAAACTGGAGACGGGGGATTTTTTTAGGAGCGCGGTAGGGACGGCCGTCGCCGGCCGCCCCCCGCACAGATCCGTACTCGAGCGTTTAACTCATACGGCTCCTGCCTTGAGTCGGGCGCGGAA
>JBCCYK010000363.1:0-4696 GCA_039189905.1 Planctomycetota bacterium
AACCGTACCTTTCGATGCACAGAAAACTCCGGGTCTCTCTTCTTTGCCTGAGTTGCTTGTTGGTTTCCAGCGAGCTCTTAGGCGCCGACACGTTTCGCCCTGGTGAATCGGTTGCGTTCGTTCACGAGGACGCATGGCAAGTTGGGAAAGTCGTTCAGGTCGACCGAGGTCGCGTCATGGTCTCGGCAACCGTCGACGGTGAGACGATGCAGGGTGTGTTTCTCGTTGCCGCTCTCAGACGCCCGCCCTGGACGGTGGGCGATCGTTTCTGGTCGGATCCGAGTGGCCAGTTTCGCATCAAGGCTTCCGTGGTCGATGTCGCCGAGACGGCGCTTCGTCTGCTCAAGACGGATGGTGAGGCGATCACGGTTCCGATCGCGCGTTTGTCCGAGCAGGACCGCCAAATCGCAAGCAAGCTGGTTGCCGCCAAGCAACGGTACGACGCTGCACGTTCAGCCAAAGAGGGTAATCCAGAGGAGGGGTTGATCGACGCGGCTAACCGTTCCAGTGCTGACAGGAACGCCCCCAGTGGATCGATTCCATCCATGTCGGCTTCCAATGCGGGCCTCGCCTCTTTGGTCGCTCCGGGTTCAAAACCCGAACGAACCATCGAGCTGACGCAGGAACCCAAGGCGCGCCAGGTTTTCTTTAAGCCGCGAACGACCCTGTACGCGACACCTGCCGACTTGCCACTCACCGCCCTTCCGATAGGCGAGCCGCTTCAGGCCGTTCCCCCCGGCGCTCGCGTCAGCTACCAAGCCTACCGCGACGAAGCGATTGAACGAATCCGCTATGTCGGCGGAGACGGTGCTTGGGTCTTGCTCGAGGTCAAGAGCCCTGCGGAGCGCGTGTATGGCAAGGCGGTTCGCTGGGCATCCTTGCAATCTGGAGCAGTCACTCCCGCCCGGCTACTCCCAAAAGGCGAAGAGGTGGTCGCGGTGGAACCCAACACGGGACGCTTCCTGACAAAGTTCTTTGACGGGACAGACGCGACGAATCCAATCAAAGGCTATCGGGTCTACCGTTGTGTGCCGCCCTCATTCGAGCCGACGTTCGAATGTTGGCTCACTCCCACGACAGGCGAGGTTTACATCGGGCCGGCCGTCCCCAGTTTCCTGCCCGGCAATCGACTTCTTCTCCATGGAGCCTACGATCTTCATGTCGTGGATCTCTCGTCTGGAGAAAAGCGATGGTCGATGGACTATGGCTCGGTAACGCAAGGTCATTCGCAGCCCCAGGTATCGCCTGATCGACGCTACCTGCGTTTGACGTTCCGTGACGATGCGCCGGAGAAACGACTGATCATCGACTTGCAGAACTATCAGTTCGTCCACTGCACACCCATTCCCGATCGTACCTTCGAAGCCTTCTCCCAGGATGGGAAATGGCTGGTCTCGTTGCAGGGCCAGGACCTGCTCTGGTACGACACACAAACGTGGGAGGTAACTCGAAGGCAACGGAACAACAGTAAATGGGCTGGCTCTGGGTCCTGTTTCCATGTGCTCGGGCAACGCTACCTCATCGACGGCCAGAAACGTATACTCGATTTAGAAACGGGCGAGATCAGCGGGCAAGCTTCCGGAAACGGCGTCCCTCATAATCCGCACATGCCGCCCGAATCCGCGTTGATTGGTGACCGAATCGTAGTGGCAAGCTCCGACAGGACCACGAAGTCCGTTATCAGCATCTCGTTGCCTTAGCCGTTTCCAACGGCACATGGCTCCGAGTTCCATTCGATGATGACCAAGGGCATGCCAGAAACGCTCACGCCGCTTCCAGACGCCTAGTAATCACCAGGTCTGATTGCCTGCTAGACTTGGGACTGTCACAAAACAGCAACTCAGGATGATCGGATGCCTGATTTGTTAGACCGAGCTTAGCTTGGACTGGCGGTGATACTTCAGCCCGGGCACGAAGAAACAGGCGGCCGCCACGATCCCGAAGAACAAGTGGGCAGCAGACGGGAACAAGGCCATGGCGCCTGCGGCCAGTAACAAGGCGATGGCTTGGAAGTAAAACGTGCCATTGAGCATGCCAGCTTTGATGATGAACACCATGGCGCTGATCACGCCAAGCAGCGGCGCAAGCGACAAGACCTCCAGACCCAGCCACCACTCCAAGGGGAAGAGCATGGCAATCGCGATCATGCTGCTGCCCCAGACATGTGCGATCTGACGCTCGATGAAAGTGACGGTTCCAATCCGTTGCCGCATTTTCCAGAACACGGCGGCCCACGTCCCCAGGCCGATCACCCAGACGCAGACGTAGACGTATCGACTCTGGATGCCAGCCAAGCTCATTTGCCATGTGAGCAGGCTGGCAACCAGCAGCACGAGGGAATGCCACATCCAAAGCAGGCCCCACTTCTCCAACACCGCCGCGTGGTGCGTTTCGCGAAACACACGCGCCACCACCTGATTGAAGTGTCCGCTGCGGGCCGACACACGTTCATCCGACAGATACGCTTCCAGATCGCGCGCGAGCGCTGTCATGCTGGCATAGCGCAAGTCCGGCGGTTTCTGCAAGCAGCGCGTGACGATCATTTCCAGGTCGCGATCGATACTGGGACGCAGGACGCGCGGTGAAACCGGGTCCTGTTCGATCACCATCATGATCAATTCCATGGGGGACTCGGCCACCAGCGGCGGGCGACCGGTCAGCGCGAAGTACAGCACGCAGCCAAGCGAATAAACATCACTTCCCGGCCCGATGCCTTCGCGGCGACCGCTGGCCTGTTCCGGCGACATGTAAGCCGGCGTGCCGACCAACATGCCACTGCGAGTCAACTCGGGGGCCTTGCCGGTGGTTTGTTTTGCCAGGCCAAAGTCGGTGATCATCGGTGTGCCGTCACGCGAGATCAAGACGTTGCTCGGCTTGATGTCTCGATGCAAGAGGTCAACATCATGCGCGACCGACACCGCGCGGGCCAGTTGAGCTGCCAAGCGGGCGGCTTCGCGTGGCGCCAAGGGCGAAATCGCAACGCGACTGGCTAGCGTTTGCCCCTCGATCAACTTCATGCTGAAGAACGGTCGTCCGTCGATATCACCGACTTCATAGACTGGCACAATGCTGGGATGTTCCAACGCGGCCGTCGCCGACGCCTCCGCAAGAAAACGTTGGAAATCCGCGTCGCTTGCCAAGCGACCTCGCAGGATCATCTTGACCGCGACTTCGCGTTGGAGCGACGTCTGACGGGCCCGAAAGACCACACCCATGCCCCCGCGTCCGATCTCTTCCAACAGCTCATAGTCACCGATGGTGGTGGGCAGACGCAAGCTCTTCCACTGACTCGAAGAGTCCTCCTCCTTAGGGCTGGCCCCGCGCGGCAGCCGGAGCGTCTCGGTCGCCTCTTGCTTTTCCAGAGTGGCCAAATTCGCTGGGACCTCATCGCGTGCGATGCCCGCGGTGTCCGTGACCAAGACTGCGCCCCAGAGACGTCGAAGCTCTCCCGCCAAGTCGGGATGTTGTTGGCAAACCGACTCGAGATCGGGCATGCCCCCATCGCAGATGCGATCGGTCAGTTCGGCCAGCACATTGGCCAAGCGTTGCTCACTGTCATCCATTTCAGCGCCAACCGTGGCTTTCTCAGCCATCCGATGCGTCTTCGCTGAACTCGGCGTCTTGTTCCGCCAGGATCGTACGCAGGCGTCTGACCGCGCGAAGATAGCGCATGCTCGCCGCAGGTGGATTGAGTCCGAGTACCTCAGCGATTTCCAAGTTCGATAGGTGCTCGTAGTGCCGCATGAGGATCACATCGCGGTCGTGATCGTCAAGCAAATCGATGGCGGCCTCGACACGTCCCGCGATCTCACGCTGCGTCGCGACGGCGGCGGGCGTCATGGCGGGGTCCTGGATTTGAATCGCCAGATCCACGCTCGACTCATCCACCTGGTCACCACCCGTGTTGAGCGGTTGCTCGCGATCCATGTTCCGCTTCGCGCTGACGCGGTGACGCCGGTAGGTGTCAATGATGTGGTCCCACGCGATCTGGCGGAGCCAGAGGTGGAACGCCATCACGGGATCATCGAGATACTTGTCCAGCCGCCCGGAAGCTTCCACCATGACGTCCTGGACCACATCGCTGACATCCACGCGTCTTTGGACCTTACGGTCCAAACGGAGCTCCACCAGTCGTCGGATTCCTCCGCGATGACGATCGAGCAGTTGATTGACCGCGTCGAGATCCCCGGACCGAGCCGACTCGATCAGAACCTGGGTCTCGTCCCCACGCGGCCAGGTGGCTTTGGGCATGACACTTTCTCCACGGGAATGGTAGCAAGCTGCCAACGGAGTGCCCATCTGGGGGCTCGGTTCGTGTCGCCAGGAGCCTCTTTCCGAGACGCCGGTTGGCCCGGAGAATGCATCCGAACGAACGATTTTCAACCGAAGTTTCAGCGAACATGAGGTTTTCCTATCAGCCGAATCGCGTTAGCGACCGGTTCTCACGCAAGCTCCGGTGTGCTCGTGCTCCGGTGTGTTTGCAGAACCGGGAGCTAACGCTCCGCGGCTGATGCCATGCCGGGGTTCGGACGCGGAAAGGACGACCACGGCTACCAGGTTCGAAGCACCAGGTTTTTGAACCGTACGGTCATGGCGGGGCCACGGTGGAGTTGCAAGGCGATCACACCTTGGGTGGCAGCTTTCTCGGTCTGTTCGTCCGTCACATCAACGGTTTTGACCCCATTGATGAAATGCT
>JBCCYK010000364.1:0-4685 GCA_039189905.1 Planctomycetota bacterium
AGGCAGCTCCTCGATAGCGTGGGCATCTGGAATAGGTCTATCCAGGCTTGAAAGCCTGGATAGACCTTCTGTTTGCGCCCTCTCAGCACGGGCGCATCCCGGGCCCTGCGAGCTTCGTAGAGCGGAATCCAATGAGCCCGAGGAATGGGCCCGTGCTGAGAGGGCGCAAACAGAAGGTCTATCCAGGCTTTCAAGCCTGGATAGACCTATTCCAGATGCCCACGCTATCGAGGAGCTGCCTAAACGAGGTCACCCGTCGTCAGCAGTTCGAGCTCGTCGTCGTCATTGGCGGCAGCGTTGCCACGGTCAGGACGATCACGATTTCGTTCGGGCCGACCTTCCTCACGACGTCCAGCCTGTTCCCGGGCGATCAGGTCGAGATCCGCTTCGTCGACCATTTCGGGCATCCCCATCTCTTCGGTTATTCGCGGTGGTCGTCCCGGACGTTCTTGTCCTCCACCCACGACATCCGCAGGTGGTGGAAGCGGGGCACCGGGTGGCGGCGGCAGGGGCTCAGGATTGGCCGGTGGCGGCGGATTTCCCCCTCCCAAGTTAGGTGGATTGCCGACGAGCGGCCCGTCACCAGGGCGCTTGCTTGGCCCCTCGTCGCGTCCGGGCCCATCATCGCGTCCGGGCTCGCCGTTGTCGTTGGCGGCCACAACGAATTCCGATGCGACGGTACTGGCGACGGCTTGCCCAACGTCCTGCCCAACCGTGTCATCGAAGTCGAAGTGGATGCCGAGGTACACACGGCTGCGTCCGTTCTCAGCCATGGCTTCGGTAAGCGATCCGAATGATCGCGTGGCGTCGTCCAGGTCCAGGCCGTATGCGGCCTGGAGCTCCGGATTGTCCATCAGGATCTCCAACTCCTTCGATTCGAGCTCAAACGAAATGTCATCCGTTCCATAGAACTCACGAATGGCACCAAACACGGCACCGCCAAACGTGGCATGGCCTGAGATGTAGGTTGGGAACTGCGGCGTGAAACCGATGATGTCATCCCCACCGTCGGGCGCTCCCAAAGCGGTCCACTCGGGATCCCCTTCGGTCAGATCATTGCCGTCCAAATCGCCGCTTTGAATCGCTGTGACGGGACGCCAGAATTGCTCGCTAAACTTGGTGTGCCAGGCAACGACACCGGCATCGGCCATTGCCACCGAAGCTTGTGCGAACAAGGCTGCGTTCTCCTGCAGGCTGTTGCCCTGCTGGGTCGCGATGGCTTCGATCGCGTCACTGAACAGAGACATCGGCGTTCCCAGGCCGACACGGTCATAAGCCCAGAAGATACCTGCTTCGGTTTGATCCGCCGTCCGGGTCTCACTATCAACGGAACCAAGTTCTTTCACTTCGTTGTAGGATGCGGCGTACTCGGCGCTATCCAAGGGCGGTGTTGTCTGCGGCGCGTAGTCTTCCGCCGAGGAAACAACAAACGGGTCCACTTCACTCCAAGCGGGGCCCCAAACCGGAACGTCCGGATTCAAGGGGTCTGGTTGGAAGGAGCCGGGTTCATCGGAGTACGTGTAGTCCCCGACGGTGTCGTGGCCATCGTTGGCGCGCTCGGCCAAGATCGTGCTGCCAATCTCGTTGCCCAATTCAACACCATCCGCCGTGCCTGGCCCCGGTTCGATGCGTCGGAAGACACGATCGCGGAACTGGTCGATCATGTCTTGCTGTCCGGAGTACAGCGAACTCAAAACGGTGTACGCAGCTTGTGAAACGGCCGCATCGGTGCGAATGGGATCCCCCGTCAGACCGCTGAGGTCGTATTCGTAAAAGGTGTCGGCCACGTCGCCGTCCGTGATCGTGACGGCGTCATAGATCGCCAGATTGAGCATCGCCATGGCACGCGACGCATAGCCGGGATTCTGTTGTTCCTCGTCAGCGACCAACAACTCGTTGAAGAGATTGTTCCATTGAATCACGAGATCGGATTGTTGTTGCCTTTCTCCGCGCTCGTTCTCGTTCGCATCCTCACCGCGCTCATCTCGCGGTCGGCCATTCTCCACGTTGTCGTTTCGGGGCCCTTCTTCATTCAGGCCGTCATTGGCTTGGCCAGGACCCTCGTTGCGGTTCAAGCGATTGATGATCATCAAGACGTCCACCGCGGAGTCACGACCATCGTTGTTCACATCGGTCATGCGCCCACGCCCGCGAGCCCCCACCTGGTCACCCCGTTGGTTGTTGATTTGGTTGATCACCGTCAAGGCATCCAGCGCGGTGACCTGACCGTCTTCGGTCACATCCTCGGGGATTGCCTCGTTGTGGAACGGATGGGCGGCCATCAGATTCCGGACTTCCAGTCTTTCGGAACGCAAACGGCGTCTCAAAGATGCCTGCTTGGTTCTTGAGCTTCGCGAAGCGGAACGTTTGACTCGACGACTCCAACGCTTGGACATGGCGACACCTGACTGCGACTTAGCAAGAGAAGAGAAGAGAGGGAGGCAGCGTCCGTCCGTTGGGCGAGTTGCCTCTAGAGTCCATTACGGGCTGGTTGGGGCACATCCACCGGCAGTCAGGGATTTCTTCTCAGAGACTTCGTCAGGTCGCCGACATGAGCGAGACCGCTTGCCGCGTGAAGCGGTTTGGCTGCGAATTCAAAAAAATCCCAAAACTCTCCCAAGCAGGATCTTGCACGAGCAACAAAAGCCCGATAAGTTTATTGAGAATCAGTTGCAACAAGCTTCTGGGGTAGCCAGCCAGCTGCGGTTTTCGTGCCATTTTTCATTGGGGATTGGCACGGGCTCACGGCGAGCCAGCGAATTTGCTTCCGATGGGTCTTGGGCCTCGGCCAGGGCGATCTGTCGGAAAGGTTGTTGACACCGCTTACGGGTTTCGGCAGGCGAAATGAATGAATCCTCTGTAGCTGCTAGCTTCCACAGCGCCCAAGCCGCTTACGATCGTGGCAGTCCTGATACCGCGATCAGTATTGTGTCGGAGTTGATCTCTCGGTCTCGGAAGGAGCCCGAAGTCCCTGCCCTCGTGCTGTTGGGACACGCTCTTCTGGGTGTCGGGCGACACATCGATGCGGCCGACGCCTTTGAGAAAGCAAGCTTGATCGCACCCATCGACGACGAGGCCCGCATCGCGTTGGCGACCTGTTACGCCCGACTTGATCGGGTGGAATTGGCTCGCGAGCTGTTCCTTCAGCTGGCGTTACCACGGACGTTGCCTTCGGATTTGATGCTGAAGGTGGCACAGGGACTCGCATCCATCGATGCCGTCAGATTGGCGATGCAGGTGTGCGAGTGGGTGACCGATCGCGAGCCCACTTTGGCCCAGGCATATTATGACCTCGGAGTCTACTCCGCGCTCTTGGGGAACCCGCTTTACTTGACCGAGGCGCAGACGCGGCGCGCCTTGGAATTGGAGCCGAAGAACGTTCGCTTTCGTGTCGGTCTCGCCGTTGTGTTGATCCAGCTGGATCAGCGAGAGGAGGCCCTAGGTCTCCTGGAAGAGCTGAACGACTCCGAGATTCAAGCACTCAACTGTCAGAGCTGCGCCGAAAAGGTGGCCGACTTCTTGAAAGCCGCTGGACGCGGCCCCTTGGCGAACTCGTTCGAATCGCAAGGAAAAGTACTGGCCGCGTTGAAGACGCCACGAACCCCGTCCCATCTTTCGATCAAGGGTGCACGATGACTTGGGGACTCTTTGCCATTCATGTGAGTGCCATCGCACTCGTCACGCTGTTGGTGGCCGCGACGGGAACGCTTGTGATCTACCGACGCGAGCGAAAGGCATTGGCAGATTCACTTGGATCTGCTCCACGATCTCTCCGTTCGACCTTGAAACCTTTTGAGTGAGCATGAGCGACAACCTGGCAATCGCGGCGGAACACCTTGCGGCGCGGCGTTATCGTTTGGCGACTCAATTTGCGGGTTATGTTCTCGCACAAGAACCCGATGAGTCCGAGGCGTTGGAGATCTTAGGCGTCGCGTGTTTACAACGGGGTGAGTTCGAGGACGGCATCGAAGCACTTGAGCAACTTTCGTGGTTGCGGCCGTTGCCCCATGAGCTTCAAGTTGAGCTTGCGATCGCGTATGGCGCGGTGGGGAGTCATCGGCTATCGCGAGACTTGCTGATGAATCTTGCCACCACCTGCGAACTCGATGCCAAGTGTTTACTCAGGGTGGCCGCTGGATTGGAGGCGGTCGATCGACCTCGCCTAGCGATGGAAGCGTGTCGTCGGGCCGGACGGCTCGCGCCCGATACCGCAGAGGTGCATTACCAAATGGGGTACTACGCCCAGGTGTGTGGGCACCCATCGAGTGTCAGTGAGGCCCTCTTGCGGCACGCGATCGACCTTGATCCGAGAAACTTGCACTTTCGCATCGGACTCGCTTCCCTGTTGCTGCGATTAGGCCGGAAGTGCGAGGCCGTCATGGTGATCGATCCATTCATTCCATCTCGGCTGGATGAGGTTACCTGCGAGTGTTGCCTCAAAAGAATTGCAAACTTGTTTTTCGATTGCGACGATTTGGAGCGAGCAAGGCTTTGCGCGGCTCGCTTGGCAGAATTACGCCCCAAAATCCAAAGGGACCGAAGCAGAAACTCGCGATGGATCGGGAGGCCGTTGGATCGTGACTTCTCCCGGACGGCCACTCGATGAAAACCATTCGGGCAAGCCAGGCGAAACTCGCCCGGGTCAACGGGACGCGAGCTTTGCTCCGCGTCCGAGTGCGCAGAAG
>JBCCYK010000365.1:0-4629 GCA_039189905.1 Planctomycetota bacterium
GCCCCGCGCGATACCGCATCTCGCACCGGACCGAGTACCGCTACACGGCAGCGGTCGCGGTGTGCCAGAATCAGCTTCGCATGCAGCCCACCGTGACGCCAACCGTTTTGGTCAATAGCAGCGAAATCAAGATCGCGCCCGAACCGGATTCGATGACGTCGCATGTGGATTACTTCGGCAACCACGTGTTCACGTTCTCGATCGAAGCCCTTCACGAATCGCTGACCGTGGACGTGCAATCGGATGTGACCGTCCGCCCGACGCGTGGAGCGCCGACGGACCGCGGCCTCACCTGGCGCGACTTGGTCAACAAGCTCAAACAACCCGTTCAAAACCATTTGCTCTTCGCAGCCGAGTACTGCTTTGCGTCTCCCAAAATCCGGTGGAATGATGCGATCAGGCAGTACGCGTTGACATCGTTTGAGAAGGAAGACTCTTTGGCCACCGCAGCCTTGAACTTGACGAAACGCATCCAAGACGACTTCCAATACGATGGTTCCGCAACACGCGTCGACACGCCAGTAGAGGAATCGTTTGCATTGAAGGCGGGTGTCTGCCAGGACTTCGCGCAAATCCAAGTCGCCTGCCTGCGATCGATTGGGCTTCCCGCACGCTATGTCAGTGGCTACATCCGGACGACACCACCCCCGGGACAGGAACGACTGATTGGGGCAGATGAATCGCATGCGTGGGTCAGTCTCTACGCGGGACCCGAGATCGGTTGGCTGGAATATGATCCCACCAACGGCTGCCTGACCAACCGAGATCACATCGCCATCTGCATGGGGCGCGACTACTTGGATGTCAGCCCGATGCGAGGTGTTGCGGTGGGCGGAGGCTCTCCCACACTCAAAGTCAGCGTCGATGTGGAAGAGATCCCTCTGGAGTCCTGAGGAAATCCATGGAGAATCCCTACCAAGCGACATCCAACGCAAACCGTTCCGTTGCGGGCCGGAAGTGCGTGCGACGCTATGTGAGCCTGGGCTTGTTGTTCGGTTGCCTGGCAGGGTGTGTCTCGCTCCCCGGCCTCCGCCTTCTGGGGCAGGAGCAGGGTTGGTATCCAACGAACACGTACATCAGCGGCATCGAGCTCAACGGGCATCCCGTTTCGAACGTCACCTTCATTCGGTACAGCTTGGGAATCGCATCGGTACTCTTTATCGCTTCCGTTTTGCTTTTCGGTCTCGCACTGCGAAATTCAACAGGAAACCGGCGGCTGGCGCGAACTGAACAAGCGACATAGCGCGCGTCCTACCTGCTTCTTGTCAGTGTACTTACTCTGCAGTCTGCCACTTTCATGGACGATCCGAGCACGGCGTGCTCGGCGACAGTCGCCGCGTTCGCCGAACGCGGGTCGAGCGCATCGAACGCGACACAATCAGGCGGTGAACCTTGCCCACACGCTGGCAACTTGACGAAACAACGGAGGAAGACGCGAGTGAACCGCCGCTGGTCATGGGCGTGATCGATGCGACCCAGAATGTTCTCGAGATGAAACCCCCTCGCTACTTGGAATGGCTCGATTCGCGTGTCCGCGAGATGCCACTCGACTGAGCGGACATCATCGAACTGGATTTCCAATCGAGGTGTCGCCAACGCATCGAGGCCTGCGAATCGCTTGCACCGGCGATCGTACGGGCCACCTTTGGAATCAACACGCTGCCGTTCTGCGTGCGAACTTGGTCGTCAAGAATCCTCAACGCCGCGGTTCGCTACGCGGTCGCGATGGCCTGCACGTCAGCCGAGTGCCTGGCCCGGTGCCCTGACTACTCTGCGGAGACAAACAAGAATCTGAATGTTGTCATGACCGCCTTTCCACCGATGGAACCGCTGGATCATTCCCAAGAGCAAATCAAGGAAGTCGCTGATGCAGTCCGAGCGCATGGAAAGGCCAAACGCGGGGTGAAGCTACCGGCCGCGTTTGACAACGCGGTCGCGAGGTTTCATTCCCAGCGAAACAGGCTGATCGATTTGGGTGTCAACGCGGCACAAATCGGCATGGCACTAGACGACGGATTCGCGTCAACCGATGGAGACTATCCCACGCTCTTTCCCACCCGCCAACAACTTGCCGACTACCCCCATCCAATGCTGATCGATGCCAATCCACGCCAGATCCGCCTCGACAACATGGGTCATGATGAGCAAACCAGGGAAGCCAGAATCGCGTTGGCCACCAGTCTAACCACCATTGCCTTTATTTACGGCATCGACCGCGTGCGTACTGAGAATCCCAAGGACCTGTTTCTTGCTAACCGCATGATCGACATGCTTGCGCGCAGCAGCGAACCTGGTCGCAAGACGTAGCCTGACGTACGACGTAGTCGGTAAACTGTCGGCCGACCGTGATCGTTCGTTCCCTTGCCTCAGAGCCCCATTGTTGTGGTTGCTTGCCGACCCCAGGCGTCCTTTGTTGCCACGTCTCCTCCGGAACCCAGACTGACATTTCGTGTAGGAGTGGTACGGCATCGGCCGCATCGGTTGGACCACGCAGATCTCCCAAGCCTGAGTGAAGCTGTTCTGGAGATCTTGCCAGCGACGAAGCAGGCCTTGGGTCTTGGGCTTGAACTCTGCTGTGTCATGCCCTTTGTACGCAATGAACTAGACAAGCACTTTGGTCCGCCCACTGCGATATCCGATGGCGCGAAGGATGAGTTGCGCAATTTTCTTGCTCGAGCGGAAGCTGAAACAGCACTTACCCAGCTTGAATCGGATGGTGTGTGTGAACACGCAAGCCAGGCGTACGTGATTGCGGGTCGCGTTGTCCGAGGTTTCGGCAGCAGCAAATGACTGCAATGGCCCCGTCGTCGCTGCGAATATTTCTCAGCTATGGTCATGACCGTAATGAAGAGATAGTCATCCGCATCAAGGCGGATTTAGAAGCACGTGGTCATGTTGTTTGGTTCGACAAGTCGCACATAAGATTCGGGCAGGATTGGCGTCGATCCATTACCGACGGTCTCTTAGAATCCAACAGAGTCGTCTTTGTTCTCTCCAAGCATTCTGTGCGAGAGCCGGGCGTTTGCCTGGATGAAGTCGCCATTGCAATCGAGGTTGCTGGCGGGAATATCTACCCGATTCTGGTTGAACGTGAACAGGATGTGCAGCCACCACAAAGCATTAGTCACATTCAGTGGCTTGACATGCAAGATTGGCGAGCGCGAAGGAGTGAGTGCCGCCAGGATCGGGGAAGAGCATGTTGGCGGCTCATCTGGCGCACTACGGAAAAGCGAAGGTGATCGCAGTTCACTTCTGTGAGTATCACAAACCGAGCCACCAATGACCTGAGAGCATTGTCCGAACGCTCGCGTTTCAGATCGCCAGCAGGCTTCCCGACTATCGTCGGTTGCTACTGCGAATTCCCCAACTAGTACTCAATCAAGCGAAGCTTGATTGGGCATTGTTTTGAGAAACTCGAAACCCTCGGCGTTTTCCACGTGTATTGGAGGTAACAACAACTTCAACGCACCCGAGAAACGGAGGGTTTCGAGTGAACGATAAACTACGAAAACGCCTCGCCAAACGCAAACGAAGACTTCGCCGAAGGATTTCAATCGAACAGGGCGGGTGGCAGTCGCCCATGATCAAGCCCGGCACTAACAAACTGGAATTGGCCGAAAGGCAGCAAGCCGTTTCCTGTGACGGGATCGCGATGATCATGCAAATGCTCAAGACAATCGATTTGCGCCGATCGCTCAACGAATCGGCCAAGGTGTTCAAGCTTCATTTACCCTACGACGAAGCCGATCACATCCTCAACATTGCGCTCAACACACTTGCTGGCGGAACCTGCTTGGATCACATCGAGCAGCGCCGAAACGACGAAGCCTATCTTGACGCGGTGGGCGCGCAACGAATTCCCGATCCCACGACCGCCGGAGATTTTTGTAGACGTTTTAGCAACCAGCAATTGCGATTGGTCATGCAAGGCATCAATCGCACGCGGCAGATCGTGTGGCGACAGCAGGAGGACAGCTTCTTCAACTGCGCGACGATTGAAGCCGATGGCACGATGGTCGAGACCTACGGCCAGAAGAAGGAGGGCATCGGGATGAACTTCAAAGGCCAGTGGGGGTGTCACCCGCTGGTCATCACGCTCGCTGAAACCCAGGAGGTTCTGTACCTCGCCAATCGCAGCGGCAACCGCCCCAGTCACGAAGGTTCATCGCTGTACTTCGACTTGGCGATCAAGCAATGTCGCGAAGCGGGCTTTCGCAAGATTGTTCTTCGTGGCGACACGGACTTCTCCTCCACGGAGCATCTGGACCGGTGGGACCGCGAGGGCGTGAAGTTCGTCCTGGGCTATGACGCAAACAAGAAGCTGGTCGGGATCGCGGATGAACTCCCGGAAAACGCTTGGAAAAAGCTTTCACGCAAGGTTCCGTCCACGCCTCCGGAAAAACGACGAGCTCGACCGGAGAATCCCAAGGAGGCGTTCGTTGTTGTGCACGGCTACGAGAATCAACGCCTGCAAAGCGAGAGCTACGCCGAGTTTCTGTACCAGCCCGATGCTTGTGATCAGCGTTACCGAATGGTGGCTGTCCGCAAAGACATCGCGGTGACGAAAGGTCAACAGTTCCTATTCGACAAGCAGCGGTACTTCTTTTACATCACGAACGAATCGCTCGA
>JBCCYK010000366.1:0-4520 GCA_039189905.1 Planctomycetota bacterium
CCAAGCCACGAATCTCGTTGGTCAGCACATCGAAGCTGGCCGGCGTGCCGGCCTCCAAGGTGTTCTCGCCCTTCACCATGGACTCGTAGATCTTCGTGCGGCCTTCCACGTCATCACTCTTGACCGTCAGCAGCTCTTGCAGGATGTAGGCGGCGCCATAAGCCTCCAGTGCCCAGACTTCCATCTCTCCGAACCGCTGGCCACCGAAGCGGGCTTTTCCGCCCAGCGGCTGCTGCGTGATGAGAGAGTAGGGTCCCGTGCTTCGCGCGTGGACCTTGTCATCCACCAAGTGGTGCAGTTTCAGCATGTAGATGTAGCCGACCGTCGTCTCTTGCTCCATCGGCTCACCGGTTCGTCCATCGACCAAGCGAATTTTGCCATGTTTGGGAAGCCCCGCTTCATCGAGACAAGCATTGATTTCGTCTTCACTGGCACCATCAAAGATCGGCGTGATGGCCTGGAAGCCCAGGTTGGCTCCCGCCCAGCCCAGGTGGGTCTCCAAAATCTGTCCGACATTCATGCGGCTGGGAACGCCCAAGGGATTGAGCATGATCTGGATCGGGGTTCCATCGGGCAAGAATGGCATGTCCTCGATCGGCAGGATCTTTGCGATCACACCCTTGTTGCCGTGGCGCCCCGCCATCTTGTCACCAACGCTGATCACGCGTTTTGTCGCGATGTAGACCTTCACCATTTGAAGCACACCGCTTCGCAGCTCATCGCCTCGCTTCATGCTGTTGAGCTTGCGGTCGCGTGAGTCGATCGCGTTTTCAACGTTCTGCCATTGGGCCTTGTAGACCTTGTCCGCGTCCTTCTTCTTTGCTTCATCGTCGATCTGATCCAGCGCGTGGTCGATGCGAAAACTCGCTGCGCGCTCGGCGACAAACTTGGGATCCTGACCGTCTGCCAAGGGCGTTCCCGAGTGATCGTTCAGCTTCTTGCCCGCAGCCGCCTCCAATTCCCGTACGAAGGACTCAAAGGTGCTTGCGATCTCGGCATTGCCCTCGCTTTCATTCTGCTTCAGTTCTTTCTCAAATTCCTTCCGCTCGTCCTCGCCCAAGCTCATGCGGCGCGAAAACTTTTGGGTGTCAATGACGATGCCCTCGATTCCGGAGGGGACTTCGAGCGAGTCGTTCTTCACGTCTTCCCCGGCCCGTCCGAAGATCGCGTGCAGGAGTTTCTCTTCGGGTGTCAGCTCCGTCTTACTCTTGGGCGAGACCTTCCCGACCAAGATGTCTCCAGGCTTGACGTACGTACCGACTTGAACGATCCCACCGTCATCGAGGTTACGAAGTGCCTTTTCGGAAACGTTTGGAATATCGCGTGTGAATTCTTCACGCCCCAGCTTGGTCTCGCGAATCTCCAGGTCGAAGTCTTCAATGTGAATCGAAGTGTACGTGTCGTTACGCACCAACTCCTCACTGATGATGATCGCGTCCTCGTAATTGAAACCATCAAAGGACATGAAGCCGACCAAGACATTGCGCCCCAGCGCGAGCTCGCCTTTGTGCGTGGCTGCTCCGTCCGCAATGATCTGGCCTTTCTCGACTTTATCACCGATGTTCACCAAGGGCCGTTGGTTCTGGCACGTTCTTTCATTGAGGCCCTGATACTTCTTCAGATCATAATGATCACTGCCAATCTCAATTCGCGTTGCATCCGCGAACGTGACCTTGCCGGCACGCCGGGCTCGAACCACCATCGATGAGTTCTTCGCCACCTCGCGTTCCATGCCGGTACCAACAATCGGCGGTTCGGCAACAAGGAGCGGCACGGCTTGGCGCTGCATGTTGCTGCCCATCAACGCACGGTTCGCGTCATCATGCTCCAAGAACGGAATCAGGCCCGCAGAGACGCCCACCATCTGTGCCGGCGCCACGTCCATGTAGTTCACTTGGTCTGGCTGCACGATCTGGAAATCGCTCCGATAACGTGCGATGAGGTTGGGGCCTGGAACGAGCGCCCCATTCTTGATTTCGGTATCCGCGGGTGCCACATACGATTCACCCTCTTCATCCGCACGTAGCCACAGGACGGAGTCCGTCACTTTCCCGTCGGTGATCTCGCGATAGGGCGTGACCAAGAAACCGTAATCATCCACGCCCGCAAAAATCGCCAAGGAGCTGATCAGACCGATGTTGGTGCCTTCCGGCGTTTCAATCGGGCAAATCCGTCCGTAGTGTGAAATGTGCACATCGCGCACCTCGAAGCCAGCGCGTTTTCGGTTCAGGCCTCCCGGACCCAGCGCCGACAGGCGACGTTCGTGTGTTAACTGGGACAGCGGGTTGGTCTGGTCAACCACCTGGGACAGCTCACCACGACCGAAGAAGTAGTCGATCGCTGCTGACACGCTCTTGGGGTTGATCAAGCTCCGCGGTGACATGTCCTGCGCGTCTTTGACACTCATCCTTTCCTGAACGGTACGACGCAGCTTGAGAAATCCTTTGCGAAGTTCTTCGCTCGCCAATTCGTCGATGGTCCGCAATCGCCGATTACCCAGGTGGTCGATGTCGTCAATCTCAGCAGGGCTTTCTGGATCGAACAAATCGATTAGGTAGCGAATCGACTCGATCATGTCCTCGGGCCGAAGGGTCATCACGGACTCTTCGACGTTCAAGTCCAGTTTCCGGTTGAGACGGAAACGCCCGACTTTGCCAAGCCGGTACCGGTTATCGTCGTAAAACTTCTCTTGGAAGAGCGTGCGTGCCTTCTCCAACTGCGGCGGGTTGCCCGGACGCAGGCGTTGGTAGATCCGCAACAAGGCTTCCTCGTGGCTGGCCGTGTTGTCCTCCGCGAGTGTGTTGAAGATCAGGGGCACCTTGGGCACATCCATCGCGTCAACGCTCTTCACGCCGGCGCCACAGATCGTCTCGGCCAATTCCGAAGTGACTTTGTAACCTGCTTCCACAATGATCTCGCCCGCCCGTTCATGCCCGCTTGGGTACACGACGTCGTCGACGGCAATCTTGTTGTCGAGTTTGCCGACGTCCTTCGCGCCGCTGATCTTGATCGTCTTCGTTTCATAGAATGCGTTGAGCAGATCGGCATCGGTGCTGTACTTCGGGTCCATCGCTCGCAATAGCATGGTCGCAGCAAACTTACCGCTCTGGTCGATTCGCACCGTCAGCGAATCTTTCTTCGTCATGTTCACTTCGATCCACGAACCCCGTTCGGGAATCACGCGACAGGACGGCATTTTGCGATCCGTTGTGGTGTCCTGCTCCATCACGAAGTCCACGCCGGGGCTTCGGTGCAGCTGACTGACGACCACGCGTTCGGCCCCATTGATGATGAACTCGCCACCACCCAGCATCAGCGGGAGGTCGCCCAGGTACACCTCCTCCTCAATCGGCTCCTCGCGATTGAGCCGCAACCAAATGCGAAGCGGGCGCCCATACGTCAACCGGAGCTGACGACACTCCTGCACCGTATAACGGGGTTTCCCGAGGTCGTAGTGCAGGTACTCCAGCGTCGTGTTGCCGTCGTAGCTACTGATGGGAAAGATCTCCCGCAGCACTGCTTCCAGGCCGACATCCTTGCGTTTCGTCGGCGAGGCCTCCTCCTGCAAGAACGCGGCATAGGAAACCGTTTGCAGTGCGGTCAGATCGGGCAACTCAAACTGGCCCAAACCCGTTCCGAACTTGCGAACGGAGGTGGGTTCAAGTCGTCGTTGGGTGGTAACGGCCATCGTCTGGATTCTCTCCGGGGAAAGGAAAATCGAACCGGGCGAGCAGGTGTCAGAAGGTTTCGTGAAAGAAGGATGCGACCAAGGTCACGAACCATTTTTGAGCACCGAATCGCCGGACGGTTGTGTCGGCTTAACGGTGTTTCTCGGACTGGGAGTCCCTTGACGCTGGACCCGAAGCGAAGTGAATTTCGCCTCGTAACCGGTCCGATGCAGACGCAAGAGACGCTGGGGTGGCATTTCGTCTGCGGCAGTACACGTCAGCAGTGACCTGCGAGCGGGATGAATCTTCCGAACAAAGAACGGGCAACGCGTGGCGATCCATCGAGCTTCGATACTCCGCATGCGGGAAGGCCGCCAGCTTCGCTTGTCCCGCCAAAGCATGGCGAGACACCGCGCGGACACATCGGTCGCTATTTTCACCCCGCCCAGCACGGACGATTTTGAGTCGGGATGAAAGCAACGGACGCACGCGATCGGGAGAGGACGACCAAGATTGACCCATGAACACACGACAGACAATAACGATCTTTTCCACATTCGTATAGGGCAGCGAAGTTGGATTTGGCTCGAAAAATGCTCACGCCCGAGAATAGGGGCTTGCTCCCAGGGGAAACCGTCGATCGTCGGGGCGTGTTGAACCCAGCTAGCCTTGCTTGGCGTCCCCCAAAAATGAGCATTTGTGCTGAGATTTGTGTCGGCAGCCAGAAGCTCCCTGGTCTTTACCCTTCCCGCGGGTTGTTGTGGGAAGAGGAAGGCATCCACTTCTGGGCACTGTTGATCAATCGATTCGGTAGGCGAAAAAGGGTCAGGTACCAATGGTGCGAAGCACCCA
>JBCCYK010000367.1:0-4494 GCA_039189905.1 Planctomycetota bacterium
GAGCTTTATGAGAAAGCCCTGGTCTGCGCCTCCAAACGACTGTTGCCCGATCGCCGCGGGAAGCGTTCCTATCCGAGGGTGTCGTATCAGAAGCGGACCAAAGCGACGAAGTTCGAATCAAAGAACAGGGGCGAAGCCAAACAAATCCGAGAAGCCAATCGCCGAAAAGCTCACGAGTAGATGAAAAGTAGATGGCATTGGGCGTTAGCCCCGGTTATCGCGGTAGGAACCGGGGCTAACGCCCTTCGGCTAATCCAATAATCAAAATTAGCCAAAGCGCTAGTCTCGCTTCTTGGCAGCCCGCTTCTGCGCACGTGTCAAAAGCCGATCAAAAGTGGCTGCAAAAGCAGACTTGTCCTTCGGCCCGTAGGGCGCGTTTCCGCCGGTCACAACGCCGGCACCGCGGAGGTCATCCATGAAGTTTCGCATGGACAGGCGTCCTGCGATGGTCGATGGCGAATACTCATCGCCGCGCGGGTCCACCACAAAAACGTCCTTCTCCACCAGCTGTGCCGCCAGGGGGAGGTCAGCGGTGATCGCCAGATCACCCGCTTCCGAATGAGTAACAATGTAACGATCCGCCTGGTCGGCGCCCTCGCGCACGACGACGGAGCGCACGGTCGTCGCGTTGGCAGGAAAAGGGATGGGACAGTTGGCAACCAAGAGCGTCTCGATCTGCAGTCGCTTGGCAGCCCGAAAGACGACCTCCTTGACGGCCGTCGGTGCCGCGTCGGCATCCACCCATATCTTCAGCGGCATGCAAACTCTCTTGCGTCGTCAGAAACGAAGCTGGGCCCCCAAGGTCAAGCCCTGCGCCCAATAGTCGGTTTCTTCATACTCAAATCGAGGTCGTGCGGCACCCACCAAGGGATCATCCGGTGGCGCCAGCAAGCCCGGATTGATGTCCGTTTCGATTTGGTCTCCCGCGCGGACAACGGCTGGGAAATACAACAAGTGATACCCACCCGTCACCGTCAACCAGGACGTCGCATGCGCCCCCAACGTCACCCCAACCTCGGGAACCACGGAGAAACGATCCCGTTGCCGATGACCCGAGTTCGTGTCCACCGCAAGCAAGCCAACCGGATACGTTTCTGAATCGCCCAACTCTGTCAGCGTACTGGAACCGCGGATGTTGACCGTTTGCTCATTCACGCCAACCGCAACACGCAGCATGGATTCCAGGAAAACGCGATTCAGATTCGCCTGATGCACGACACCCAGCTGAAGTCCACTGAATCGGTTGCGAGTCTGAAACGTGTCGGTCAAATCAAGCTCGCCCTCCGCTCCCACAACAACCGACTCGACGTCCTCGCGAAAGTTCAAACGGTCCCGCAAGCGAATCATGCGGAATCCGACTAGCCAATCCACGCGATCATGGTTGCAGACGCTGCCACCACCCGTGGGGAGCAACGACGCCCGACCGCCAACGAAAAAGGAGTTGAGCTTGGACTCCGAACTGATTCGCAAAGAACCCACCGCCGTCGCCGGAAAGTTGATCAGTTGGGCAGTCTCACGGCCCTGCGTGATATCGAAAAACGGCCGTGCCAAAATGCGGTCACCACCCCCACCGGAAAAACCCGCGTTCTGCTCTCCCAGCAAGAAATACTCGGTTTCAATCCCAAACGTGGCCGACGGCGTGGGAAAGAAACCGGCTCGCAAACGAAGCCCATCGGTCGTGTCGTCACCGATCTCGCCCCCACCAAACAGGGAATCGGTATCAGAGAACCCGAGGACACCGGCTTCCTCGCGCGCGGTGCCGCTAGGACTGGTCGTCACCAGAACGGGGGTCGTCATCCGCTCCGTCCACCAACGCAGGTACTCGGTACGGAACCAAAGTCGATCCTGCTGCTGACGCGGTGCGACCAAGAATGTATCGCTCGACAACCAGCCCGCCGAACTGAGGAACCCCTGCCCCCGATCACTGGCAACGCCCACCGGCGCGCCGAACAAGCGCGATTGACTTGCGATGGGGTTCCAACCGAGGTTGGCGGCTGGCGCGGAAGAGGTCGCGTAGGGATCCAACGTTCCTGGCGCTTGCCCCGTTGCGATCGAGGCAAAGCAAACAAGCCACAAGGCCAAACTCATCGCGAAACAAGAAACGCGGACCCAATACGTCAAACCAAGTGGTTCCCATCCACGCACGCAACAATAGAGCAACAACGAAGGCCCAACAGACAAGGTCGGCCTGCGTCGGATACGATAGGGGAGTTTTCCGTCGACGCTCATCAAGCGCTTGATCGATCAAGGTGGGTTTTCTTTGCAGAATCTCTCAAGAAGCTGCACAGGCGTGCCGACGGATCGCACGTTTCCGGTTTCAATGTCAAGGTCAATGGCTGAATGATCCCCGCGAATCTAATTCGAAAGAAACGCGATGGAGGCGAGTTGAGTCACGAGGAGTGGGCGTTCCTGATCCGCGGCTATTGCCAGAATGAAATCTCGGACGCTCAAATGGCTGCGATGGCCATGGCCGTCTGTCTGCGTGGCATGACGCCCGCGGAAACCGCCGATTTGACGGACCGGATGGTTAACAGCGGACGACGGTTGGAGCGGGTCAGCGATCGACCGCGCGTCGACAAACACAGCACGGGCGGCCTTGGTGACAAGGTCTCCCTGATCCTGGCACCGCTGCTTGCGGTCTGTGACGTGGACGTGCCCATGATCAGTGGACGCGGCCTCGGTCGAACAGGCGGCACACTCGATAAGTTGGAATCGATCCCGGGATTTCAAACGCACTTGGATGAGTCCGAGGCATCTCGCATTCTGAGGGAACTCGGTTGCATCATCGTGGGCGCCGACAAATCCATCGCGCCAGCGGATCGCAAGCTGTACGCGCTGCGTGACATCACCGCAACCGTGGAGTCGATTGGACTAATCACCGGCAGCATTCTCAGTAAGAAACTGGCGGCTTCGCTGGACGCGTTGGTGATGGATGTCAAAGTCGGTTCAGCCGCGTTCATGACGACCCGCCAAGCCGCACACGAACTGGCCTTGTCGCTGATTCGAGTCGGAACCGACTGCGGTATGCCAACGGATGCCTTGCTGACCGACATGGACCAACCGCTTGGGCGAGCGGTTGGAAACGCTCTGGAGGTCGATGAAAGCATTCAGGTGCTCCAAGGCAGCGGTCCCGAGGACGTCCGCGAACTGACCGTCGCGTTGGCAGCCCAACTGCTCGTCAGGGTCAACATGGAAAGCTCCGTGAACGACGCGACCGTGAAACTGCACTCGCACCTCGATTCCGGTCGCGCCTACGAACGCTTCGAATCATGGGTCGCGGCGCAGGGCGGACGTTTGAATGCCGATCGCCCTCTAGCGTCCCAACACCATTGGGCTGCGAAAGAAGACGGGTACGTTGCCTCGATCGACTGTCCTTCCATCGCAGATACGGTCATTGAAATGGGCGGGGGTCGCAAGTTCGCATCAGACCGAATCGATCCATCGGTTGGCGTGGAAGTCCATCACCGCGTGGGGGATCGAGTGACCGCTGGCCAGACACTCTTGTCTTGGTATGGCCCCCCGGAGTCAGGGCGTCATTTACAATCCGCGTGCCGAATCGTTTCCGAGCCCATTTCAAAGCGACCCTTGATTTTGGACACGCTTCTCATGGATAAGCTCGAATCTCATGGATAAGCTCGAAGCCCCTTAAAGCGACAGACCTCACCGAAGTTGGCTCTTCCCGCTTTCGCGATCAAGTACATCCCGCAGTGAAACAAGAATCGCCCGACCAAGTGCTTGATATCTCAAAGCTGTCCGACGAGGACCTTCGCGAAAGCATCATGCACTATGAAGCGGGCCGCCCGAGTGACGAAGACGGCGACGCACCCTTGGTTCAGCTGGTTGGGTTGCAACGACAACACTCGTCTTGCATGCGTTTGTCGGCACCTGAGGCGATTCCCGGCCTCCGCATCCACGCCAAAGGGTCCCTGGGTGACTACGCGTTTGCCTGGACGCGCGATCTCGATGTCTACCTGGATGGATCGGTCGGGCACGGATTTGCCGAGGGAATGCAAGGCGGCGTGGTCAAGCTGACCGGTTCCGCCGGCTGCGGTGTGGGCGCCGGAATGCAGGGCGGCACCTTAGCGGTGTATGGGTCCGTCGGTGATCGATGCGGGGCCGCCATGCGGGGCGGCAGCATCTTCGTCCGCGGCGATGCGGGTGATGACGTGGGTGCCGGCGCACTCGATGGGACCGTCGTGATCGGCGGGGACGCGGGCAGGAACCTGGGCGACGCTCTCAACAACGTGACCGTTTTTTTGCGTGGAAAAGCCGCCTCGCTTGCACCGGGTGTGATCGAGGCCCCGCTGCGAAAGAAAGAAGAAGTCAAACTGGGTCTGTTGCTGATGAGCGCCTCCATCCGAGGCTCCGCGACCGATTTTCGACGCGTGATCCCATCCGCGCGCCTGCAAGCGGAAGTGGGGGGATTGGGTGAATGGCGTCCCAATGGGCGATAACACAAACACGCCTCCATCTCACACGTCCCGCGCTCGACAA
>JBCCYK010000368.1:0-4486 GCA_039189905.1 Planctomycetota bacterium
CCATTCCAAAGTTCTGTAATGCAGACAGATACAGGTTGCACAGCGGCACTGATTTTCGACCGTTGCGTGCATAATGCTTGTGCTCCCCGTGCCGGAATCCACCGCCAGCCAAAAGCACCGGAAGATCACGATTGCTATGCGAGTTGGCGTTACTCATGCCGCTGCCGAAGAAGCACATTGCGTTGTCAAGGAGCGTTTGACCGTTCGGCTCCCGGATCGATTTGAGCTTGTCCAAGACCCTGTTGAAATCGCTTCGTTTGCTCGCGAACGAGATCCAAGATGGACTTCTCGTCGGCCATCGTTCGCTGAGCCTGTCCACGTTCCCTAGCAGTCAGACTACGAAACAGCATCTCGTAGAGAGTCTGGAGACTCGAGATGGGCCGCACCTGAGACCCGTTGCGGGTCCAAGAAATGTAGTTTTCAGATTCGCTCTCGCACCCAAGCGCGAGTGAGGCATACCGCGCCCTTCGCCCACATGTAAGGCAGCCTTCTGATCGACGGAGATATTGGCTTCGTCCAAGCCCCGTGCCTGTGTCACGGGGATGCCGCTCAGGAAGTACTTCGTGGAATCGTGGCCACCGCCCAGGTTGTGATCGAGCCCGGAAAACACCGTGTAGCCATCGCGAAGGTGCTCGAGCGGTTTGAGCAAGCGCGGTGTCTCATAATCACGGCCCGTTTCGTTGGGATGAAACAGGTGTGGCATCAACCCATAGAACGTGCTCGCCGCAACAAGCCGCTTTGGAGGTGTTGCCAACGCGTCACCAGCGTTCGCCTCCAAGAGTGGCAACGCCAGGATTGCCCCGCCGGTACCCCGTAGGAATCGACGCCGTTTCCTGTCCACACTCATTCTGTCGGTACCTCGACCAAGACTCGAAATTGATCCACATACGGGCCGGCACGTAAGGTCAGCTCCAGTTCATGCCCGTCATCGGTGAGGTAAACCTCGTCGTGCCCATTAGGGGCATCGCTGATAAAGCGCATCTCGAGCGGGCGTGTGATGCCTTTGACGTAGTCCGTGTCTTCGTGGCAGCAAAACAGGTCGGTTTCCGACAATCGCTCGGGTTCGATGACAAGGCCCAGGATGGGTTGGTCGAAACGAATCACTCCCCTGGCAGTCACTCCGCCCGTCCAACTGTCTCCAACCCGATCAAAGTGTATCAGGTAGCTTTGGACAGGCGTGTGTGCGGCCAAGTCGACCGTCTCGGGAACACTCGGCTGCTTCGATCTGAATTGATGGCTGACTTTGCGGACTACCCTCAGCCTCCTGGGCAAAGCAACGTTATCTTTCTCTCGAAACACCAAGATCGAGTCATGCTCGAATGTCCCAGGATGAAGCGACGGAGGCGGTTTCCTTAGAAAGCAGATGTCGCCCTCGGTCTTTGGCAAGCCAGCATCGTCGTTGAGAGGCGGAAACAGGCTCACGTCGCTCAACCTTCGCGTGACCTCGCCCTTGTCTGCATCGAATTGAGCGGTCTCACCGGTCAGCAACTCCGTCCGTGACGATGGCAAGCTTGGTAGCGCGGCTCGTACCTTGCCTTCAAACACGTGTACCGATGAAGCACCGGCGTCGTCAACCGCCAAAGAGAATTCAGTGCCAAGGTCCACAACATTGAGCCCCGGAGCGTCGAGCCGGAATCCGATCGCTCCTTCCGGAACCCGTGCGCTGACCTGCCCGCGTTGCAAAATGGCGTGATCGACCGACAGGAGTTGGAGCTCGGTCGGGCCCCGCAACATGAGTTCGACTCCGTTGTGGAGTTGAAGGGTTGCATCGCCGCTTTCAAGATGCGCGCGCTGACGACCCAAGGCGTGACCCAAACCCCAATCCGGACCAACCCCCTCCCACGCCACATCATGTGATTCGTCAACGACGATCGCCAAGAACGGATCAAGCGGTCGCTCGGCAAGCTGCTGCATTGGTGGGTCCGTTGCCATGCGTTTGAACCCGTAGCCAAGGACGACCAGCACGACCGCAGCCATGGCCACCAAGGCCTTCCGAAAGCGAAGACCGCGCCAGCCACTCAAGACGTTTGGATGAAGGGGTGGGGCCGTGACAACAGCACTTTTCACTAAGCCTGCTTCCTGCGGGCTCTCCGGTCCTGAGGGAGTCGCAAAGTCGAGGCGACCGGCGGACAACTCGCCGTGAAGCTCAATCCGCCAAAGGTACGCGTCTCGCGCGTCCGCGTCCTGTTGCAGCAGCGTGTGCAGGCCGTCGATCGCTTGGTCTTCGATCGTGCCGTGACACAGATCGGACAAAGCCTGCTCGAATTCCGTGGAAGGAAACTTCATGACGTGTTCGCCTCCAGCCGCGCGCGCTCGATGCACTCCCGCAAGTGCTTGCGAACCCGCTGCAATGTCTTGTAGACCGCCTCGACGCTCCGGCGACTCTCTTCGGCCAATGCGCGGGCATCCAACTGCCGCACGTAGTAGCCCTCCACCAATTCGCGTTGACGATCTGGCAGCTTGCCAAGACAAGCATCGAGGTGGCTCAGTCGTTGATCGAACTCAGGTTGTAGCTGTTCCCGGCGTTCGGCTAGCTCCTTCGCCAGGCCATCGTCGAGAAGCTTCCGCCACTTCTCGCGTCGTTCAATCCACTGCAAAGACACGTGCCGAGCGAAACGACAGGCCCAAGGTGCGAATGGCCGTTCGCGATCATAACTGTGAAATTTTTCCCAGAGGACCAACGCCGTCTGCTGAACGATCTCCTGGGCGTCGGGCGCGTGCGGGACAAACGCCATGACATAGCGCAAGATCTCCCGCTCGTTGGCAAGGAACACCCTCAGGAACTCCTTCTGGTTGGCAGGCGTCAGATGCGGCGCGATGTCATTTTCCTTCATGGTTCTAAAGACCCTTCCGTCGCAACCTCCATTCTGGACAGGCGATTTCAAGAAACATGCGGATTCGTGACACTTCTTGCCAAAACGCCAGCAGACTTGACCCTCCGACGCGAAGCGAAGGGAGGGTCGAAATCGAGACTCAAGCGAGATTTCGGGGAGGGTTCACACCAGACATCTTTGAGCGTCATGGTTTTCTTGCGACTTGCCCTCCCCGGCCTCGCTTGCGCGGGCCGACCCTCCCGCGGCAAAGCCGCGGGAGGGTAACACTGACTGGGCTACGTTTCGGGGCTGGCGAATCGCGAGACGCGCCGGATCGGCCAGAAGAACAGTTCAAAGCCACCGCCAAAAGCGCCATGACAATCAGAACGTTTCGCCGATGGATTCGCGCCCGCGCGCCGTGCCAAGAGCTCCCCAGAGTCCGTGTCGACTTTCCATCTGCGAATCCTCCTCTAACTCTTGTGATTGCAAGGGAACCGCATCGGGGGCACCACAATCGATGCTCTCCGTGACAAACTTCACCGCCCCATCTCCAAACAAGACATGGCAACCGCCCAAGTGATAGCTTCCGGCCGAGAGGAAGCCTGCCCCCAGATCCGGGCTAAGCAGATTCGGACGCCCCGGCGGAAGGACCGTGTTCACCAAAGCGACACCCGGCGTTCCATCGGCCCACGCCGCGCCGCGCCCCCGATCACTCATGGAAACATCCTCATGAAAACGGTTGGGTGCGTTGCTGTCGAGCAACGACCCGCAATTGGAGACGTTCAGGCACCAATCAAGTCCCTCTGGTGTGCCAACTCGCCCGTTCGCATGACGGCCGTCAAGACCATTGCGAACTTCCGTCATCAGAGACGAGTCGAAGTCATGAGCGAAATAGGCGGGGTATTGCCAAACGATCCCCGCCAAGCTGGCCAAGCACCACAAGAAGGCTGCAACGCGAGCAAGCCCAATATGCCCGTCCTACCCGGATTATTCTCGCTCTGCCCCATCCGCGACCACGGATGCGCTAAGGAAGGATCCCTTGCAGTTGGCTGACCAGCGGCGAATTTCCCTGCAACTGGGAGTCATTCCACTTCTTGCCGTACGCCAGCAGGGCCTTTGTGAGTCTTTGCACAATCGGAGCGTATTCCGCGTCACCGAATTGATTTTCCAACTCATTGGGATCCTTCTCCAGGTCGAACAACCACGGTTCATCACTGACGGAGAACACCAGCTTGTGCCTGTCGGTAACTGCGGCCATCCAGCCGGGCTTGTCGCTTGCGGAACGCAGAAATGAGACGGTATCCATGTCGCTGGTGGTTTGTGTGAGCAATGCCGTGAGATCACTTCCCTCCATCCTTTGAACGGCCGAGTGCTCCTCCGCCTTTTCTCCCAGCAGCAAACGCAGAATGGTGGGAGCAAAGTCGACGTTCGACCAGGACGCGTCGATTCGCGTTCCCCGTCGGATCATGCCCGGGGCGGCAATCAGCATGGGAACCTTCGCACTGGCCTCGTAGGGGATGCCCTTGTTGAGCCGCCCATGTTCGTAACACAGGTCACCATGGTCGGAGGTGAAAACGAGGATCGTTCGATCCAATAACCCGAGCTCCATCAAACGAGTGATGATGCGTCCCACGTTGTCATCGATGCACGCCACCATCCCAAAATAAGCCTGC
>JBCCYK010000369.1:0-4413 GCA_039189905.1 Planctomycetota bacterium
CGCACCTCCGCCAGAGGCCGAAGCGATTGGCTAAATCTTCTTCGTAAGAAACTTTCATTCTCGATTCCAAACCGGTTTATCCCGGCGCTCCATGGCGGTGGTGTCCGAGTGATTTGTCCTTGAGAGAGCGTTGCGACAAATTTCCACTGCCGCGAGAAACGGAAGCTGGCTCTGCGGGGACGCGGGCCAGCCAGGGATATCGCGGTCGGGGTGCGCCGAGAGGTGTCTCTGGCCGGGGGCGGGCTTCGTCCGCCACCGGTATCTCCGATCGAGGGACCTGAAAAGCCTCGGACACCACCGTCATGCCTGAAAAAAATCCCCCGTCTCCAGCTTTATCCACGATAAAGCCGGATGGACTGATCTTCTCAAACCAATTTGCTCGTGACGAGTCGGTGTCCAGCCGAATAAGTGAAACCAGTGGAATGACGCGACTTGGAACGAAAGCGCGCCGGGGTGCAACGGTAGCTTCTCCACTACACTGCCTCAAAAAAACCTTTCCAAATGCTCCCCGGAGTCCATTCCGGCCGGCTCAAAAGCCCGTTCCATGGTGACCGCTCCAATCCTGATGCGGTTTGGACCATACTGGGATCGCGGTCACCGGGGACGGTGCCGGATTCGGCTGCGGATTTGTTCCCTACCCCTCTTTTGCTGCCCTTTCAGCACAAGGCTCCATGAAAATCCTTCTGGCAGCTCCTCGTGGCTTCTGCGCGGGCGTCAACATGGCGATCGAATCGCTGGACCTGACATTGAAGAAGTTTGGTCCGCCGGTGTACGTCTATCATGAGATTGTCCACAACCAATACGTCGTCAAGACGTTTCGCGAGCGAGGGGCTGTGTTTGTTGATCACGTCACGGACGTGCCAGTCGGGTCTGTGTTGCTTTTTTCGGCCCATGGTGTTTCGCCAGAGATTCGCAACACAGCCAAAGAACGTGACCTGTTTGCGTTGGATGCAACCTGTCCTTTGGTGACCAAGGTGCATTTGGAGGCGATCAAGTACGCGAAAGGCGGCTACACCATCGTGTTGATTGGGCACCAGGGACACGACGAGGTATTGGGCACGATGGGAGAGGCCCCCGATGCCATCGTGTTGGTGGAAGACGAACAGGACGTCGACCAGTTGGAATTCGCACCCGGAACCAAGCTGGCCTACCTGACGCAAACCACCTTGAGCGTGGACGACGCCAACCGCGTGATCGATCGGCTGAAGCAGAGATTTCCCGAGATCGAAAGTCCTCCGAAGGAGGACATCTGCTATGCGACGCAGAACCGACAAGAGGCGGTCAAGATTCTCAGCGATGATGCGGACGTGGTCGTCGTGCTTGGCAGCCAAAACAGCAGCAACAGCCAGCGTCTCAGCGAGCTCGCGCGCGAACGCGGTAAACGAGCTTTTCTCATCGATGGTCCCCAGGATCTCCAGCTGAGCGACTTCACGAACGAAGACACCGTGATGATCACCGCCGGTGCCAGCGCACCCGAGTCGGTCGTTCAGGAAACGATCCAGTGGTTGGAGCGGAATTTCGGCGCGACGGTGGAGCTGGGTACCGTGCGAGAGGAAAACGTTTCCTTTCCGTTGCCGAAACCGCTGCGTACGATCGCCAAAACCATCGATCACGATGGGATGCCCAGCCTTCAGTGAATCACAGCCGGCCGTGAATCGCTGCGTAAAACAACGACTTGCTTTGTTCGAACTCGATTGCAGAATCGGCCGCGGAGCGTTAGAGAGCGTCCAGCTTGGCAAGCCAGGCAAAAACCCTCGGTCACGCTGAAAACCGTACTCGTACCTCGTACTCAGCGAAGCGGTACTCGTACTCGAGACAGCAACGAGTCGAGTAGGAGTACGAGTACCGCCACTCCGCGGCTGAGTACGAGCACGATTTCCCTTTCCATTCCCGTGACAACGTCCCGATGGGTTACGTCTTAAGCGGGACGCCCGCTAACGCGATCCGGCTGATAGGCAACCACGCATTGCTTTGAGGCGTTCACATCACCGAGAAATAGTTATCGCAGGCGAAGTCGAAGTACTCGTTCTTAAGCTCGACGGGTAAGTCGTTATAGAGGCAGTAATTCCGGACTTGCAGCAACAGGTCACGCGGCTGGCAGTTTCGAAACGGCCGGTTGATGGGTAGGTAGTGTGTCTTGATCAGGTAGTCGATGGCGGCGGCATCGTAGGGGATCTTGACGACGCGACACATGATCTCAAAGAGCTTTCGGAAATCGTTTTCCGGTGGATTGCCGACTTCGATTTTGTACGGGATCCGCCTCAGAAACGCATCGTCCACCAGGTCTTTGGGTTCCAGGTTGGTGCTGAAGATGACGAGTTGATCGAAGGGGACTTGGATCTTCTTGCCGCCATTCATGTTCAGGAAATCATAGCGCTTTTCAAGCGGCACGATCCAGCGGTTGAGCAACTCATCCACGGTCATTTTTTGGCGACCAAAGTCATCGATCACGAGCGTGCCGCAGTTGCTCTTCATCTGCATCGGCGCTTCGCTGATGTTGCTCAGTGCGTTGTGACTGACTTCCAACATGTCCATGGTCAGTTCGCCACCGGCGACGATCGTGGGACGGCGGATGCGAACCCAGCGCTTGTCAAAGCCAAGCACATCCAGCAAGCCACTGGACGCTTCCGGCATGGCAAGCTCGTGGTTCATCGGGTCAAAGACACGGAGGATGTTGCCATCGATGTCGATCGCTTTGGGAACCCAGATGTATTTTCCGAAAGCGCCCGTCACACGTTCGGCAATGGATGTCTTGCCGTTGCCCGGAAAACCAAACAGGAACATCCCGCGTCCCGATGCCACCGCCGGCCCGAGGCGATTGAGCATGGTCGGGTTGATCAAGAGATCGGAGAACGCTCGCTTCAGATCATCCCGCTTGGGATATTGACCTTCGATCGTCTGTTTCTTGACGCTCGCGATGTAGTCAGTCAGCCGCACGGGACACGCGCCAAAGTAGGTGCAGTCCTTCATGTGGTTGCGCGCGATGGCGCGACCGCTTTCGGTCAGGACGTAGACGTAGTCGTTGGTCGCGGTGGCATGCTTGTAGGCGACGTGATGGTCCCGTTTCAGATTGTCCAGGACCGGCTCAACCATGCGAAACGGGATTTGAAGTTGTTCGGCAACACGGCGGCCCTCGGCTTCGCCCGCGTTGAGCAGAAAGCGATACGCGATCGCTTCGACGATGGACTCCGAAACCCCTGCGTCACGGAGTGTCTGCGGCTCGGTGGGACGCCAGGGTTCGTCACGGTTCGGTTGAAACCCCGCCGGGTTGACGACTGCGTTCCGTGGCTGGGCCGGCGGGCTGGAAGCTTGTGATGTGGCGGGTCTAGGCGGATGCGTTGCCGCCGCGGGCGCCGTTGGGGGTGTTTGTGGGACCTGTGACGCAGGTGCTTGGGGAGCGGGCGAAGTCAGCGCAGCGGCTGGTGGCGGCGAGACGGGCGGTTGAAAGCCAGCGGCAGGGTTTTGACCCGCGAGCGGCGAGGGCACGGGTGGGTCGCTCGGCGCCTGGGTTGTCGGGGATACTGGCGGAGCTTGAGTAGCGGGTTCCGTCTCGTTGGTTCCGCTGAGTGATTGGATGCGGCTGATCAGAAGGTCCAGCTGATCGTCGGCAGGGCCGGATGGTTGCGGCATGGGAGGACAGGTTCCCGCGCGAGTTGGGTTGGTCGAGGGGCGGAAGTTTCGAAGGGATCGCGGAGCACCGTGAATCCAAGCCTTCGGGTCATCGGTTTGCCGTGGTCGATCCGTCCAACCTTGCAGGCGTGGCCGGTACAATCGGCCCCGCCGGCTGCCCGGGTGGCTTTGACCGGTAAAAGTTTTTCGGATTTTTCACTGAAGGCTCTTGCGAACTGTCGAAGCTACCCCTACATTCCCGCTCCCGCGTCGGGGACAGCCCTTGATGACAAATCGAGAGCGGCTCCGGCGTTTGTTGTTTTGGCCACGAACCCCTCCAGGGTGAGCGTGTCCAAAGCATCGGCGTTTAACGTCGGGCAGCGAATGCGCTGAAATGATATTTGACAATTTGGTGATGGAACTTCTGTTGAGTTCAGTTTGCGAGGCCGTGTTCCCGGTCCGCCAGGTCGTTGACACTGGTTGGTCGGAACAATGGCGAATCGCTGGGGACCCCTACCGAGGTCTCCGGAGCAGAGTCAACACTTCGGTTTCAACTTGATTTTTCCAGTCGCGCCCCGGACCCACGGGTCTTCCGGCGGGATTGTGAATCGATACAAAATTGAAGGGTTTGATCCTGGCTCAGAATGAACGTTGGCGGCATGGATTAGGCATGCAAGTCGTACGAGAAGCTGAGTAGCTTGCTACAAAGCGGACAGTGGCGCAAGGGAGAGTAACGCGTAGTTACGTGCCCTCGGGACCGGGATAGCGTCGGGAAACTGGCAGTAATACCGGATAACATCTACG
>JBCCYK010000370.1:0-4353 GCA_039189905.1 Planctomycetota bacterium
ATTATTTCTATTCAGCGAGAACAAGCGTATCGACTGCATCTGTGAGGGCTTTGAAATAAGGTAACCACTCAGCCAATTGGAGCCGACGCGTGGGGTAGTGGTGGCATGAGTCCGGTGGGAGTGTGCATTGCGAGTGCCTGCAGGGTATCGGAGGTTGGATCCAAGCTCGCAGGCGGAGCGTTTGAAGAACGCTGCTCCCGTTGGCATGACTAATCATCCTCGTCTCCTCTTCCATCGGGGTTCCTGCGCGTGCAGCTTCTTCGCAGTCTTGTACGTGCGCATCAGACGCTGACGAAACGAATGCCGGTCGGACTTACCGCGGCGCTTCTCATCGACCCACGCCGCATCGCGCAGCAGATGTTTCTGCTGGTCGGTGAACAAAACGCTGTCATAAGGCGACTAGAAGTCACTCACTAAGGTCCCCTCGAGTTCGCGCGGGAAGAACTTCTGCAGTGCAGGGGACCCGCGTGAGCGATCGATCGGTTAGTCGATGGCATCGTCAGAAGCGAAGCACCAAATCCAGCGTGTCCATCTTTGTACCCGCCAACCCGTTTCATCCGCATGATGTATGGCCGCATCGAGGCTTTGTTCCCGGATTTGTTGATGCCAGGCAAAGAGGAGCTCGGCCAAGCGATCCCACATCTGGACCGGCCCGCCGGCGCTCAGTTTCAGCTGCAGATAAAAGTTGAACGTCTCGCTAATTCGCTCGCGGACTTCGCCGGTATCCTTGAGCTTCTTGCTACAATCCGGATATCTCTCTGGCACCCAGTCTTCGGTTTGTTCGGCTTTGATGGGCGGCTTGGAACCGGAGGGTCTGTTGAGACCGCCAGCCTGCTTGCCAGCAAGTCGTTGCTGGACGCTAAGAACGTGAAGGTACATGTTTCGGCGTCGTCGCTGGCGAGCCGTCGCGTGTCCTCCTCGGTCGCGTTGCTCGAGCAGAAGCGATCGATAAACTCGTCATCGATCGTCGGTACGGCTGTTGCGGTGGCACCTTCCATGATCCAACCAACAGAACCAATCAGACCGATTTCTAAGCGGCTGAATGGTTGCGATCATTCCAAGGCTTTCTGCCTTACGCTGGATGGGGTTCAAATCCGCCGCTACTTGTACCGCCGCCGGGATTAGATCCGGAAGCAACAACCGAGTAATTGCAATTCACCATGTATAGATTCTCCATTGGCACATCGACACTATTTCCGTGGTTTCCGGATCTAGGCACTATTCATGTTCACGAGAACGACATCCAACGAGCAATCGAGTTAATGCCATATGGAAAAGTTTTTCGAGTAGTTGCAACTGGGGAAACGTACGTGACGATTGCTTGCGGTGCCACAAAACTCCGTGTGACGCCTGTTTTGTTAAAGGTTATACCAAACCCTAGATTTAGCATTGGAGACCCTGTTCAGAGCACGGAATCTGGTAAGGAATATGAAGTCAGAAGTGTTGAGTGGCACCATAAACGTCAAACGCACTACTACCTCTTGAAGTCAGGTACACGCAAAAGCTCCAAGCAGTACTTTGATGATGAGCTATCAGCAGCCAGCCAAGAGCGACAGTAGATCAAGCAATTTTGAGCAAGAAGAGGTTCGAAGACTGCACGGGAGGCAGAGGAAAGCAGAGAAGGGTTAGGAAACGGAAATCGCGTCACAGAAGGCAGAAATGCGTCAGGACTCTTTTTGATGCTCCGACGGAAGCCATCAAATGGGTCAGAAGCCATCAAATGGGTCAGGTCTCTTTGATGTGGAATCTACGTGGTGCACCGGAGTGCATCACTGAAGCCGACGGCTAGCGATGTTCTATTCCTCGTATCCGCAAGCCGTCGGAACACCGGTGTCCGACAGCGGACGCTTTGCGTCTGCTCGCTACTGGCAGCGATGGCCACGAAGGCAGAAAGGCGGGAAGGCTTCAGGACTCTTTTTGATGCTCCGACGAAGTCTGAACTGACAGACGCGACGCCTATGGTCGCGAAATCCCCGTCACGCAAACGCTTTGCACGGCTCCCCTCGAACTCAATGGAGAAGGTCCCAACCCTGATCCTGGTTCGCCTCGCCCGCTTGCGGGAGAGGGGTCGGGGGTGAGGGCGGTCACGCTGGACCGAACCACGCTGGCCGAACCCATCGTTCGCACGAGCACGAAAGCCTACGACCTGCAGGGGCGTTTGGAAATCACCGAAGTCAGCCAGTACGACGACGGAGCTCTCCAGTCCCGTAGCCGCTCAACCTACGACTACGACGCCACCGGCATCCGTGTCGGCGCCCTTCGCGAAATCGACGCTGACGGCGACGGCACGTTCGAATCCATCACCGACGTCCGCTTCCTGGTCGACCACGCCAATCACACCGGCTACCAGCAGGTCATCCGGGAAAGCCACTTCGATGTCGACGGCAACCTGATCCGCACGGTCGACTACACCTTCGGTCACGACGAACTGCACCAAACGGTCAAAGAGTACGACGCGGCCAACGGTGATGTCACCTCCAGCCGCACCGACTTCTTCCTCCACGACGGTCACGGCGACGTCCGAGCGCTGCTCAACGCAGCCGGAGCCGTGGCGACCATCGCCGGCTTAGAGCAAGTTTTCTACTACGACGCCTACGGTCAGATGGTCAACATGGCGGTCGACAACGCCGCCACGACCCTCCTCTATTCAGGCGAACAAACCGACGCCCTCACCGGCCAACAGTACCTCCGCGCCCGCTACTACAACCCGAACACCGGCCAGTTCAATCGCCTCGACGACTTCTTCGGCAACCAACACGACCCCCAAAGCTTCCACAAGTACGCCTACGTGCATGGCGATCCGGTGCAGGGGATTGATCCGACGGGGATGTTTGCATCAATCGGCGGCGCTATCGCCGTTGGGGCCATCGGTGGATTGATAGTAGGGGGAATCATTGGAGGCATTGATGCCGCATTGGATCCGAATGCAACTTGGACGAGTATTGGGTGGGGCATCTTGGGCGGAGCGATTGGTGGACTCGTATTCGGGGCACTGGGCGGACTCTTGATTGGTACGGTTCCATTGCTAGCGACTGCCGGAGCTGTGGGAGCACTTGCTTGGGCATTTGGCTTCTCCGCATTTATCGCTCTTAGTGGAATATTGACGGGCTTGTCGGTTAGGGAGTCAGTGGAGGCGGAGAACCCCGTACAGGCGGCTTTTCGTCTCGTTGTCGGCGTCGTTGGCATAATGCTATTCGTTGCCGGCGTTGGTGCTGTTCGAACGCCAAGCCGCGTTGCAACTGATCCTGACACCGCGTTTTTCTGGTCAGGAAGAACCGATGGCATCGGGGGGCAAAGAGTCGCTGCTCAGGCGGCGCAGAACCGGGGAGGAACGACGCTCGAGATGCTGATTGAAAGTCGTGGAATTCGAATGCCAGATTGGAATCCAAATGATCCGGCTGCGATTCAAGCTTGGGCAAATATTTCCGCTGAATACGCTCAGGGTGCAACTGGGCACGTGCGTGCAGTGGTGGGGCGAGACTTGCGTCCCGGGAATATTTGGGAAACATTTGAGTTGCCAGCCCTCAAGTCAAATCCAAAAGTTACAAAGATCACTACGATTGATCCAAAGACCGGTTCAGAAACCATCGTCTTTCAGAGGTAGAAAGGTTCACTACATGGACAAGATCACAAGGATTACGCCGAGCAGCATCCGAATACAAGTTGACGAGGTTGAGGCTGAATTTGAAGTGGAAGCATTGCTTCCAGGATTTGGGTCACCAAACTTTATTGTCTATCCTGACGACGTGAGATTGATTGACTCACGAGGTACAAGAGCCGCTGACACAACGACGAAGGCAAAGGCTCTTCGCATACTTGAGTCGTCGCTTCAGATCCGGGGTCTAACCTACGAGCTCAATAGTTGCTCCGAGGATTAAAGTCAGCTTCGAGAGAAGCTTGGTGTGATCCGCAAGTTGAGGTGCTCTCGTATTTGCGGGCGTCTTCGGGTCTTACTTGGCGTTGTCTTATTCGGGTTGGGGTTGAGGCTCGAATTCGCTAGGTGTCACGTAACCCAGCGATGAATGGATGCGATTGACGTTGAAAGCCATCAAATGGGTCAAAGCCATCAAATGGGTCAGGTCTCTTTGATACGAAGCCATCAAATGGGTCAGGTCTCTTTGATACGGGATCTACGTGGTGCACCGGAGTGCATCACTGAAACCGACGGATAGCGAAGTCCCATTCCTCGTATCCGCAAGCCGTCGGAACACCGGTATCCGACAGCGGACGCTTTGCGTCTGCTCGCTACTGGCAGCGATGGCCACGAAGGCCATCGCAACAAATGGCCAGAAGCCGCCACGCTGGACGGATGAGCACTCCCGCCGGAGGCACGGCGGCCTGGATGGTCGCCGC
>JBCCYK010000371.1:0-4347 GCA_039189905.1 Planctomycetota bacterium
CGGCCCCCAGCCGGCGCCTTCCAATCAGCCCAAGCGCCCCTACGACAAGTCCCTTGAGGTACCCACCGAATGAATCCCGATTGCGACGCGTTATCGACTAGAATTGTCGACGGCGAGTCCTGAGTGGCTAGTCGGACGTATCGACTCAGCTCGCAAAAGCCTCACTTAGCGGACCGAGCGGTGAGTCTGCACAGGAACTAAGCGGTTGCCTACATCGAACCTGTGGCGGTTTTCCGGTAAGCGCGACGCCGAACGGTACGACCGACACGTACTTTAATGACAGATCGCGACGACGGAAAATGGACCTCCAGACAGGTTTTTCCCGACTTGGAGAATCAGACTGACGGAAAGCAATAGGTGCACGATGAAGATAGCAAATCGCGAAATCGGACCTGACGTCAAGCCGCTGGTCATTGCCGAAATCGGCATCAATCACGGCGGGGATCTCAACAACGCCAAAAAGATGGTGGAACTTGCTGCCAAGTCGGGAGCGGAGTGCATCAAGCACCAGACCCATTTCGTCGACGACGAAATGACCGACGAAGCAAAGTCGATCTATCCACCGAATGCCAAAGTATCAATTTGGGAGGTCATTGAGCAAAGTGCGCTCTCTAAAGACGATGAGATTTCACTAAAGGAGTTCGCGGAAGACCTTGGGCTAATCTACCTCTCAACTCCGTTCTCACGCAGCGCGGCAGATTTTCTGGCCGAGATCGGTGTCCCGGCGTTTAAGATCGGATCAGGGGAATCAGACAATCATCCGTTGATCCGTCACATCGTTGGCTATGGCAAGCCGGTAATATTGTCTACCGGTATGCAGTCCATTGCGTCAATCGAAGGTGCCGTCTCAATACTCCGAGATTCAGGGATCGATTTTGCCTTGCTCGAATGTACAAACCTGTACCCATCGCCGCCGGAGATCGTCTCACTTAAAGGGATATTGGAACTCCGGGCGGCTTTCCCTGATGCGATTGTCGGATTTTCGGATCACTCGATCGGTTCGGCAATGGCACTTGTCTCCGTGGCCTTGGGCGCTTCAATTATCGAGCGGCACTTTACTGATAGCCGATATCGCATCGGTCCCGATATCTCCTGCTCGATGGATCCAGCTGAGCTCCGATGGCTGATCGACAGGTCGGAGGAAGTGCATACGGCTTTGCTGAACGACAAACTCCGCTCGAACAGTGAGGAAGCTGTCTATCGTTTCGCCCGAGCGTCCGTCGTTGCAGATAAAGATCTGAACGCAGGTCATGTTTTGTCTGAATCTGATATTTGGGTTAGACGGCCGGGTAATGGCGAGATTCCTGCGTTTGAATTCGACAGCGTTGTAGGGATGAAAACCACACGAGACCTTCAACGAAACACGCAACTGCGTTGGTCGGACCTTACCAAGGTCTAATAGGCCCAGAGGATATTAGTGATGTGGCGAAACGCACCGTGAAACGAATTATCTTCGTCACCGGAACTCGGGCCGATTTCGGCAAGCTCGAACCCCTCGCAACTGCTGCAGTCGATCAAGGATTCGACGTGGTTTTCTTCACCACCGGCATGCATATGCTCGAGCGGTATGGCCTAACGAAAGTGGAAGTACACAGGACTTTCGATAACGTTGTCGAATACGTAAATCAACGCCACGGAGATTCGCTGGACGTAATCCTGTCGAAGACCGTCCTGGGATTCTCGGATTACGTCTTGGAGGCCAAACCGGATATGGTGGTCGTTCATGGCGATCGTGTTGAAGCATTCGCGTGTGCAATAGTCTGCGCTACCAACTATATCGGTTGTATCCACGTCGAAGGCGGTGAAGTTTCGGGCACGATCGACGAAATGTTCAGACACTGCAATACAAAACTTTCTTCCCTACACCTTGTGAGTTCAGAAGAAGCAAAACGTCGTGTCATGGCAATGGGAGAAGCCGAGGCTATTATCCATGTCATTGGTTCGCCGGAGCTCGATATCCATCGGCAACCGTCAGGCGTATCTCTGGGTGAGGTGAAAACCCGCTATGAGATTCCGTTCGATGACTTTGGAATTTGCGTGCTTCACCCGGTCACGTCTGAGGTGAGTTCGATCGGCGCTCAGTCGCACGCGTTTTTCACTGCCCTCGAGCGTTCCGAGCGCTCCTTTGTCGTGATCGCACCGAATAATGATCCCGGGGTGGACGATATCTTTGCCGAAATCGAGCGGCTGCCGGACGCACGCTTCCGGGTGATACCGTCAATGAGGTTTCGGCATTTCTCTGAGCTACTGAAGAATGCCTCAGCGTTCGTTGGAAACTCGAGCGCCGGAGTACGGGAGGCACCGTTCCTTGGAATTCCTTCTTTGGACGTCGGCACGCGACAATCGAACCGGGCCGTGTCCGCGGCCGTGACCCATTGCCATGCAGACGACAGCGCGACGATTGAGACTTTTCTCCGATCTCAGTGGGGTCGGCGACTGAAACCGCACGAAGGCTTCGGCTCTGGGAGCGCAACCGAGAAATTTGTTGCGCTTCTTGAGCAGGAGTCAATATGGACTATGCCGCTACAAAAGAACTTTGTGGACGCTGAGCTGAACATGCAGGACGTCGTTTGATGCATGAATCGGGACGAGAATGGCCGAAGTAGTTTCCCTTGTCCCTGTGCGAGCGGGATCGAAAGGCCTTCCAGACAAAAACACCAGACAGTTTGCCGGGCGCCCGCTTTTCGAGCATGCGGTTCGACAGGGGATTCGTACAACCGGTGGGTGCGTGGTTTCGACGGATATAAACAGCATTCTAAAAGCGGATTTCGATGACAATCGACAGATTCATAAACGCTCGGAGGCGCTGGCAACGGACCAAGCGCCGATAGAGTTGGCTATTATTGAGGCGATTGAACGCTGCTACCTGCATACCCAGACTATCGTACTCCTCCAGGCAACATCGCCTACTCGACAGGACAGGGACGTACACGCAGCAATTGAGCTCTATCAAACAGGAGAGTTTGACCTTGTCATGTCCGTGGCGCCGCACGACAACAGTGTTTTGAAGTTCGGCACCGTCACGAACGACCGATACGTGCCTGTAGCAGATCCGGCCTATTGCTTCGCCAATCGTCAGCAATTGCCCGAAGTATTCAAACCGAATGGCGCGGTGTATGTGTTCTCCGCAGCATGGTTGTTGGAAAACGGCGCTCTCGCGACGAATCGTATTGGCGCCCTGATCATGCCGTTAAATCGCTCTCTCGATATCGATACATTAGAAGACTTTGAGCAAGCTGAAAGGATCTTTGTGTCGGCACGCGAAAGTGGCGACGCCGTCCAAGAACACTAACATCCATGCAACGACCCCCACTTCTTGCGTCGTATGGCGGCGGTCATGCGAACATCATCGCATCGATGGCGCACGGGCTGATGGCGCAGGGTATCAATCCCACAATACTGGGCTTCACAACGGGATATCGGTCACTTTGCCGCAGCGGTCTGCGTGCTCACACCGTTTCAATGCTTATCGATGGATTTGAGGAGGAGTATCAGAGCTATAGAAAGCTGGCCGCACCCTTCCTTCCCGCCTCAAAGCATCCGGACATTACAGTCGATGAAGCGCTCGACTACTTTTCCATTGGTTTACGCGACCTCGTGCAGGATGTCGGAGAGACTCAAGCTCTCGGGTTGATGCGAGCGAAGGGTCGGAAAGCGTTTCAGCCAGAGCGGACGATGCGAAACTTTCTTCAGAGGTTACGCCCCGGATGTGTTATCACGACAACCAGTCCGCGATTCGAGTTAGCGCTAATTCGCGCTGCACGTCGACTGGACATTCCGACGCTTGCCATTGCCGATCTTTACCTTCAACGCGAGCGTGAATGGGTCCTGTCAGGTGAATATGCCGAGCACTTGTGCGTACTCGACGATGCATTGCGTGATGACCTTCTGGAGACAGGGCTACCCGAGGGTATGACTGTACATGTCACTGGCAATCCTGCTTTCGATAAACTCCTTGCCATTGGCAGGAACCCCGGCAAGAGGGACGAACTCCGAAGGCAGTTGGGAGTAGGAGAGCGCCGACTTATCCTATGGCCCGCCGCACCGGTACAGCGAGCCGATTTCAGCGATCGTTCGTTCGCTTCGCCAGCGCAGGTCGCAAACGTTTTCGATCGACTTTGCGAAACCGTACCAGACTACGCCTATATGCTTCGGCCGCATCCCAACGGTCCGTTCGAACTGCCGGCATCGTCACGACATGGAATGCTGGATCCGGGCCTAGCGCCTGAAGAAGCATTGATCGCTTCGGACATCGTTTGCTTCGAAGTCAGTACGATGGGCCTGCAGGCAAGCCTGCTCGGGTTGCCGGTTATTTGCGTCGGTTTTCCAGAAATAGCGGTGTTCCCC
>JBCCYK010000372.1:0-4322 GCA_039189905.1 Planctomycetota bacterium
ACTCCTACTCGACTCGTTGCTGTCTCGAGTACGAGTACCGCTTCGCTGAGTACGAGGTACGAGTACGATTTTCAGCGTGACCGACGGTTTTTGCCTGGCTTGCTAAGCTGGACGCTCTCGTTAGCGATCGGTTATCACGCGTTTTCCAATGTGTTCGAAGAACGGTGAGCTAACGCTCCACGGCTGATGCAATTACTTCACGTCGGTGACGAGCGGAAGTTCAGGTGTGATCTTCGCAATGTGGCGATTCAGCTCGAGTACCGCTTCGCTTAAGCCCGGTCGCGGCGTGAGTCCGTCCCCGAAAAGTCCCTGCTTGAGACCTCCACTCTTGTTGAATGCCGGTGTCGAGTCGACGGGATTGCACCAGAATGCCCCGATGATGTAGGGCGTTTCGAGCGCGGCATGAATGTACTTGGCATAGTGAATACCCGCGGACCCTGCATCTTCCTGAAGCTGCCAGCCGCGGATCGATTTGTCACCATCCTTGAATCGTATCGCGAAGTCACAGATCAAGATGGGCTTTCCCGTGAGCTCGTGGATCTCCTGGTACTTCGCCTTCGGGAATCCCGGTTGGAAAGGGGGTTGAATGGCGATGGCGTCGACCCAGGGCGTCAGCTCCTCCAGCACCTCGGGAACGAGGGTGTTGAACGCGAAGCGGTCCCCGAAAATGAGATGATTTGGATCGTGTTCCCGGTTCGCTTCTCCCATGACGCGGAAGTATTCACGGGCGATGATTCGGAGAAAAGCCAGGTCGCGTGCTCTCGCATTACTTCCCGTCCAGGTCTTTAAGAACTCGGCGTAGGCCTTCTGCCCAGGAGCGTCGGACGGCAGACCGCGGATGAAATCCACCCAGTTCTTGCCAACGGGATTTTTTAGCGGCCAAGCCGCGAGATCGGTCCAGTAGTAACCAATCAGATTGGGGTTGTTGCGGTTTTGAAGACACGTCTGCTTGACCTGTCCTGCCAACCTTTCCTGCTCGCGAGGATGAAAGATATCAATGAAGCGGAAGCTCCCGCCGTTGCCGCGATACGTCGAAATCGGGACATAGTTCCGGCCTTCCACGAAGGGCATGTCGTCCTTCAGTTGGGCAGGACACCCATAGCCATACGCATTGAATCCCAAGTTCCTGCAGGCCTTTGAGACGGCTTGGTAGCTTTGACTCAGACTCCGGTTGGTTGCGTGCGTGACCCCGTGCGCGAAGAAGGGCTTTCCCTCGGGGCTGGTCAACCACGTGCGGCCATCGATCTCGCTCAGACCGATGGCGGCTTGTTTCGCCGCATCCTTCCTTTCTGGGCGATCCAGCTTGGTGACTTCTGTTTTCTGGTCTTGGTCTAATGTCAGTTCAACGGCTTCGTTGCCCACAAGGATCTGGTAGTCCCCCTTGAAGCCCCGAAGACTTGCTCGCCCATCGGCGTTCGTCGTGATGGTTTCGTCGGTCCACCAACGCTTTTTCATCAGGTGCATCCACACCTTCCCATTCAATTTCAAACGCCCGTCCTGCTCCAAGATGGCGCGGCCTGACCTGGAACCGGTTTGGCGAGACATGATGGTCCAAGCGTAGATCCCGTTGACGAGGTGATGGCTGAACAGAACGGTCATGACTTGTTCGGTCAACGCGGCCTTTTCCAATTCATCCCCGATGGTGCTTTTCATCTCGAACTCGGTCGCTGCGATCGGCAAGTTGAATTTCTCGAAGTACTGCAGCCGCTTGTAGATCGTCTCGGGTGAAGTTTGATTGGCGAACCGACTTTGAAAGCCCAGTGCTGAAATGGGAGCCTCGTTCTTCAGAAGCATCTCCACCTCACTCGCGAACTGCCGCATCTTGTCGGTCACGTCCCCGTCAGCGGGATCCGAGATGATCTTGTTGTCGTTGAGGTAAAGCAACGCGTTGCGATCTCGCGTGTTTCGCTTCGCGATCTTGAACCAGTCGACAATCACATCATTCCCGACAAGGTCCTGCACGATGTGATTGTCGCGGGTTTCGTTGATGACGTCCCACTCATAGACGGGCCATTGCTGGGCCGACTCTTCGATCATCCTCTGACAGAGATCGCGAACCTGCTGCTGTTCGGCTGCCGATAGTTCGTCTCGCGGGACGCCCTTGGCGGTACTGCTCCAGTTGGCATTCGGATCGTCCACATAAACGAGTTTGCTCAGTTCTGTCGGCATGAAGTTGCCGAAGTCACCCCCGGGCCAGATCAGGCAGTGCCCCCGAACGGGAATCTTGTTTTCTTGGAACCATTCGAAGAGCTTCGGAAGGTGAGGTTCCGCCATAGGACGACGCTTGTACTTGAGGTACATCCCGAAACCGGCTGCATTAAAACCGAGTCGCAGAAACGTCTGTTTGTACTGCTCAGGCGTGACCGATCCGCCGCTTGGTCCTCCAGCCGATGCGTGCATGCTCTGTCCGCTGACGACACCCCCGAAGCGAAACAGGTGGCGTTGTTGTTTGATCTGGACCGGGACGCCGGCAACGGGGTTTCCCTCAGCATCGACGACACGAACTTCAAGCTCTGCCTTGCGGAACTGGTCAATACGTTGGTTGGCCTCTTGACGCCAAGCTTGTGAATCAGCCAATGATTCGTCGATGACGGATTCAATCCCTTGCACGTCCCTTCCAGAGTAATCGGCTTGGCCGAATGACCGGGGGTTGGTTTCTCGTGGATTCGGATTCGCCCTCGCGCGAGGATTGGCAGCGCCAAAACGTCGTTGCCGGATTTCCCGATATTGGTTCATCTGCTGCGGCGTGAAAAGCTGTTCGAGTTCTTCGAATCTCGCCTTGTAGAACGTCTCTTGCTCCGCTTTCCGATCGGCGGGATCCATCGTCTGAAGCTCGGCCCACTTCGTGGTCATCGCCTTCTGGATGCTCAGGAATCGAGGCGTTTGTTCCTCCGACAAATTGAGCTCTTCGTGCATGGGCGCCAATCGTGTCCCTTGCCTTCGTGCATCCTGAGCGCTGGCCGTCACCCCAGTCAGGAGCAATGGCATGCAAACGAGAGCGAGAGAGCTTTTGATCGCGGTTCTTCTAAACATGTTGATTGTCGTTGCTGTGTTCATGGGATTTGGGTTTTGTCGCCAAATGGTTGGTCACTGTTTTCTTGTTGAACTCCGAGGTGACTTCCCAACCCGAAGCGTGAGCGAGTGCTTTCTCGCAGTTTCATTCCTCGCTTACGCGTCGGGTTAGGATGCGCGTCGGGTTACGATGGGTCGGGAGTTGCAATGTCCAGCTGGTTATCAGGGACTCGTTCCAAAATGACTTCTCGGACTTCCATGACCTGAGTTGCGGGCATCTGCTCCGCCGAGAGAACCAGCTTTGTGATTCCTCGATCCAACTGCATGCTGCCGAGCTCGAGGGTTGCCCAGGGTTTTTCCAACTCACCGGAACGGGGCGCTCGGTCGCGATTCGGAAACAGAGGTGGGTCAAACGGCTGATCGACGACGGCATGGAGTTCGTTCTCGCCCACTTTGACGCGAATCTGCGATCCGATGTCCTTCTTTGGGCAGGTGTATTTGACCGCAACCCGGTAGTGACCTGACTGCACGACATCGATGTCCCAAGCGATCTCGTCATCTGGCTGAACCCAGTTGACGATCCAGTCATGATGAAAGCCCTTGCCATGAAACTTGAGCGACCCGCTCAGTGTCGATTGCACGGCATGAAGATGCGTGGTTGGAAACTCGGAATATCCACACGGGATGAGTGATTCCAACTCCCAGTTCTTCGAGACGTCGGCAAACCAATCACGATAGGCGGTCCGATGTCGCTGGAACTGTTCGGGAAACTCCTGACTGATTTCTTTCTTCTGGCCAGGATCCTCCATCAAGTCAAAGAGCGCTTCCCCTCGTGCTGTGTGGACATAACGGTAGCGAAGGCTTCTGGCCGCACCGTTGGGCAGTTGCAGCTTTTTCGCCCAATAGCGGTGGGTAAGGATCATTCGATCGCTTGGGGCAGTTTGCTCGTCCAGAAGCGATGCCTTCAGGCTGAGTCCATCCCACCCAAGACCGTCGGGGACATCGATCTCGCAAAGATCCGCTAGCGTTGGCAGAAGGTCGATGTGGGCGGTGAGTCCATCGACGACGAGCTCAGGCTGGATGTGACCGGTCCATCGAACGAAGAGAGGGACGCGCACCCCGCCTTCATCCACTTGCCCTTTGTAGCCCTTCATGCCGCCGTTGTAACGCTCGCGGGTGTTGGGGCCATTGTCGGTCAGGAAGAGAACGATGGTGTTCTCCTGAAGACCCAACTCCTCCACCTTCGAGAGAAGACGTCCCATGTTGTCGTCGATATTCTCGACCATCCCGTAGGTCGTGGCCGTTTTCAC
>JBCCYK010000373.1:0-4253 GCA_039189905.1 Planctomycetota bacterium
CAGTGATCGCCGATGCCCAAGCCTGGCTGGACAACAACGGCCTTTGGTGAAGGCCTTTCCAACTTGCTCTTCCGGTTTCGCCGCTCGCGTTTCTCTTTTCCTGGCGGCCGAATAGTTGATGTTCTCGGCGAAAGAGAAAATGGGTCAGGCCGCTTCGATGAGACAGTCAAGCGGTCAATCAAGCTCAATGCCACTGCGCTGCAGCGTTGAGTTCGCATTAAATCCCCCATTCCGCTTTGCCTGTCCCGTGCTCTTCGTGAAGTCGGTTGGACACGCCGAAAGCTCTGTCGCGTCACGCAATTACACCTCGGTCCGCGCAACCGATGCGACTTTCGGCGATCTGTTTCGACGCACCAGTGTCCAGGTCGGTCGATTTGCCAAACTCGCTTCGGTCCCACTATCGGCGGTGCACCAGTGCAAGATCTGGCCAGCTCGAATCCGCGTCGAACGATGCATCCTAGGAACCGAAGAGTGTGAGCCGATTGCGGTCGGTGGAATTCACCAATGCATTGAAGGACCTGGATTGCAAAAGTGATTCCGACGAGATCCGGCGCGTTTTAGGCAGCGTTCTTCTTTGATCTCGTTGAATACTTGTATATGCGTGCATTCATCCAACGCTCATCATGCACAGACGGGCACCACATCGACCATTACAGTCTCGTGCACTCCGATGATTTCAAGCGGTGCTAACAGTCACAGCATCCCGGATTTTTGTACGCGAGAACGGAGAACTCGTCACGGCGACTGTCGCGTCGCTTACCTATCTAGATGACGGCCAAACGTTTGCGGCCTCGCTTTAACATGCGTGTCAATAATCTACACCGCCAATGGGATAGACTAGGATCGATCCTGATGACATCCACACTCCTTCGTCTGGCCATCGTCGCTGGGACGGCTGATTTGCCTTCGGCTGAGCAGCGTCCGGTCGAGGGTACACCCAAGCGGGACGTGATTGCGACGGCATTGGATGCCCTTCTTGTGACCGACGCAGACATCGTCATCGCCGATGACAACGCGTGGGTCATCTCCGATCGCGGGCCAACCCTGTTTCGATACCGACGCATTCGTGTCGAACACCTTTTCTTCGCTGTGTTATGCTGCTGAGCGCCAGTTGACGGGCACGGCCGCGCTGGATGCCTAAGAAGTTCCCGAATTCAACGCGTCATTCGTCACGAGATTCAGAGTGCTTTCTGCCCCATTCGGTCTGCCGGCCGCTGCTGTCACCATATCATTCGGCCTCTTCTCACAAGGATTGACGGCACTTGCCGATGAACCCGACCTGACCTTGCATGTGAACTTACGTGGAAAGTTCCATGCTAAGTTTCCGGGGAGCAGTAAGCCGCGGGAGCGAACGGAATTGGCTTCAAATGGCGAAAAGACCATTGTCTCAGACGTGTTCATGCATGGCGCCAATTACGAAGTTCGGGGCGGTCCGGCTCCCAAAAGCATCACTGATGGAAGAAATGAAAAAGAAGCTGAAGAATTTTTTCGTCTTGTGATGCGAGAAGTAATCGGTAAACAACTTAAAGACCGAATAAAGGTTGATGTTAATCTCTCCCATCACGGAATTGCTGCTCTCGAGTATGTTCACATCGGTGAATCCAATCCCGAATTCTACGCGCGAAAGCGGTTTTTCTTAGCAGGACAAACCATTTACACGGGCACGGTGAGTGGAGACAAAGAGCTCGTCGATGGTCCGTTGGCCGACCGATTCCTCGATTCAGTCAAGCCTCTACACATTGATCCGGACGTAGGAACGGACAAGTCCACATCCGATGAATCGTCGATTGCCGAGCCCTGGGAGCCATCGGTCGAGGTGACGGCGCTCGGGCTAAAGCGTCATGTGCAAGAAGAAGGCCAGTTTGAAGCTTACTGGCCTGGAACGCCCAAGCATTTCTCAAAGGTAGCGCAGGATAGCCCGGGGCCGGCCTTCCATTCAGAGTTGAACGTTGACAGCCTCAAGTACCAGGTAGTTGCCCTAGAAATATCTCCTGTTCCGCTGTCGAGAACAATGCTAGACCTGATCGTTGAGCAATCGGCTCAGCGGATGCGGGGCGATCAGCTAAAGAAGCAGAAAGCTCAATTGCAGAAGGACGTCGACATCAAACACAACGGCTGGTCCGCGATTGAGATTATCGGTCCATACGCCGATAAGCCCGAGTTCATGACTCGAATACGTATCTTTGCCGCTGACAATAAGCTCTTCACTTGCGGTGTCACTGGGCCCGAGAATCTACTGACTTCCAAAGTCGCCGATACGTTTTTGAATTCGATTATGCCTGTCGAGTCCGAATCACCTGCCGAAACGAATACGGAGGCGACGGATGAGTCATCGATTGTTGAGATGACGGAGTCGTCCGCCGCAGCCAAGGCGTTGGGGTTAGACCGTCACGTTCATCGAGAAGGTGAATTCGAAAGCTATTGGCCCAAGGCACCCACTCACAGCACCGAAAGACCACCCGAAAACGAGCAAACGGCGTTTACTTCAAAACTAGTTGTCGAATCGATTACTTACGAGGTCCGGGCGATTCAGGTTTCACCCAAACCCATGCCGAAGGAAATGCTTGACACAATAAGTGAGAAGGTAGCTCTGGATTTGCGGGAAAAGCTCGTGAAGGGCTCCGAAGACCGGATCACGAGAAACATTGACCTGAAGCAATGCGGAAACGCGGGTGTCGAGATCATTGGTGCCGAGCCGGATAAACCGGGTGTCTATGCTCGAATCAGAGTTTTCGCTGCCGTCAACAAACTCTTCTTCTGTGGAGTAACAGGCCCTGAGAACCAGATAACCTCCGAAACTGCCGATGCGTTTCTTGATTCCATTCAACCAGCGACACTGGTGGAATCGGACGCGGTCGATCCGCAAAGAACGACTGTAAGCGAGGTCCCCGATCCGCCCGAAGGATGGACTCGATTCGTTCGGGCTGAAGACGGTTTCGAAGTCTGGATACCAGAGGGCGCCCAAGGCCAAAGCGCCGAGGACGGTTCTTACACGGTTGTTGCAACCCAAGACACGTCACTGTACGTGGTGCGCAGTGCAAACTTAAACGAGTCTGATCGTGAGACCGTCAAAAACTCTGCTCCCGACCAGCAAGCTACACCCTTTGAATACGTGATTAAGAGCTTTATCAGCGATGCCGAAATCTCTGAAGTCACGCGAAATGGAAAAACTGGGCTAGAAGGCATCGGCTCCGCGAACGAACCCAACAAAAGGGTGCGAGAACGTATCTTCGTGAGCGATACAAAACTGTACATGATCGTGACCACTGGCGATGGCGACCATGTGATGTCGGAGGAAGCGACCCAGTTTCTAGACTCTCTGCGAATCCGCAACCTCAAACCAAACGAGTAATAGCAGCGCTGACCGTGCCGTCCTTCTACTTGGCGGTTGCCATCGATCATTCATGCGCTGTGATCCGGAGCGATGATCTGTTCGAACTTGAGAGAGGCGTCGTCAGGGTCAGGATAGGTTTCCGGTTTTATGTGTGGTAGGTCATCCGGTTAAATTCTAATCCTCGTCCTTCATAGGTCGATTATGGCTGGGCAGCTTCGTATTCAGTTCACAGGCACGTTTCACCGTGTTGTCTGTCATAACGTTGCGAATTTGCCTTCGCCAAGTTGCGTTGAACAGAACAATCGAGAGCGGCTCGATATTGGGTGTTCCGCGTGATCGACCAAGATGCGCCGCATCGCTTCGCGGCGGCACGGAAGAGGTGCCCTCTGCCGCTCCACTCCTTGTCGTCGGAGCCAATCAAGCGCACATAGGCCTCGCGCACCAGCGCGGTTGGGAGCAGAGTATGGTCGTTTCGCTCGCGTTCCATCTTGTAGGCAGCCAGTTTCCGAAGTTCGTCATATACCAAAGGCGAAAGCTGCTCGGGGGCCTCCTGGTTGCCTTCCCGAATCTCTGAAATGAGCTGCGTAACATGGGACATTGGAGCCTCAATATGCCCTCGTCTATGGGACTCCACCAAGCACGTGATGTGGCGAGCTTCTCTTCCATTGATAGGTCAACGTCAACTTATGCCTGTGCCGATAGGGTCCAGCCAAAGAGTTGATCGTCCGGCTAGCTTCGGTGTCCGCGACCGAAAGCATCTCTGCCTGTTGCTCCGGCGCAGAAGCTGGACAAACCGAGAGGTGAATTCAAATCCGAAACGCAATTTTCGAATGTTTGCCGAGAACCGCGCTGGGTGTTTGGTATCGCAGTCTTAGTCGAGGGCGATCGTTGAGCTTGGTCTGTACCCGACGAACATCCC
>JBCCYK010000374.1:0-4243 GCA_039189905.1 Planctomycetota bacterium
ATCGATAGCGCCGACGCTCAGGCATTTCTCCTAGCACTTGCTCGATCGTCTCGCTAGAAATGATGTTGTTCAAAGCGATTAATCGATCTCCTTGGATTGCTTCCTGGTCAGCAGTGCTTCCTGGTCAGCAGTGCTTCCGGGTCAGCAGTGCTTCCTGGCACGATCATGTCACGGCTCCTTGCCTTGGGCTGGTTTGTGAAGAAACGCAACCCTAGCAGGAGTCGTGACTTATTGAAATTTCAACGATATTGCGGTTAAACAAGGTGCGGTCACAGCAAGGCTCCGTTGAGATTTGATTGACTACTCGCGAAGGCCTCTGCCTCGAAACCGAGATTCTGAAGGACGGTCACAAACACATCGCATGCCATCTCGTTCTTGTGGTCATGCTCAGCCCCGCACGAAAGGTGACGCTGGTGACGGAAGCCACCACCCGCCACCATCAACGGAAAATCGACCCGGCGATGCCTCGATGCGTCAGCCATGGCGCTGCCGATCAGCACGGTGGTGTTGTCAAGCATGCTGCGTCCGTCAACATCGCGGGTTTCGCGAAGCGATTTCATAAACCGGGCCGCACCGGACATGTGCGCCGATTCAATGGCAATCAACGCGTCGACTTTTTCCTTCTTGTTGCCATGATGAGAAAGATTGTGGTAGCCGGACGACATCAACTGATCGCCAAGCACCAACGCGCCATCCGCAAGCGGAATCGTGAGCGAGAACACGCGACAGGAGTCGTTCTTGATGGCGAGTGCCATCAAGTCCCACATCAAATCCTCATTCTGAATCATCATGGAATGGGCCACGTCTTCATGATCCGGCATCGCGAATGCGGGATCAGGTTTCGCATAGGGCCTGTCGAGCCAGTCTCGACGGCGAACCAGCTTTTTCTCGACATCTCGGACGCTGGAGAAATACTCATCCAGCTTGGCTTGATCTTCCCGGTTGACCCGCGAACGCAAACGCGTCGCATCGCCGGTCATCTCATCCAAAAGACTGCGACCCGAATCGAGCAGATACTGCTGACGCTGAAGATCCGCTGCGTCTCCCCCAAAGACCTTCGCATACATCACACTGGGGCGAATGATCGGAGGCAACGGGATCCCGCTTCGATTGAGAGACAGAGGCGCATTGAAGCGTTGCTCTCCAGCGCAAAGCTGAAGCGATTCGTAACGGGCATCGGCTCCCAGCCGGGGCGCGACAAGCTGATCAAGCGAGATGCTGCGGTCCACCTGACCGGTGTACAAGGTATAGACAAGCTCGTGACCGTTGCCGGTCGGGCCCTTGTGATCAAGCCCCGAAATGGTTGTGAGCTGATCGCCGACTCCCGCTTCCTCGAACGGCCTGATCAGGCGAGCGTCCGGATTGTCCGCAAAGAAATCCGGCTTGTACCAACCCAGTTGGGTACCGGCACACACGAGACGTTTGGGAGCCTGCCGACGCTCCGCCGCGCCCGCCAAAGATGGAAGGAACGGCAGGGCGAGTGCACCTTGCAGGAATCGTCGTCGAGCTCGATTTCTCATGCCTTACCTCGCTCTTGCGTCCCGAAAGCCCCAAACAGTCGCCGCGTTTGCCAAACGCGGGTCGAACAATCGCCACGTTTGCCAAACGCCGGTCGCACAGTCGCCGCGTTCGCCCAACCCGAGTCGCCCCGTCGTGCCATGCACCGATGAACAAAGAGGCCATTGCAGCAGCCGCGTCGACCCTGGCGCCATGCCACTCCCCGCATTCTAACGAACCAACGAGGCCACGTAGCAAGAGCTTTCCCAACCCGAGCTCCGATCAATCCGATTCGCCGATGCAGACAATTGCCTGAATGGTATGGGCGAACAGCTTGCCGTTGGCAAAGCTGAGACTCGCACGATGGAATGACTCACCGACGGGTCCCAAATCGTTGATCGCCACGATGGCCTTTTCATCCAAATGTTTCGCATCCCAACGGATCACGTACACCGTCCCGTTCATGACGGGGATGTAAAGTTGCTTGCCGACGACGGTGGGGATTTGAGACGCATGGTGCCCCCATCCATTACCGCGTGAACGCGGATCGCCCATGACCAGGTGTCCCCGCGAGTTCTTCATGTCGTTGGGTCGAAAAGTCCATAGTTGGATGGGCAGTGTCTTGGGACGCTTTCGCTGGGACGCCATCGCCGCCTCGATTTCTACCTCCGAAAGGCCTCGAGGGCTCCACAGGTACGCGTCATCGTTCGAAGTGTCTCTTCGTAACTGGACGGGGAGTTGCAAGAACTCAATCTGGCCTGATTCCACGTCAACCCGGCCAAGCCAAGGCTTGGTGTAGCTTCGAAAGAAATGATACTTTCCGACCAAAAGGTTAGAGGATTGAATGATGGCGCGGGTCTTTTTTCCAGTGTCAATCGTTTCAATCCGTGTGTCCCAAGATGCTGTGACTTCGTCGAAGTGGCGGACCGTCACGTCCTTGATAAACGATTCGCGGCGCCGAATCTCTCCCGTCATCGCGTCCACCCAGAGATGATCCCCCTGATCGAAGACAAACACGTCATCGCCACGGGAACTGAAGGTCATCGTGCTCATGAAGTCCTTGAGCGGTAGCGTCCAGATCGTTTCGCCGCTGCCTGCATCGATCATCGAGACACCTTCGGGCCTCTCGGGCGGCGAATGCCCTCCACCTCGACCGACAATCATCACGCGTCTGCCATCCGAGAGTGTCATCGGCAGTGGCACGCATCCCATGTTGACGCCACACGTGGAATTCCAAGTATCCTTACCCGAATCAATGTTGACCGCCTGCAGCTGGGTCCACTGATCGCGCGGCGCATTCCCGTGTTCGTTTGTAAAATGACCGTGTTCATCCGGCATGTAGGTCTGTTTGATGAAGACCACATTGCCATCAATCAGAACGGGTTGCGTCCGGCCCACCGGCATGACTTCATGCTGCCACTTCAGCTCGCCTTCAAAATTGAAGCAGGCAATCCGGCCCGATGCGTTGAAGAAGACCACATTGCGTCCATCCGTGACGGGAGAGGGTGCGGAGCTGTCGCTAAAGCAACCCGAAAGTCGCAAGGGATGACTTGCGGCGATCTCGCGCGTCCAGATCGTTTGACCCGTGTTCGCATCGCAGCAATAGGCGACGATGTCGTTACCCAGTTCTGAGTCTTGCTCAACGGGCTTCAGCGTTGTGAAGAAAACTCGATCGCCCCAACAAGCAACCGAGCTTTGCCCCGTCTCCGGGAGCGTCTTCTCCCAAGCAATGCCGTCACTGCGGACGACACTCCACTCCACCGGCGAGTTGGCATGCCGGACGCGGAAATTGCCGCCCGGTCCGGGGCCTTGGTGCCAATTGCTCAGCAAATGCCTTTGAAAGAACGCGACCACGCGTGCATGATTGACCTCGGTATGAAACGGCTTGCCCCCGTGCCCGGCGCCCGGCAGCACATGAAACTGGGAAGGCACACCATGGGCAACCAACGCGGCATGAATTTTCGCACTCTGTTCCAGCGGGACACCTGTGTCCATGTCACCATGCATGATCAGAAACGCGGCATCGTCCTCACTGACATGATCAAGACCACTGGCATCCCTGGCCAAATCCGGGACGTCTCGAACGGTCGCGCCAAGCAGTTTGGCTCCATTCGATTTGGCGATGTCCTCTTCCGTTCTGCCGTCCCCGACGTTGTTAGGCGGCATGGTCAATAAGTCCGTCGGACCAAACCAGTCACAAACGGCCTGAACGCGGCTCGATGTTTCTTCGCGGCCAGGATAAACACGCGTTCCCATCAGCGCGACCAAGTGGGCCCCGGCGGAGGTGCCCAGCGCCCCAACCCGGTCGGGATCGATTCCATAGCTTTCTGCGTGCTGGCGAACCCATCGCACCGCGCTGTAGCAATCGTCGATCTGCGCTGGCCATCGGGCAACGTCCGTCAATCGATAGTTGATGGCCGCAACGGCGAACCCGTGTTCCGTCAACCAAACCGCGTTCTTTCGTGCGCTAGCCTTGCTTCCATTTCGCCAGCCACCACCGTGGACGAAGACGATGCAAGGTGTCGGGTGCTGTGAAGGAGATAGGTAGAGGTCCAGCTTCAGATCGATGCCATCGATCGACTTGTAGACAAGGTCTTGATGATCTGGGATTGGGACCCGCGATTCTTCCGCGTGCAGGTTGGCCGCACAGAGCAGCAGCAAACATAGGATTCTGACAGTCACGCCAATCTTCGCCTCATTGTTGTCAACGACAAACCAAACCAACTGGAATCCGTAGCCGTGAACG
>JBCCYK010000375.1:0-4185 GCA_039189905.1 Planctomycetota bacterium
TGTCAGCCAGCGTTATCCATCGGACGCGGCGCGGATCCTTTTGACTCCAGGGCAGAATCACGACCGAAGGATTCACTTGGGAGCTCTCGTGTTAGACGCCCTTGCGGCGCAACACGCTCAGAAAAAACGTGACCGCAAAAGACCAGCCCAACCATCCGTGCATCTGAATCATGAAAGCTTGCTCCGGTGTCGCCAAGAGCGGCAGCATGCACAAGAACATGGTGGCGATCATCAGGGTCCCCAGCAGCACGGCTGCCCAACGCAAGCTGGCACCGCGGTCAAGGGTTGCCGTACCACAACAACCCGAACGCAGCACAAGCAGGATCGCGTAGGCCGGAAGCCCCACGACCAACAAACCACTGGCCATCATGTGCAACAGCAAACGGTTGCCGTGCATCCCGTGGCCCATCCACCAAGCCAGAGACGTCAGCATCGACACGACCGTGCCTGCCATCACCACCAACAAGGTGAGGGTCCAGAGCAATGAGATGGGTCTGGGAGTGTTTGCGTTGGATGTCATCTTAAGCGTTCCCTTCGGTGACCGCGTGGCCCGAGACCGCACGCACGATGGCCACCACCATCGCGATCAGCATGCTGCCCATCAGGATGAGCAAAGATGCGGCGACCAATACCTTGAAGGGCGTGCGACCTCCAAAGAGTTGATTCCATCGTTCGCGCTCCGCTGCGTCGATGCCTTGGAGGGTCGCCATTGCGATCGGTTCCACGGGTGAGGGGGTGGCACTGACCGGGGTGACGCTGGACGAAAACAACAGGCCGTCCTCGGCGTGACAGTCAGTGCAACCATTGACTCCCAATGACCAACCCGCGGGCCGGACGTTGTGGGCCAACGGCCACGTGACTCGGCCAACGGCCTCCTCATTCGCCACGGGAATGACTTCGAGTGACGTGTCATCTTCCCCCGCGACGTGAACCCGTCCCGCGGTTACGAACGCGGCCTGCGGCACCTCCAGTTCCTTCTCAATCGCGCGCAAGCCAGCTGCCACCTTCTCGGCGAACTCCTCTTCATCGGGTTCATCCCCCACCAGCTCGCTCATGAAGTCCTTTCGCACGCGTAGCGCACGGCGCGTGGCGGTAAACACCTCGTCGGGAGGCAAGGGTTTGATTTGCTCGTCTGAAACAGATGCCCAGTAAGTCGGCCACATGACGCGCGCGGCCGTGATCTTGGGCCGCTTCTCCAAGTGGTCGACCGCCAAGCCGAGATCATCGCTCGCGAGAGGCGAATACACGGGCCCTTGGATCCACGGCAACTCGGCTCCCGTGCGATGCGACGCCTCGCCTAAGCTGTGCGATAGCGACGTCATCCAGCCCAACGCCTCCGGGCCCGGCAGGGGGCCACCATGACAGGCCGTGCAAGTCAGCAAATCGAAGTGCACGGGCGGGATCCCCGCATGAGCTGGTACGGGAGATCCGAATCGACCCGCCAGCGAGTCCGCACCACCGAGTGGGTCGCCACCCAGATGGCAACCCACGCACGAAAGCGTCTGCATGGACTCCCCCGCCGGATGCGACTCACCTTCAAAACCGCGAACGGTGTCGTGACCGATTCCGTTCCGATGGCAATCGATGCACTGCATCCCAGAAAGCAAGTGCACGTCTTCATCGTGTCTCCACCGCGACATCACGCCTGCGTCATCGACTTGTCGGTGGCTGTGGCATTGGTAGCAGGCGTTGTTGTCGACCTCCAAAACCAGATCCATATGCACGCGACCATCGGAATCAAATCGATCCGGATCGTAGGTCACCTGGGGTAACTTCGCGAGCACGCTTTCATCGGTCGGGTCCGATCCATCTCGAATGCGACTGACATCCCCCTTGATTTCGCCGAGACCCAGACCCGCGGTGGGTGCCCAAGCAAAGTTCTCATCCGCGATCACTTCCCGCCGGGCTTCGAAGTTGTAAGCGCCTGAAACGGCGTGGCACACCATACAGTCGATCTCCAGACCACCTGAAAACGCCCAACGCTCGGAGAGCTCATCCTGATTGACTTCACTAGCGCCGAAGGCCTGGATTCTCTCAAAACCCGGGTCTGCAAAACCACCGCCAGGCACGCGTCCACCAAACTGCTTGGTCATCGCGTGACGCGTGATGCCGATATCCTTCGGATCAAAGCGTCCCGGCCAACTTCGGTAGCTCAGTGGAAGCTGTGTCGCCGTTCTGGCGTCGGTCCAAATCCATGGTTCCCCAACCCTTCCATCGCGTTGCAATTCTTCGAGGTCGCTGGCCTTGGCGATTTCCGTAAACGCGTTGAAGTGCCATCCGTGAGCAATCGTCTCCACGTCGTGACAACGCCCACACGTTCGTATGCTGGAATAGGGCTTCGTCGATTCGGGGGTGATCTTACGATTATCCGCGTCGTAGAGATCGATCACGTGGATGTAACGCGCATCACTCTCGCTGTGTGCAAACCGTGATCCCCCTGCCGACCATGCGCAGGTGGGACTGCCGCCGGTCGACAAAGCAATCAGCCCGGCCACAAAAAACAAACGTCGATGCATCTGGATCCTGTCGAAGGTGTTCGGCGATGGCTGGAAGTCCAACGTCCACACACCTTAACAGCGACGCCCGCGAATGTCGTCAGATCGTCTTCGATTCTCGCGAGGAGTTTCGACCCGCCCAAGAATGCCGAGAGACTTGGGATCTCAAAAACCCTTCGACCAACTGCCGACCAACGACCAGTCCGTTTCCAACTGGATGCCGTTGAGGTCCTGGTGCAATCGCGGGATGACTTCCATGTTGAACAGGTGCCCCTTGATCAAGGCCGCGCCGCCGAGCCCCAGATTCAATGTGTAGCCACCTCGAAAGCTCTCCACGTTGGTGCTGATCACATTATCGGGTGTCATCGGGTCCGCCCCGTCAAAATCCGTCCGCCACAGGTTTTCCAGCCGGATGCTGGTCGAGAAGACATCGTTGAGAACGTGGCTGTACCAGAGGTTCAAGCGAAACTCGTCGCTGACGGAATAGTTCCGATAGTTGCGTCCGATGGGCAGATCCGTTTGGAACTGTGTTCCGAAGGACCCCGATTCGAAGTAGTGCTTCCACGTGATGCCCGGTCGTGCGTTGAAGGTCCCGGAGCCAAGGCGCATCGGGTAGGGCAGCGGCTGGACGGCCAACCCTTCTGTTGGCACCGTGGTCGTGCGGAAAATGTCGCCTGTCGGCAGCGAACCACCGAGATTGAAAATGACGTCGTCATTTTCGTCGGTGTACAGCTGCAACAAAGCACCGATGGTGATGTCCCCGAATCCGCTGTTGTGCGTCGTGAATGGAGAGCCCGGCCCCGAAGGAGCGGGATTCCCAGGACCGCGGATATGGTCCATCGTCAACGATGGCAGCATTAGCATCGTGTAGAGCGTGATGTCCTCCGTGAAACCGCGCATGATATGCACCATGTGCATCTCGTGCGTCATATTGGTCGGTGTCGCCCCACCGTTGGTTGGCGGCGTACCCGCAAGACCTTCTGTGATCGCTTCACTGTCCGATAACTGACGCGTTCCCGCCCGGTTCCCATGCATGTACATGTTCATGTACTTGTATTCCACCATCCATTCACCGGGATCGTGAATGTGGTCTCCCATCAAGCCTGCCGGGGCATGCTTGTCGGGACGCGAACGAAAGAACTCGTGATCATGAGCCTGCGCAAGCTGGCTCAAACTGACCAGAACCAAACCAAACAGCAAAAGACGTTGCATCCAAGCCTTCCCGACGTCCGTGTTGCGAACTGCATCCATGCAGTCGACGTATCGTCGCGATTGCCCGCCCAGAACAACACTGCGGACGCCTTTGGAACGACCGCATTCACGCGAAGCAGTATCAGCCGCACAATCGGAAGAACCGTCAGGCCGCGTCGACGGCCTGTTGAGATCGTCGCTAGCCATGTCTTCCTGAAAGGGAAGCTCGAAATCACCTTCGGAACTGTCCCAGCGAAGCTGGTCCCGGCGATCGCTTACCTTTGCCGTAAGTTCAAGATGTACTTCGTCAGGTCATCGAATTCCTGGCGACTCTTCAGCTGACGCACCAGGTTTGCCGGCATCAGAGACACGTCCGATTCGGTGATCGCCTCGATATCGTCCTGCTTGATCTTGATGGGATTGGGCTCCGCCAGATTCCGAAGGACGATCTCGTCATCGTTCTCCGACATCCGAACGCCCGTTTTGATCTGACCATCAA
>JBCCYK010000376.1:0-4176 GCA_039189905.1 Planctomycetota bacterium
CCATGTCCACGGGGAACCTCAAACACAACGCGGCCGAACTATTCGGACGGCAAGAGGAACTCGATCGACTGGACAAAGCCTGGGCAGATGATCGCGTCAACGTGATGGTGATCGAAGCCTTTGGCGGCAGCGGCAAGACGGCTTTGGTGTCGGACTGGATGGATCAGTTGGCGTGGAAGGGCTGGCGAGATGCCCAAAGCGTGTTCGACTGGTCGTTCTACAGTCAGGGGACTCGCGACACGGGCGAAGGCGACATGGCGGTCTCGGCGGATGCCTTCCTGCAGGCCGCGCTGGAATTCTTCGGCGACAAAGATCCAACGGCCGGTAGCCCGACAGATCGCGGCCGACGGCTGGCCCAACTCGTGGCCAAACAAAACAGCCTGCTGGTGCTGGACGGAGTCGAACCGCTGCAGCATCCACCGGGCCCCGTGCAGGGACGGCTGACGGACCCCGGTCTGGAAGCGTTACTGCGAAACCTGGCCGCCCAGAATACGGGGCTGTGCATCGTCACCACGCGAGAACCCATCCCGGAACTCGATGGTCGTCGCACGGTCGATGCATGGCCGCTGCATCAATTGTCAGAAATCGACGGAGCCGCCCTGCTGCATTCGCTGGGGGTCACGAAAGCCGGCGATGCCGACAACATTCCGCGTGATGACAAAGAACTTCGGCAGGCGGTCTGCGAAGTCGATGGCCACGCGTTGACGCTGGGTTTGATGGGCCGCTTCCTGGCACTCGATTGCGACGGTGACATTCGGCAGCGAGACACCGTCACGCTGGCAGACGCCGACCCGCAGTGGGATTACGACCCGAGCACTCCGTACGGCCACGCCTTCAAAGTGATGCGAGCGTACGAACGCTGGTTCACGGACGAAAAGGCCGAACGGAACGAACACGAACGACAGGCCTGCCGTCAGCAACTGGCTATTCTGCGACTGCTGGGTCTGTTCAATCGCCCGGCCAGTGCCGGATGTCTGAACGCGTTGTGCGACAAACCGATTCCCGGTCTGACCGACGACCTGACCCATTTCACGTCGCGAGATTGGAAACGCTGCGTGAATCGTCTGAGGGAAATCGGTCTGGTCAGACCCATCAAGGACACGCCCGGCAAGATCGCCGACTGCGGTCTGGATTCTCACCCGATCCTCCGGACGTACTTCGCCAACGAACTGCGAACGAAGTCCCCGGAGGCGTTCGCGGCCGCTCATGGTCGTTTGTTTGATTTCCTGTGTGAGAACACGGAACACCAGCCGGACACGCTGGCGGGGTTGCAGCCTCTGTACCAGGCCGTCACTCACGGCTGCCTGGCCGGTCGGCATCAGGAAGCGTGTGACAAGATTTATTGGGACCGCATCCAACGCGGCGAAGAGGCATACAGCACGAAGAAACTCGGAGCGTTGGGTTCAGACCTAGGTGCGATCGCTTCGTTTTTCGATTCTCCGTGGAGTCGTCTGTCGTCGAACCTGAGCGAACCCGACCAGGCCTGGCTGCTGAGCGAAGCCTCCTTCAGCCTCCGCGCCCTCGGCCGCCTCACCGAAGCCCGCGATCCCATGCGGATTTCCGGTGAGATGGACGTTGAGCTGAAAAAATGGAAAGGGGCCGCAGCCAGCTACAGCAACCTGAGCGAATTGGAGTTGACGCTTGGTGCCTTGTCCTCGTCGGTGCTCAGCGGCCGCCGCGCCATCGAATTCGCGGACCGCAGCGAGGATGCGTTTCATCGCATGAGCAAACCCACAAAAGCCGCATACGCGCTGCATCAGCACGGCGAATCGGCCGAGGCCCACGAACTGTTCGCACAAGCCGAACAGATGCAGGCTGCTTCGTCGCAGTATGAACTGCTCTACTCGTTGCGTGGTTTCTGTTTTTGCGACCTGCTGCTCGCCCCGGCGGAACGCGCCGCCTGGTCCATCCTGTGTAAGCGGCAAGACGCTAGCCGCCGTTCCGATGCGACGCCGGACTCAAAACCGGCGGCTAGCGCCTTGCCGCTCACGGATGCACTCGACGCCTGCCAGGAAGTCACCCGCAGAGCAACCCAAACGCTCGAATGGGGCGAGGGCGGCTATTCGGTCCTCGACATCGCCCTGGACCACCTGACGCTGGCACGTTCGTCGTTGTACCGCTCGATACTGGAATTCTCGGGCCAGCCGACCGCCGACACGCTCAGCGACCTGGCCCCCGAACTCGACAACGCTCTCAACGGACTACGGGCCGCCGGAACAATGCATCACGTCCCCAAAGCCCTGCTGACCGCGTCGTGGTTTGCCTGGCTGTGGCAACGTTGCGATGACAAACGACAGCATGCGTCCCTTCCCGATTCACTGCAATTCTCACCGGAGCACTTCCTGGACGAAGCCCACCTCATCGCCCAGCGAGGCCCCATGCCACTCTTTCTCGCCGACATCCACCTCCACCGAGCCCGCCTCTTCGCCGACAAAGACCAACTCATTAAAGCCCGCGACCTGATCCAAAAACACGAATACTTCCGAAGAACACCCGAACTCGAAGACGCCGAACAATGGCTGAACACAGTGGATCGTTAGTCGCGGAGCACGCGTTCTACGGTCAGCTTTCGCCGGAGACAGGTCCATGCTCCGATTTGCTCGCTGTGAAGTGATCGACCCGTAGGAGTGCTGCTTCAACTTTGAAGCTGTGACTGGGATGTAGCCAGCGTTACGGAAACAATTCAGGCAATCGTCTGGGGCAACAGCCTTCCCTGGCAATCAATCGCATGGATGAGTTCTGCGCAACCTTGTGGCTGACCGAGAACCGAGCCGCGATCTTCGACATGCTTTCATTTCCTTCAAGAACAGCCGCCAGGATCCGTTCACGAAAATCCATACTTAAAGCTCTCATTGGGGTACCTCCGTGAATGAGAAACGCCCAAAATGCCGACCAGTCGGAAACTGACCTATATCAATTAGCAAAATGCTCTAAGCTTTCAACTGCAACCGCGTTACTGTTTGCGAGTCTTCGGCTACCGACAAACACGTGGGGGACACCGACGCGATCTACGTCAGCCTGGAACTGCACGAAGTTGGTCAATTCGCTGTCTCGAATAAGTTGCTCAAAACGCTGGCGGCGTCGAGAACTGATGCGTGCTGGCGGAATACGGTCGCCGAATTTTGAACGCTAGAGCAGCTCCTGGACAATTCCTCCAAGCTCGGGCGTTCTTAAATACCCGTAAGACTTGTGGTGATTGCGCTCCCCATCTTTGTTGACGAAAAAATTGCGCACGCGGATATCGTTGACAATCATGGGTTCAAAATCATCAGCTAAGTCGTTGTCCAAGGCAACGACATCGAGACGGTCGTAAAGATTGAACCAGTGCCCAACTTTGGTCGCCAAAGATTCTTTCGCTGCCGAATCAAGTCCCAACTGCTCCTGCACTACCGTGATTCCCAAAGGCGATCCGATGGTTATGAGCGTGTTGATTGGTCGCCCAGAGACGATAGCGTCCAGGGCAATGATGCTGCCCATACTATGGGCAATGAGACAGACGTGGGCATTTTCAGGAATTGATTCGAGCTTCGCTGTAAGTCGTGATAGAACATCATTGCGTCTATTACCAAAGAAGTAGCGATGCAAATCTGGAAGAAAACGATCGTAAAGTCGACGTGCTGGTTTTCCGGCAAGGTGTGCCGGCAACGAATCGATAATGGAGCCAATGGCGGTAGCGTGCAGCTTTGGGTTCTGCATCGCCTCACTCATCTTTGCTTCAACAAAGTCGGCGGACTTGCTTCTTAAGAGTCCGCCAAGCAGAAACTTGGTTTCTTCAAAGAACGAGTAGCTTTGAAAGTTCTCGCCGTCTTCCTGGTATTCGTCCTCCTCAGGACCATCCGGAGGAGAATACCCCATGAGGTCAGCCCAATACACGGTGTGAAATTGGGCTTCAGGAAACTCGTTGGGCAGACTTTCGCTCAAATGCCTTCGGTAACGTTCATGAAGCGTGGCCTCCGGCGGCTTTGAAGCTAAGCCATGAATCACGACAATGTGTGTTTGGGACATGATTTTCGGTCCATCCGGGAATTTCGTGGGTCGCTAGGGCTGATGGATTTTCGGAGGCATGGCGGTGGTGTCCGAGTGATTTGTCCGTGAGAGAGCGTTGCGATAAATTTCCACCGCCGCGAGAAACGGAAGCAGGCTCTGCGGGGACGCGGGCCTGCCAGGGATATCGCG